>NZ_JBEOZT010000005.1:0-333139 GCF_040298265.1 Nonomuraea sp. NPDC001636
TTTCAGCCGTTCAAGTCTCTGTCAAATTGACCGGACTTGCTCGACCTGCTGGAATTAAGTCGCGCCCCGCTTCCGGGACAACCCCTCTAACTTACCAGCTCATTCAGACCGCTCTGAACCGTCTTGAATGAACCAGAAGGAAGTGGGATTTGCCGGGCTTCTGTTGAGGCTCTTGCGAGCCCCTCGGCCGCCCTGCGCGAAGCAACTCTAGCAGTCATCCGCACGTACTTCGCGCCACACAGGTAATCGCAGAGTCCTTCCCTCGCCACAAGATCGTCAAACCTTGGTCATCGCCGCCCGTACGACACCCGAAGTCAAGCGGTCAGCAAGTCATCCGCAATCGTCCCTCGGTACGAAGGTAGCCACGAGCAGACTGCGCTCTCGGAGGTGCCCGCCATGACCCGCTCGGAGTTCGACGACATCCGTGCCTTCCTCGCCGACCCGGCGACCCATGCGGGAGACCTCCTGCGCATCGCCCGGACGCTGATCGACGACCTCGAACAGGCACGGGTGCGCGAGGCCGTCCTGCGTACCCATTACCTGCGGCTGCTCACGGCGGCGCGGACGACCGTGGCCGCGGACATGGTCGGCGCGCCCGACCCGCTCGCCTTCCTCACCCGCGAGCTGGCCGAGCGCGACCAGCTGCCCGAGGACGAGGACGCCGTGCAGCAGATCCTGTCCGACGCCCGTACGGCTGAGGCACTGCTCGCCTGCATGCAGGAGGAGCAGCCGCAGCAACCGCCGCCGGTCGTGCGAGTGCGCGGGATGCGCCTGCGGCGGTGCGTCGGTGCCCACCGGACGCTCCCCCGTTGAGCCGGCCGGCCCAGCCGCGGATCGCTCAGGGCTGATCCGCCAGGGGCTCAGGCTTGGACCGGATGAGGACTGTGGCCATACCCGGTCTTGGCCACCCGGCTGTAAGACTGCGCGTATGTGGCAACGTGGGCTGAACTGGTCGGCAATCATCCTGGTCGGGATATTTGGTCTGATGTGGATCGGTGTTGTGATCTATGCGGATCAGACGTCTTCCCTGTGGGTGCGTGCCGCTCAGGTGCTCTTCGGGGCGTTGCTGCTCGGGTGGGCCGTGCTCAAGGCGGTCGTCCTGGTCAGGAATCAGGAGGGCTGAAACCGGTATCCCATTCCGGGCTCGGTCAGCAGGTGCACGGGGTGGGCCGGGTCGCGTTCGAGCTTGCGGCGCAGTTGGGCCATGTACTGGCGCAGGTAGTGCGTCTCCTTCAGGTAGCCGACGCCCCACACCTCCGTCAGCAGCTGCCGCTGGCTGATCAGTTTGCCGGGATTGCGAAGCAGGATCTCCAGGAAGTGCCACTCCGTCGGGGTCAGCCGTACGCCGCCTGAGATCGTCTTGCCTGCGAGGTCGATCACGTGATCGCCCAGCCGCACCGTCGCGGGTTCCTCTTCGTGCTGGTTCGTGCGGCGGGTCACCGCGCGGATGCGGGCCAGCAGCTCGTCGATGCCGAACGGCTTGGTGACGTAGTCGTCGGCTCCGGCGTCGAGGGCGTCCACCTTGTCCGTGCTGTCGGTACGTCCCGACAGCACGATGATCGGAACCTTCGTCCAGCCGCGTAGCCCCTGGATCACCTCGACGCCGTCGAGATCGGGCAGGCCGAGGTCGAGGACGACCAGGTCGGGGTGCCAGTCGGCGGCCTGGCGCAGCGCCGATGCGCCGTCGGGGGCGACCGCGACCTCGTAGTGCCTGGCCGCCAGGTTGATGCGCAGAGCACGCAGGATCTGGGGCTCATCGTCGACGACGAGCACGCGGGTCACAGGGCCCTCCTCAGTGAGACCGTCATGGTGAGCCCTCCTCCGGGGGTGTCCTCAAGGAGCAGCGTGCCGCCCATCGCCTCGGTGAGGCCGCGGGAGAGTGCGAGGCCGAGGCCCACACCGGTGTGGTTGTCGCGGTCGCCGAGTCGTTGGAAGGGCATGAACACCCTTTCATGCGCTTCCGTGGGGATTCCTGGCCCCCTGTCGATGACGCGCAGTTCGACCCGTTCGCCGTGCCAGCTCGCGGTGACGAGCACGGGCTCGGCTTCGGGGCTGTAGCGGACGGCGTTGGCCATCAGGTTCACCAGGACACGTTCGAGCAGCGCCGGGTCGGCCTGGAACTCCGGCAGGTCGGCCGGAACGTCACTTCTGACCCGGTCGCGCAGCGGGCCGAGGTCGTCGATGGCGCGCGGCAGCACGTCCTCGACGGCGACGGGCCGCAAGGTGACGCCGAGGACCCCGGCCTGAAGGCGGCTCATGTCAAGCAGGTTCGACACGAGACGGTTCAGTTTGACCAGGGACTCATCGGCGGTGGCCAGCAGTTCGGCGCGGTCGTCGTCGGACCAGATGATGTCGGTGTTGCGCAGGCTCTCCACGGAGGCCATGGCCGAGGCGAGGGGGGTGCGCAGGTCGTGGCCGACGGCGGCGAGCAGCGCGGTGCGCATGCGGTCGGCCTCGGCCAGCGGCTCGGCGCGCTCGGCCGCCTCGCGCAGGCGTTCCTGGCGCAGGGCGACGGCGGCCTCGGCGGCGAACGCCTCCAGGACGCGGCGGTCGCTGGCGTCGAGCAGCCGGCCGCGGGTGGCGAGCACCAGCCGGTCGTCGATGGTGACCACGTCGCTCCCGCCGTCCGGTCCGGCGTGGTTCGGGGTGGTGGCGGGCGGGGTGGTGATCGGGGGGCCGCCGGACGTGGCGACGATGCGCCAGTCACCTGACGGATCGTCCCTTTCGAGCAGGGTCACCGCGGTCAGCCCGAACGTCTCGCGCAACCGTCCGAGCAGCGAGGCAACCGCGGACTCGCCGCGCAGCACGTGTCCGGCCAGTGTGGAGAGGACCTCGGCGTCCGCCCTGGACCGGGCCGCTTCCCTGCTGCGCCGGGCGGCCAGGTCCACGACCGTGCTCACCATGGCTGCGACCAGGACGAAGATGGCCAGCGAGAGCACGTTCTCCGGCTCGGCGATGGTCAGGGTGTGCACCGGTGGCGTGAAGAACCAGTTGAGCAGCCCGAACGCGAGCACCGCCGCCGTGAGCGCCGGCCACATCCCGCCCACCAGCGCGACGCCGACGACCAGCAGCAGGAAGAGCAGGATCTCGCTGGGCAGGCTCAGGTCGAGCGGCGCGATCACGGCGGTGAGCGCCGGCATGGCGGCCAGGGTCAGCGCCCATCCGGCCGACTTGCGCCGACGCGTCAGCGCTCCCCCGGGCTGCGGCCGGCCGGAGCCTCCGCTGACGGCCTCGTGCGGGACCATGTGCACGTCGATCGAGCCGGCCAGCGCAGCCGTCGTCATGCCCACGCCGCGGGTGAGCAGTTGTGCGAGCCGTCCCCGCCGGGAGGCGCCGAGGACGAGTTGCGAGGCGTTCACGCCGTCGGCGAACGCGATCAGCGCGCGCGGGATGTCGTCGCCCACGACCTGGTGGTAGGTGCCGCCGAGGTCCTCGACGAGTTTGCGCTGGCGTGCCAGGTTGGCCGGGTCGCTCGCGGTGGACAGGGCGTCGGCCCGGGTGACGTGCACGGCGAGCAGGTCGGCGCCCTTGGTCCTGGCCGCGATGCGGGCGGCGCGGCGGACGAGGGTGTCGCCCTCGGGGCCGCCGGTGAGGGCGACGACGACGCGTTCGCGGGCCTCCCAGGTGCCCGCGATGTCGTGGTCGGCCCGGTACGCGATGAGCTGCCGGTCGACCCGGTCCGCCACCCAGAGCAGGGCGAGCTCCCGCAGAGCGGACAGATTGCCGACGCGGAAGTAGTTGGCGAGGGCGGCGTCGACGCGTTCCGGCGGATAGACGTTGCCGTGGGCGAGGCGGCGGCGCAGGGCCTCGGGTGACATGTCGACGAGTTCGAGCCGGTCGGCCCGCCGGACGAGGTCGTCGGGGACGGTCTCGCGCTGCGGCAGGCCGGTGATCTGCTCGGCCACGTCGCGCAGGGACTCCAG
The DNA here is from genome assembly GCF_040298265.1 of Nonomuraea sp. NPDC001636. Taxonomy (NCBI): domain Bacteria; kingdom Bacillati; phylum Actinomycetota; class Actinomycetes; order Streptosporangiales; family Streptosporangiaceae; genus Nonomuraea; species Nonomuraea sp. NPDC001636. The sequence continues at coordinate 3,924 of NZ_JBEOZT010000005.1, forward strand.
GTGCTGGATGTTGAGCGTGGAGACGACGTCGATGCCGGCGTCCAGGATGTCCTGGACGTCCTGCCAGCGTTTGGCGTGCCGGGAGCCGGGCGCGTTGGTGTGGGCGAGCTCGTCGACCAGCACGGCCGTGGGGCGGCGGGCGATGACCGCGTCGGCGTCGAGCTCGGTGAACGTGGCGCCGCGATGGACGACGGTGCGGCCGGGCACGGTCTCCAGCCCGTCGAGCAGGCGGGCGACCTGGTCGCGGCCGTGGGTCTCGACATGGCCCACGACCACGTCACGTCCGCGCTCCTTGGCCCGTCGCGCCTCGCTGAGCATGGCGTACGTCTTGCCGACGCCGGGCGCCGCGCCCAGGTAGACCCGCAGCCGCCCGCGCGACGTGCTTCCCATTTCTCCAGGTTACGGCTGGTATGGCGGAGCGACTCCCCAACCCCAGTGCGGAACCGGCGCCTTCGGGGGCGGAGTCGCGCCGGGCTGGGAGTTGTGCACGGCCAGCCGGGTGCCCCATTCGATGTAGCCGGCGAACGCGGCCCTGAACTCGGGGTCGTCGGGCAGGCCGACCTCGTCGGCGGCGTCCATGAGGAGGTTCACCCAGCGGCGGCGCTGCGGTTCGGTGATGGCCCGGCCCAGGTGGTGGGCGAGCATGTGGGGATATCCGCCGCGTTCGTGGGTGTACCGGTCGGGGCCGCCGAAGACCTCGCTGAGCCACATGGCGACGTATCTGGGATGGTCGGGGTCCATGTGGGCGAACAGCGGCCCGATGAGGTCGTCCTTGAGGACGGTCCGGTAGAACGCCACGGTCAGCCGTTCGAACGCCTCGGTCCCGCCCGCCCACTCGTAGATCGTCGGGACGTCTTTTTCCGTCATGTAATCATGTAATCAGCACGTGAGCCATTGAACAAGACCCGGCATGACAGGGCCCGGAAACGACGAAGTCCCCGGTCGCCGTGTGGCGACCGGGGACTTCGGATTGGTAGCGGGGACAGGATTTGAACCTGCGACCTCTGGGTTATGAGCCCAGCGAGCTACCGAACTGCTCCACCCCGCGTCGGTGTGTTGTTATCAACTATACCGCCCTTCTGGACTCCTCCGACCCGGCCGGGCTTGTCCGGGCGCGTCGGCGACGTGACCATGGTCCTCATGCTGCTCGAACCCCTGCCACCACGGCGCCGGCTTCCCTGGCGGCGGATCCTCCTCCTGGCGTCGCCCGTCGCACTGACCCTGCTGGTCATGGTGCCCATATGGGCCGATGACCTGCGCTTGGCGGACATGAAGGATCGGCTTCTGGCTCATCCGCTGCCACCCGAGACCTCGTTCGGCGCCGCCGGCGCCCAGGGGTCGGTGGGCGTGCAGGAGGGCAACGGCGACCACTGTGACTTCCTGGTCAGGTTCTCGCTGCTCACCAGGCTCTCCGAGGCCGAGCTCACGAGCTACTACGACCGGATCGACGGCAGGGTGTACTTCCAGGACGGTGATCCCGCGTCCGCGGTGGTCGAGGTCCTGGAGACCGACGATGCCGGATGGGACCTGCGGTGCCGCTGAAAAGCAACGAGGCCCTGGCCGTCGGCCAGGACCTCGAATCTTGGTAGCGGGGGCAGGATTTGAACCTGCGACCTCTGGGTTATGAGCCCAGCGAGCTACCGAACTGCTCCACCCCGCGTCGCTGTCTTGCTTTTCAAGACTATCGGCGAAGTGGGGCGGGCGCAAACCGAATGGGCTAGGTGGTGCCTCCCGCCTGTGTGCCCGAGGGTGTCGGCGTCGGTGTGGACGTGGCCGGCGGCGAGGCGGACGGCGTCGCCGACGGGGAGGCGGAGGGAGAGGCCGAGGGCGACGGGGTGGCCGCCGGCTTGGCGTTGGCGCTCTCGATCTGCTTCAGCGCCTCCTCCAGCCGCTTCTGCGCCTTGCCGTACTCGTCCCAGTTCGGGGGGCTGGCCTGGAGGGCCTTCTGGGCGTCCTCGTAGGCCTTCTGGGCGTTGGAGATGGCGGTGTTCATCGCCGACGTGTTCGTCTGGTTGGGCGTGGTCTGCTGGGGCTGGGTGTTCGGCTGTTGCTGCTCGCCGCCGAAGACCTGCTCCAGCGCCTGGTCGAGGGTGTCACCCGAGCCGACCTTGTTGCCGAACGCCACCAGCACTCGCCGCAGGATCGGGTACGGCTCCTGGCCGGTGCCGGCCTTGGTCTGCACGTAGACCGGCTCGATGTAGATCAGGCCGTTCGCGTAGGGCAGGGTCAGCAGGTTGCCGTACCTGACGTTGGCCTGGCCGAGGCCGAGGGGGCCCAGCTCGCCAGAGAACTTGTTCTGGAAGTTGTTCTGGGCCTGGCCGGGGCCGGGGACCGTGGTGTTGGACGGCATGCGCAGGATGCGCAGCTTGCCGTAGTCCTTGCCCACCGTGGAGCCCGCCGCCATGAAGGCCGCCAGGTTGGGGCCCTCCCGCGGGACGAAGGTCGTGGTCAGCGAGAACGACGGCTCGGACTCGTCGGGCATCGTCGCGGTCAGGTAGTACGGCGGCTGCTTGACCGACTGGTTGCCCTGCGAGGGGTCGCTGGGGATGTTCCAGAAGTCCTGGGCGCTGTAGAAGGCCGCCGCGTTGGTGACGTGGTAGCGCGACAGCATGTAGCGCTGCACCTTGAACAGGTCTTCCGGGTAGCGGATGTGCGCCTGGAGGTCGGGGCTCATCTGCGAGGCGGGCTTGATCGTGCCGGGGAAGGCGTTGGACCACGTCTTCAGCACCGGGTCGTTGCCGTCCCAGGCGTAGAGCGTGACCGTGCCGTCGTAGGCGTCGACCGTGGCCTTGACCGAGTTGCGGATGTAGTTGATCTCGTCCTGCGGCTGCTGGGCGACCACGCGGCGGTCGGTGGCCAGGTCGCGGGTCATGTCGCCGAGGCTCTCGCTCTGCGAGTACGGGTACGCGTTGGACGTGGTGTACCCGTCGATGATCCAGGTGATCCGGCCGTCGACGATCGCCGGGTAGGCGTTGCCGTCGAGGGTCAGGAACGGCGCGACCTTCTCCACCCGCTCCCGCGGGTTGCGCACGTAGAGGATCTTGGAGTTGTCGTTGATGTCGCCCGACAGCAGGATGTTCATCTCGCCGTACTTGGCGGCGTAGACCAGCCGGTTGAGGGCCGAGCCGATCGGCACGCCGCCCTTGCCGGTGTAGGTGGTGTTCTGCTGGCCCGTCTGGCCGCCGGAGACCGGGTAGTCGAGCTCCTGCGGGGTCTTGGGGTTGCCGCCGGCGATGACGTACTCGGTGGAGCCGGGGTTCTCGCCGAAGTAGACGCGCGACTCCTTGAGCCCGGTCGAGGCCGCGAGGTCGCCGGTGACCGGCATGTCCTTGCTGTCGTAGGCGGGCAGGCCGCCCGCGTCGACCTCGTTGCCGGGCGCGGCGACGAAGCCGTAGCCGTGGGTGTAGACCAGCGCGCGGTTGATCCAGTTGTTCTGGGGCGCGGGCGGGCCGAGCAGCTCGCGGACGCCGACCACGTGGTCGACCAGCTTGCCGTCCTTGCCGGGGTAGCGGTCGACGTCGAGCTGGTCGGGGAAGCCGTAGAAGCCGCGGATGCGCTGGGTCTGCTCGAACGTGGACGACACCAGCGCCGGGTCGAGCAGTCGTACACCCGTCACCGACTCGTCGCCGCCGGCGCTGACCTTGGTCGGGTCGGCCTGGGCGTTGTAGTCGATCACTTCGGCGTTCTGCACGTCGTAGGCTGATCTGGTGGCTTGGATGTTCCGGTCGATGTAGAGGGCTTCCTTGCCCTGCTGGTTGGGCTTGACCTGGAACTGCTCGACCAGCGCCGGGTAGACGCCGCCGATCAGGATGGCCGAGAGCACGAGCAGCCCGAACGAGACGCCGGGCAGCATGCCGCCGGGGCGCACGACGCCGGCGAAGAACAGCACGGCGCAGATCAGCGCGATGATCGCGAGGATGTTCTTGGCCGGGAGCACCGCGTTGACGTCGGTGTAGGACGCGCCGTGCACGTAGCCGCGGTCGGAGAACACCAGACCGAACCGGTCGATGTAGTAGGCGATGGCCTTGAGCAGGACGAACACGCCGAGCAGCACGGAAAGGTGGATCCGCGCGGCCCTGGAGGCGTGCACGCCCGGCGACTGCAACCGGAAACCGCCGTAGAGGTAGTGGGTGATCGTGGCCAGGACGATCGAGATGATCACGGCGGTGAACAGGAAGTTCAGCACCATCCTGATGAACGGGTAGTCGAACATGAAGAACGAGATGTCCATGCCGAACAGCTCGTCCTTCTTGTCGAAGGAGGCTCCGTTCACGAACTGCAGCCACGTCTTCCACTGCCCCGCGAACGAGGAGCCGGAGAAGAGCGCGAGCAGGCCCATGCCGACGATGAAGATCAGCTTGCGGTGGGGGTCGAGCGCCATGCGATAGCGGTCGGCCCCACTGCCGCCGCCGAACACGGCGGGACCGAACATCGGCCGGGTGCGGAAGGCCAGCAGCATGTTGCCGCCCGTGATGCCGACCATGAGCACCGCTCCGACGAGGAACAGCACGATCTCGGTCAGCAGCACCCCGGAGAAGACCGACGTGTAGTTGGTCGTGTCAAACCACAGGTAGTCGGTATAAATCCCAGAAAAGAGAAAAAACAGGGCCACGATCGCGACCAGCGCGATGGCCACAGGCAGAAGCAGCCGCGGCCGGCGTGGCAAGCGCATCGCCCTGCCGGCCCCTGGGGTCCGGAAGCTCAAGGCCAACCCCTCGTCGTGATGAAGAAACGGTCCGTGTCTGGCAACTTACACCGCAGCGCCAGCCGTACGGCTAACGCACGGCGCTCGCCGGAAGTTTCATCCGGCCTCACAAGCGGGCACATTGCCCTTTCCGGTGCGCAGCGCGTCGAGCGCGAGCACCGCGTCGTGCAACGTGTCGGCCTTGACCAGCCGCAAGCCGTCGGGCACGGCCTTCATGGCCTCCGCACAGTTGTCGGCGGGGGTGAGGAAGATGGTCGCGCCGGAGTCGCGGGCCCCCACCATCTTCTGGGCGATGCCGCCGATGGGCCCGACCTGGCCCTCGGTGTCGATGGTGCCGGTGCCGGCGATGCGCTTGCCGCCGGTGATCTCGCCGGGGGTCAGCTTGTCGAGTATGCCGAGCGAGAACATCAGCCCGGCGCTCGGCCCGCCGACGTCGCCCACGTTGATCTCGACGTCGAAGGGGAACTTGAACTTCTCCTGCATGAGCACGCCGACGAGGGGCTTGCCGTCTTTGCTGGCGATCGGCTGCAGCGACACGTCGAGCTTCTGGCCGCCCCTGGTCACGTTGAAGGTCACGGTCTCGCCTGGCTTGTGCGCCTTGACGGTGTCCCCGACGAACTGCGAGTCGGTGGCCGGTTTGCCGTCGACCGCGTTGATCTGGTCGCCCTTCTGCAGCTTGCCGTCGGCGGGCTTGCCCTTCTCGGTGGACAGCACCGTGACGACCCGGTCGTAGTGGATCTTGAGCTCGTTGAGCGCGGCGGCCTTGGCGGAGTCCTGGGAGTTGGTCATCTCGACCGCGTTCTCCTCGTCGACCTTCTTCGCGTCGCGGCCGGGCGGGAAGATCGTCTCCTGCGGGACCACCGCGACGGTCGGGTCGAGCCAGCCGCGCAACGCCGTCAGCAGGTCGATCTGGGCGGCCGGGCCGCCCTGGTAGGCCACCGTGACCAGGCTCAGCGCGCCGCTGGTGGGATAGGTCTGCCGGCCGCTGATCGAGATCACCGGCTTCTTGTCGATCTCGCCGATGGTGTTCTCGGTGGGGCCGGGGCTCAGCACGACGTACGGGACCGGCCGGAACGCGCCCAGGACGCCCAGCGCGAGCACGAAGAACCCCGCGAGCAGCAGGGTGAGGACGCGTCGTGACATGGTGATGAGCTTATTCGCAGGCGCCGACCCACTCGGTCTCGCCATCGGCGAACACCTGGTGTTTCCAGATGGGGACCTCGGCCTTGAGGTCGTCGATGAGCCGGCGCGAGGCCCTGAACGCCTCGTCGCGGTGTGGCGCGGCCACGGCGACGATCACCGCCGTGTCGCCGAGCCCCAGGTCGCCGACCCGGTGGACGGCGGCCATCGCGGTGACGGGGAAGTCGGCCGCGACCTTCTCGGCGACCCGGCGCAGCTCGTCGGGCGCCGAGGGATGGGCGGAGTAGGAGAGCCGGGTCACGGGTTTGCCGTGGTCCTGCTCGCGCACGGTGCCGACGAAGATCGCGGTGCCGCCCGCCGCGTGGTCTCCCACCGCGGCCAGCACCTCGTCAACGGACAACGGGGTGTCACGAATGCCGAGCAACCGGATGACGTCCACGGAAAGAGCCTAACCTCACGTTCCTACTGGCGACGCTTTTTGCGGACCTGCCGGACGATCGCCGCGGTGCCGATGACGGCCACCGTCGCGCCGGCCGCGGTGAGCGTGGCCTCCTTGACCGGCAGCCGCCTGCCGACCACGGTGGTCCGGTTCTCGCGGAGTTCGAGGAGCTGCCGGAAGGCGGCCTCGTTGGTCCACGTGGGCTTCCAGCCGGCCTCGCGCAGCGCCGAGCAGTCGACCACCCACGGGTAGACGACATAGTGCAGGTCGGTGGCGGGGGCCGGGGTGATGCCGAGCCGGTGCAGGCGCTGAGCGGTGCCGAACGTGAGCCCGGCCGGCAGCTCGAACCGCCGGATCCCGGACAGCTCCTCGACCTGCTCCTGCTCCAGCCAGCCGTCGGAGCCCACGGCCACCACACCGGTGACGGCCCCCTTGGCGGCCAGCTCCAGAGCCGAGACGAGGTCGTCGATGTGGCAGAACTGCCAGTTGGGGTTGCAGCCCTTGACCGTGAGCAGCCTCGGCGACTCGAAGTGCCGGGTGATGACCGTGTCGACGCCCGGACCGACGACCGCCGCCGGGCGCAGCACCGTGACGTCCAGGCCCGGGTGGCTGCGCAGCGACCTGCGGACCAGGGACTCGATCTCCAGGTAGTCGCCTACGACGCCGGTGTCGGGCTCGGCGGCCACCGGGGAGTCCTCCGGCAGGGGGACCTCGTTGTCGGGCGCGGCGCCGTACACCATGGCGCTGGTGACCAGGATCACCCGCCGCACGCGGGCGGCGGCGCAGGCGGTGAGCACCGTCTGCGCGGCTCTGAGGTTGTACGCGCGCCGCTCCCCCGGGTCGGAGTCGACGGCGTAGTCACCGGCCAGATGGACCAGGACGTCGATGTCGGAGATCCGGTTCGCCAAGAGCGGATCCCGTACGTCGATCACTCTCCACGTGGCTTCCTGAACGTCGCCGCGCTCCTCGTCGATGGCCACCACTCTGCGGAAATCCGCGGCGGATGCGAGCCTCACGAGCAACTCGCGGCCGATGCCGGAGGCCGCGCCGGTGACGGCGACGACGGGTTGACGCGGGCGTTTCGAGGTAGGCACCAGGTCCTCACTTTGCACTGATCCGCCGTAGGACGACTAACGTGGCGGATGTGGACTCCTCCATCCTGCACGAGGTAGAGCGGTGACTGACCTGCCAGGTCGCGAAAACGACCCTAACGAGAACCCGTTCGCCATGTTCGGCAACCCTGAGCAGATGGCTCAGGCGATGCGCCAGTTCGCCGACATGTTGTCGGCGCCTCAGGGTTCCGGCCCTGTCAACTGGGACATGGCCAAGAACATCGCACGACACGCCGTGGTCGCCCAGGGCGATCCGAGCGTCATGGAAGGCGAGCGCCGCCAGATCGTCGAGGCGCTGAGCCTGGCCGACCTGTGGCTGAACGAGGCGACGACGCTGCCGAGCGGCGTGTCCAACCCGCAGGCCTGGAGCCGGTCGGAGTGGATCGAGAACACCGTCCCGGTCTGGCGCAAGCTTTGCGAGCCCGTTGCCGAACGCATGGTCGAGACCATGGGCGGCGCGCTCGGCGGCTCCGGGCTGCCGCCCGAGGCCCAGCAGATGGCCGGGCCGCTGATGGGCGTGCTCAAGCAGATGGGCGGCATGATGGTCGGTCAGCAGATCGGCCAGGCGCTCGGCTCGCTGGCGCGCGAGGTCATCGGCACGACCGACATCGGCCTGCCGCTGTCCGGCACCGCGGCGCTGCTGCCCGGCGGCATCGCGTCCTTCAGCGAGGGCCTTGAGATCCCCGCCGACGAGATCCGGCTCTATCTGGCGCTGCGCGAGGCCGCGCATCACCGGCTGTTCCAGCACGTCCCGTGGCTGCGCTCGCACCTGCTCGGGGCGGTCGAGGAATACGCCAGGGGCATCACCGTGGACACCTCCGCGCTGGAGGAGCAGATCCGCGGGCTCGACATCAACAACCCCGAGGCGATCCAGGAGGCGCTGAGCGGCGGCGCGCTGCTCAAGCCCGAGGAGACCGAGCGGCAGAAGGCCGCCCTGGCCCGTCTGGAGACGATGCTCGCCCTGGTCGAGGGGTGGGTGGCCACGGTGGTCGACCGGGCCGCCGACGGCAAGCTGCCCTCGGCGGTCGCGCTGGCCGAGACCGTACGCAGGCGCCGGGCGACCGGTGGGCCCGCGGAGCTGACGTTCGGCACGCTGGTCGGGCTGGAGCTGCGGCCCCGGCGGCTGCGCGAGGCCGCGGCGCTGTGGCGCGCGCTGGAGGCCGAGCGCGGCGTCGACGGGCGCGACGCCCTGTGGGGTCACCCCGACCTCATGCCGACGGCCGAGGACCTCGACGACCCCGACGCGTTCGTCCGCGGCGAGGCCGCCTGGGACATCTCCCAGCTGGAGGCCAGGCCCGGCGACGAGAACGGCGAGGACGGCGGCCAGGACGGCGGCCAGGACGGCGGCCGGTGACCCTGCACGACGACGCGGTGGCGGTGCTGTCCTCCTGGACCGCGCCGACGCCCGCGGAGGAGGCGCTGCGCGCCGAGTTCCTCGGCCATCTGCGGACGTACGACGACGCCATGTGGCGCGCGTGCGCACCCGGCCACCTGACGGCCACCACCGCCGTGCTCAGCCACGACGGCGCCCGGGTGCTGCTCACGCTGCATCCGAAGGCCGGGAAGTGGTTGCCCATGGGCGGCCACTGCGAGGACTTGGACGCCACGCTGGAGGCGGTGGCGCTGCGCGAGGCCACCGAGGAGTCGGGAATCTCCGGACTTGAGCTGCTGCCCGGCCCGCTGGCCGTGGACAAGCACGAGGTCTGGTGCCATCCGCCGCGCAGCTGGCACCTCGACGTCGAGTACGCGGCCGTGGCCCCGCCCGGCGCCGAGGCCGTCATGAGCGACGAGTCGCTCGACCTGCGCTGGTTCCCCGTCGACGAGATCCCCGAGCTGTCCGACGAGGCCACGCGCCGGCTGGCCGCACGCGGACGCGCCGCGCTCAGCTCGCGCCCGCGTTCGCTCGGCTAGAGTCCTTCGCATCGTTCCAAGGGGGGCCGCGTGGAGACTTCTGCCGTTGGCGGCACGATCGTGACGCCTGCCCGCAAGCCGCGGAAGTTGCCCGGCAACGTCCTGACCTGGCTGGCCGTGACACCCTTCGCGGCCTGGGCCGTGGCCAGGGTGGCCGGGCTGGAACGAGGCTCGCTGCCCACGCAGCTGATGACGGCCACGCCGTACGCGGCGGCCGGGTCCCTGGTCCCCCTCCTGATCGCCGCGCTCGGGCGCAGGCGGGCCGCGACGGCCGTCGCGCTGCTCACCACGACCGCGCTCGGGTTCAGCGTCCTGCCGCGCGCGCTGGGCACGGCCGAGGCCACGACCGGCAGGCCGTTCAAGGTCATGACCATCAACATGTTGTTCGGCAAGGCCGACCCGCAGGTGATCGTGAACCTGGTGCGCGAGTTCCGGCCCGACGTGCTGAGCACCCAGGAGCTGACCCCCGGCGCCGTGGCCGACATGGACGCGGCCGGCCTGAAGGAGCTCATGCCCCACCGCGTCCTTGAGGACGAATGGGACGCCGGCGGAAGCGGCCTCTACTCCAGGCACCCGCTCCAGCCGCTCGACGACGTGGTGCCCCCGGTGGGGCACAAGATGCCCGCCGCCATGGTGGCGCTGCCCGGCGGGAAGCCGATCGAGTTCGTCGACGTCCACCCCTACCCGCCGCTCGGCCCCAACGTGGTCAACTGGAACGAGGCGCTCTCCAGCCTTCCTTCCGCCGGCGGCGAAACCGTGCGGATCCTCGCCGGCGACTTCAACGCCTCGCTCGACCACGCCTCGCTGCGCAGGCTGCTGGCCCGGGGGTACAAGGACGCGGCCGACCAGGTCGGCGCGGGGCTGATCCCCACGTGGCCGGCCAACAAGCGGGTGCCGCCGATCATCACCATCGACCACGTGCTGGTGGACGAGCGGGTGGGCGTCAGGGAGGTCAGCGTGCGCGACGTTCCGGGTACCGACCACCGGGCCGTGCTGGCCGAGCTCACGGTGCCCTGACGCGGGGTCAGCGGCCGGCGATCAGGGCGCGGGTGTTGTCCCAGCCTTCGAGACCCGGGTCGAGGCGTCCGACGTCGTCGAGCGTGCGCAGGCGGTGCCATCCGGAGATGGTGGCGACCCTGCGCGGGCCCGGGGCCTGAGCCCGGAGGGCGGCGACGACGTCGGGGTCGTCGAGGTCGGGGTCGGCCCAGGTCGGCAGCGGCAGCGAGCAGGCCAGCGCCACCGCGCCGCCGTCCGCCGCGGGGCAGATCGTGATCTCGGCCCGGCCCAGTTCCCTGAACAGCTTGCCGACCAGCAGCGAGGGCAGGTCGGGCGCGTCAGCGCTGATCACCGCGGCCTGGTCGCCGGACAGGCGGCCGAGGACGGCTCGCAGCGGCTCGTCCTCGCCGATGGTGATGATCTCCGTGCCGGGCCAGACGATGTCGTCGAGGCCGGGGACGGCCGTGATCAGGACCGGGGTGACGAACTCCAGGCCGGCGACCATCTCGTAGGTGTCCTCGGCCACGGCCGCCAGGAACTGCCGTGGATCGACGCCGGGGGGCGCCGCTTCGGCCATGCGGCCGCGTACCAGGACGGCGACGATGCGCGTCAACACTCCTCCGGTGCCGTGTGGGCCGCCGCGGAGAATCCTTCGAGGAACCCGCGCGCCCGCTCCGCCTTCGGATACTGTTCTACCAGCGCCCAGAACCCCGGGCCATGGCTCGGCACGATCAGGTGCGCGAGCTCGTGGATGATGACGTAGTTGATGACCCACTCGGGCAGGCCCTTGAGCCGGGTCGAGATCCTTATGGTGCCGTTCTCCGGGGTGCAGGAGCCCCAGCGATGCTGCTGGTTGTCGACCCATCGAACGCTCACGGGGTCGGGCCGGCCGTCGAGGTACTTCACCGACAGCTCCCTCGCCCGTTCGAGCAGGGCCTCGTCGGTCGGCCTTCGTCGTTCTTCCTTGGCGGCCAGCCGGTCGAGCATCCGGCTCACCCATTCATCCGCGTCTTCGCCGCTCAGCCAGGCGGGCAGGAGCACGATCGTCTTGTCGCCGTCGCGGTAGGCGGAGACCGTACGCCGGCGACGAGAACTGCGACGGACCTCGACTGTCTCGGGGGGCACATAAGCACGTTAGCCGAGACTGGCGAAATTCCACAGAGGGTGGACGTTGTTTTCGCTGGTCAGATGATTAAGAGCCGGTGAATTTGGGCATGCGCCTTTCCCGATGCGCCGCCAGGCCCTCCAGCAGGTCGGATGATGCCATGGTCACGGGCTGGGCCAAGGATTCCCACCTCAGAGCGGCTTCCAGGTCTTGATGCTCTTGGTTCAGGGCGACCTTTGTGAGGCGGGTGGCGACTGGAGCCATCTCCGCGATCTTCTTGGCGATGACCGAAACCTCGGAGAGAAGGTCATTCTTCGGGAAAGATTGATTTACCAAGCCTTTATCTGCCGCTTCCGTACCGGTAAGAAGGCGGCCGGTCAGGAGCATCTCCCGGGCCAGTGCCGTACCGGCTCTTCTGGGCAGCAGATAGGTGGCGGCCATGCCCGGGTGCAGCCCGAGCCGGGTGAAGGGGGCCAGGAGTTTGGCGTCGTCGGCGGCGTAGACGAGGTCGCAGGCCAGGGCCACGCACAGGCCCGCGCCGACGGCGGGGCCGTTGACCGCGGCGACGGTGGGCACCTCCAGGTCGGCGATCATCAGCCAGGTGCGGTAGAAGGCGAGCATGCGGTCGCGCAGCGGCGGCACGGCCTCGGCGCCCCGCTCGCCGATCCATGACAGGTCACCGCCCGAGGAGAACGCGCTGCCCGCTCCGGTGACGACGACGCAGCGCAGGTCGCGGTCGGCGGCCAGGGTGGTCATGGTTTCGCGCCATTCGGCCGTCATGGTGTCGGTCATGGCGTTGCGCAGTTCGGGGCGGTTGAGGGTGAGGACGACTACTCCGTCGTCTGTGCGGTCGACCAAGATCTCGCTCATGCGGCGAAGCGTAACGCTCCGCGGGGCACGGATGCGGTCCCCGGGCTTGCCTCGGGTGAGCTTGCAGGGGCGTTGTCCACAGGGTTGGCGTCGCGGTCGGAGGTTGTCCACAGGCGGCGCTGAACCGGCTCGGGATCTTGGTCGGACGTGCGAACCTTCCGGCCATGAGGCCACGTGTGAAGCCGGCCCTCCGGCGAATCCTCCGCGACGAGCACACCCTGCAGTACGGCGTGCATCCCCTCCGGGCCATCACGCTGACCGGCCTGACGAGATCGGTGCGTCAGTGGATCGAGGGGCTCGACGGCACCCGCGACCTGCGCCGGGTGATGCGCGACGCGGCGGCGGCCGGCCTCGACGAGCCGTGCGCCCAGGCTCTGCTCGACTACCTCGCCACGCGGGGCGCCCTGCACGACGCCGGGCCGTTCCCGGCGCCGCTGCGGGAGCTGTCCCTCGCCGAGCGGGATCGGCTGAAACCCGACCTCGACGCGCTCGACCTGGCCTCCAACAGCCCCGAGGGCGGTGTCGAGCTGCTTCGGCGTCGGCGGGAGGCGAAGGTCAGGGTCTACGGGGCCGGGCGCGTGGGGGCGCAGATCGTCGCCCTGCTCGCGGCCGGTGGGGTCGGCGACATCCGGGTGGTCGATCCCGGGCCGGTCCGGCCTGGGGACATCACGCCGGGCGGGCTGACGTGGGCCGAGGTGGGGCTGTCCCGGGAGGAGGGCGCGGCGGCGGTCGCCCGGCGGCTGCTCGCTCCCCCGCCGAAGAACGCGCCGGTCGTTCCGCCTCCGCGCGATCGCACCTCATCCCCTCGCCCCACCGGCCGGAGCGTGACACCTGCTGGTGACGCCATCGGCCGGCCCGCCCGCGGGGCGCCGTCGCCGTCCGGCGGCACGACCGCACGGCCCAGGCGGCCGGGGGGCACGCCGTCCGGCACCGCCGCCGCGCGGGTCTCTCCCGCTGTGCCGCCTACTCCTGGGGAGGTGAGCCCGGACGTCGTTCCGTCGTCCAATGTCCTGGCCGGAGCTCCGCATCTGGGGGACGGCACGGCGCGTCCCGACCTCGCCGTCCTCGCGCCCGTGGGGCCTTTGGACGGGGTGCTGGTCAACGAGCTGGCCGACTTCGGCATCCCGCATCTGCTGGTGTCGGCCTTCGAGGGGCACGGGTCCGTCGGCCCGCTGGTGTTTCCCGGTGAGACGACGTGCCTGCACTGTCTCGACCTGACGCGCCGCGACCACGATCCCGCCTGGCCGATCGTCACTGCCAGGCTGGGCGGCTATCCGCCCGGCGAGATCGCCTGCGACACGACTCTCGCCACGCTCGTCGCGGCCGCGGCGACCGGCCAGGCGCTTGCTCATCTCGAAGGCCGGGCGTCCTCTGTGACGAACGGCACAATGGACGTAATGCCTGATTGGTGCTGGAAAAGACGGTCGTGGAGTGGTCATCCGCAATGTCGTTGTATGCGAAACAATCCTTATTCGCTAACAATGGACGTGTCACCTACCAGCGACTGACGTGCTCAGGGGACGACCACGAAGGGGGGAAGCGGCATCTCGGGCGAGGTTCCGCGCATGAGTGTGAGCGATCTTCCGCGCCGGGCAGTCACCCGTTCAGCCAAGTTGGCCACCCTTCCACTCGGGTTCGCCGGGCGGGCCGCCCTCGGCCTCGGCAAGCGCATCGGCGGCAAATCAGCAGAAATCGTGGCCCAGGAGGTTCAGCAGCGCACCGCCGAGCAGATCTTCAAGGTGCTCGGTGAGCTCAAGGGCGGGGCGATGAAGCTCGGCCAGGCACTGTCGATCTTCGAGGCGGCGCTTCCGCCGGAGATCGTCGGCCCCTACCGGGCGACCTTGACGAAACTCCAGGACGCCGCTCCTCCGCTGCCGGTCGCCACCGTCCACAAGGTGCTCGCCGAGCAGCTGGGGGACGATTGGCGCAAGCACTTCCTCTCGTTCGACGACCGGCCCACGGCCGCCGCCTCGATCGGCCAGGTGCACAAGGCCGTCTGGAACGACGGGCGCGAGGTGGCCGTCAAGATCCAGTACCCGGGGGCGGGCAAGGCGCTGCTCGGCGACTTCACGCAGCTGGCCCGGCTGGGAAAGATGTTCGGGGCGCTGCTGCCCGGCCTCGACATGAAGGCGCTGCTGGCCGAGCTGCGCGAGCGGATCGCCGAGGAGCTCGACTACCTGCGTGAGGCCGAGGCCCAGCACGCCTTCGCGCTGGAGTACAACGGCGATCCCGACTTCCACGTCCCGGATGTGGTGGCGGCCAACGAGATGGTGCTGGTCAGCGAGTGGATGGACGGCACTCCCCTGTCGCGGGTGATCACCGAGGGCAGCAAGGAGGAGCGTGATCACGCGGGGCTGCTGTTCGTCCGGTTCCTGTTCTGCTCGCCTGCCCGGGTCGGCATGCTGCACGCCGATCCCCATCCGGGCAACTTCCGCGTGCTGGCCAACGGCAAGCTCGGCGTCCTCGACTTCGGCGCGGTCAACCGCCTGCCCGGCGGCTATCCGAAGGTCTTCGGGCAGCTCACGCGCATCTTCAACCAGGGCGACATGGACACCGTGATGACGGGCCTCCGTGACGAGGGCTTCATCCGTCAGGACATCGACATCGACCCCGACGCCCTGCGCGCTTTCCTGGCGCCGTACGTGGAGCCGACGGCCGTGGAGGAGTTCACCTTCAGCCGGGAGTGGCTGCAGGCCCAGGCGGCCAGTGTCACCGATCTCCGCCCGACGAACGTGGTTCGCCAGCTCAACCTGCCGCCGTCGTACGTGCTCATCCATCGGGTGCATGCGGCCGGTGTCGGGGTTCTCTGCCAGCTCGGCACCACGGCGCGTTTCCGTGACGAGGTGATCCGCTGGGTTCCGGGCTTCGCCGACGACCCGAACGGCGAGGCACTGGCGATCGGGTGATCAGGCGGGACGCGGGTCAGGGGACGGCACAAAGGACACGTCCAGGGTGATGGTGCCGGGGGGCGGTCAGGGGTGGCGTTCCTGGATGCGGATGAGGTTGCCGGAAGGGTCGCGGACGGCGCAGTCGCGGACGCCGTACGGCTGGTCCATCGGCTCCTGGACGATCTCGGCGCCGCTGGCCTTCAGGCGTTCGAAGGTGGCGTCGAGGTCGGTGGTGGCGAGGTTCACGCCGGCGTAGGTGCCCTTGGCCATCATTTCGGTGATGGTGCGGCGTTCGTCGTCGGTGATGCCGTAGCCGTTCGCGACCGGTGGTTGCAGGACGATGGAGGTGTCCGGCTGGCCGGCGGGGCCCACCGTGAGCCAGCGCATCCCCTTGTAGCCGACGTCGTTGCGTACCTCGAAGCCGAGGGCGTCACGGTAGAAGGCCAGGGAGGCTTCCGGGTCGGTATGGGGGAGGAAGCTGGAGTGGATGGTGATGTCCATGGAAGTCACGCTAATTGGGGTCAGGTAAGCGCGGTCTCTCGGTTCCTGATGGGTCTGGTCACCTGTTTCGCCACGCACGACGGCATCCCCGCGGTCGCGCTCGCCGCGCGGCGACGGTAGACGCTGGGTGGCACGCCGACCAACTCGGCGAAGCGGGTGCTGAAGCTGCCGAGCGAGGAACAGCCGACCGCGAAGCAGACCTCGGTGACGCTCATGTCGCCGCGGCGCAGGAGCGCCATCGCGCGTTCGATGCGGCGGGTCATCAGGTAGCCGTACGGGGCCTCGCCGTACGCGCGGCGGAACTCGCGGCTGAGGTGGCCGGCTGACATGTTCACGCCGCGGGCCAGCGCCTCGACGTCGAGCGGCTGGGCGTAGTCGCGGTCGATGCGGTCGCGGACGCGGCGCAGCAGGGCGAGGTCACGCAGGTGCTGCGCTTCGGCGGGTCTGCTGGTCACATGCGCCATCGTACGTCGGCCCGAGCTCGGCCGGGACCGCCGGCCACCCAGCTCACAACACACTCTCCGCCCTCACGAGCCCTCTCCGGCACGAGTCCGATGTGCCGGAAAGAGCCAGACATCGAAGGTCAGGTTCCCAACCGCAAGACCGCCCGAGATCCGGATCGCGAATCACGGAAAGAGACAGACGGGCCAAGGCCCTCAATTGCAGGCTGCGCCGTACTCCGAGGCGCCCGGACCGCAGCTCACCGACAGAGCGCGTGGATCCCGCGACACCCGACAGAGCACAGGCGTCCCGCAGCTCACCGGACGTAGCACAAAGATCCCGCAGCTCACCCGATAGAGCGCGTGGGTCCCGCGACACACCCGACATCACGCAGAGACTCCGCAGCTCACCGCGCTGAGCACAGACAACCCGCGGGCTCACCGGCCGGAGCACAAGGATCCCGCAGCTCACGCGACAGGACGCAGACACTCCGCAGCTCACCGCGCTGAACGCAGACAACCCGCGGGCTCACCGGCCGGAGCACAAGGATCCCGCAGCTCACCCGACAGGACGCAGACACTCCGCAGCTCACCGCGCTGAGCGCAGACAACTCGCGGGCTCACCGGGCGGAGCGCAGAGGTCCCGCACCTCACCTGGTCGGCCGCAGAGGTCCCGCGACTCACCCCACAGATTGCCGACAACCCCAGCACATCGCACTGAGCGCACAGATCCCGCAGCACACCCGGCAGAACGGAGACGTCCGGGCATGGAAAGAGCCGGGCGCTGGGTGCGCCCGGCTCTTCGGAGGCAGGTGGGGATCAGGAGATCCTGCGCCGGCGGCAGGACCTCCTCGATCACACCTGCTGGCTCAGCGCCTTCCGCAAGCGGTCGTTGGCCCGCTTGACCTCGCGTCGCGCCCGCTGTACGCGGCTTACGCGAAGGATGAGACGCTGCTCCTCCGCTTCGCGGTGGAGAGTTTGTATTCGGTCGTTGACCAAGTCATGAAACAGATACGGCACGGCCAGGCTCCTGGTGGAAGAAGTGCTCATCGGTGTTCTTGTTCTCTCTCGCTCGTCGGGCTGGTGGGTGGTCAGGCAGCGACCGGGTGCTTGCGGGGACGCCCGCGCGGACGCTTGCGGGGAACAACGGTTCCCCTGAGGATCAGTTCGCCGCCCCAGACGCCCCAGGGCTCCTCGCGCTCCAGCGCGCGGGCCAGGCAGGCCTGCTGGATCGGGCAGCCGCCGCAGAGAGCCTTGGCGAACTCGACGTCCTCGGGTGACTCTGCGAACCACAGGTCAGGGTCGGTACGACAGGGGATCTTGGCTTCGTCGATCAGGTCCATGATCGTCTTGGCCCCCATCTGCTTCTCCTTTTGATCGAGCTTTTTGATCTTGGTCGGGCACCTCGGAGGTGGTCGGGGATCGCGGAAAAACAAAGAGGCCGCGGATCCTGTGTGCGGATCCGCGGCCTGGGGGCTGCTATGTGCCGGTCAGGTTATGACCGGAGCATCCCTCCAGGGTTGCGGACCGCACAGTCCACCCTTGGTGAGCTGGTTGGTCGGGGCAGCGATACCTGCGCCATAGACAGGAACGCCTTGCGGAGCGGCGACACCCGCGTGAGCCCTCGCACGGACGGCGGGGGCCTGGATACGGGCAGACTTCTCCTGCCGCAGCTTGGCCGGCCCATCGGCGAGCCTCACCGAGTCACGGCACGCGGAAGCGAGCCACTGCGTGGCCGACATCTGGATGCTCATCACCGGGGCTCACCTCCACTCATCAGATCGTCGGAAACAGGAGTGTCCGACTCGCTTGTCCATGACCCTAAACCGGGAAGCCGGGAAGGGGCAACATATTTTCTACCTGCGATTTTGTGACACAACCACGGTGTCACAACGTGCTGCGAACCGACTACTTCGCCACGCGGATCATCGCCTCCTGGACGACGGAGACCACGAGCTCGCCCGACGCGGTGAACATCTCGCCGCGCGCGAGCCCCCGAGCCCCCGCCGACCAGGGGGCCTCCTGGGCGTACAGGAGCCAGTCGTCGGCGCGGAACGGGCGGTGGAACCACATCGCGTGGTCCAGGGACGCGCCGATCACGTTCGAGGCTCCCCAGGCCATCCCGTGGGCCAGCAGGATCGTGTCCACGAGCGTGAAGTCCGAGGCGTACGCGGCCAGCACGACGTGCAGCAGGGGGTCGTCGGGCAGGTCGGCGTCGTAGCGGAACCACACGTTGGTCTGGGCGCTGCGCAGCTCGGGGTTGAGGTGCGCCTCCCACGTCAGGGGCGAGACGTAGCGGGCGTCCACGGGGCGCGGGCGCGAGAGCCACTCCCGCAGCTCGGGGTGGTCGCCCAGCACCTCCGACATCCTGTCCTGGAACGTCGGCAGCGTCTCGGGGGCGGGCACGACCGGCGCCACCGACGCCTGGTGCTCCACGCCCTCCTCGAAGATGTGGAACGAGGCCGACATCGTGAAGATCGCCTTGCCGTGCTGGACGGCGACGATCCGGCGGGTGGTGAACGACCGGCCGTCGCGCAGGCGCTCGACGTTGTAGACGATGGGGATGGACGGGTCGCCCGGCCTGATGAAGTAGGCGTGCAACGAGTGGACGTGCCGGTCCTTGGGGACGGTGCGACCGGCCGCCACGAGGGCCTGCGCGGCCACCTGGCCGCCGAAGACGCGCTGGATGCGCTCCTCCGGGCTTCTGCCCCGGAAGATGTCGAGCTCGATCTGCTCAAGGTCGAGCAGGTCGAGCAGCTCCTTCAGCGCCTCGTTCACAGGGCCCCCTCACAGACGAATCTTCCATGGACAAGTCTGACGTGCCACGCCTGTTCCCCCAAACCCGCCCTGCCTTGCCGGAATGCCCCCGTCCCGCCGTTTCGCCCGGTGGGGAAGGGGCTCACGCGCGAGGGGGCCGGACGTACGTGAGGGATCTCACCCGCGGCACAGGCCGAGGACGGCCTCGCCGTAGCGGTCGACCTTGACCCGGCCGATGCCGGCGATCGACAGCAGCTCCTGCTCGGTGGCCGGCGCGCGTTCGGCGATGGCCTGGAGGGTGACGTCGGTGAAGACGACGTACGGCGGGATCTTGGCCTCCTTGGCGGTGGCCGTGCGCCAGACCTTGAGGCGTTCGAGCAGGGCCTCGTCGTAGTCGGCGGGACAGGTCGCGCAGCGGCCGAGCTTCTGCTCGGCGGCGGCCACCAGCGTCTTGGCGCACACCCGGCAGCTCACCGGCGCGGCGACCGTGCGGCGTTCGCCGGCCGGAGTCGTCATGCGGGGCGGCGTCGAGGCGCGGCCGGTGAGCCCGTCGAGGAAGCGAGAGGGACGGCGGCTCTTGCGCCCGCCGGGCGCGCGGGCCAGCGCCCAGGAGATCGACAGGTGTTCGCGGGCGCGGGTGACGCCGACGTAGAGCAGCCGCCGCTCCTCCTCGATCTGCTCGGGGGTCTCGGCGTAGATGATCGGCAGCATGCCGTCGGTGACGCCGACCAGGAAGACCGCGTCCCACTCCAGGCCCTTGGCGGCGTGCAGCGAGGCGAGCGTGACGCCCTCCACCGGCGGCGCGTGCTGCTCGGAGGCGCGGCGTTCCAGCTCGGCGACGAACGCGGGCAGGTCGGCGCCCTCGGCGGCCATGTCCTCGGCCAGGTCGGCCAGCGCCTTCAGCGACTCCCACTTCTCCCTGGCCTTGCCGCCGCCGGGCGCGGAGGGGGTCAGGCCGACCCCGGTCAGGATGTGGTGCACCTCCGAGGCCAGCGGCTCGCCCGCGGCCGACCGCGCGGCGCCGCGCAGCAGCACGACCGCCTGCCGCACCTCCGGACGCTCGAAGAACCGCTCGGCGCCGCGCAGCACGTACGGGATCTCGGCCTTGGACAGGGCCTCCTCGTAGGACTCCGACTGGGAGTTGACCCGGAACAGCACCGCGATCTCGCGCGAGGGCACCCCCTTGTCCAGCAGCTTCCTGATGGCCCGCGCGACGCCGGCGGCCTCGGCGGGCTCGTCGTCGTAGTCGGAGAAGACCGGTTTGGGGCCGTCGGGGCGCTGGGCGATGAGTTCGAGGCGGTTGGGGGTCTTGGACTTGGCGATGACCAGGTTGGCCAGGTTCACGACCTGCGGGGTGGAACGGTAGTCGCGCACCAGCCTGATGACGGCGGCCTTCGGGTGCTCGACGGCGAAGTTGGTGAGGTAGCGGGGGCTGGCGCCGGTGAACGAATAGATGGTCTGGTTGGGGTCGCCGACCACGCAGATGTCGTCCCGGCCGCCGAGCCAGGTGTCGAGCAGGAGCTTCTGGAGCGGGTTGACGTCCTGGAACTCGTCCACGACGAAGTAGCGGTACTGCTGGCGGATCTGGGCCGCGACCTCCTGGTGCTCGGTCATCACGGCCGCGGTCAGTTCGAGGATGGTCTCGAAGTCGACCAGGTGGCGTTCGCGGCGGATGCGCTCGTACGAGTCGTAGAGCCGGGCCACCTCCTCCGGCGAGCCGGGCGGCGTGCGGTGGTGCTTGGCGGCGGCGGCCACGTAGTCTTCGGGGCCGATCTGGGAGACCTTGGCCCATTCGACCTCGGCCGCGATGTCCCGCAACTCGGACCGGTCGGGATTTTTCCGGATCTGGCGGCAGGCTTCGACCAGCACCGGCAACTTCGACTCGATGACCGAAGGGGCCTCGCCGCCGATCACCCGCGGCCAGAAGTAGGTGAGCTGGCGCAGGGCGGCCGCGTGGAACGTACGGGCCTGGACGCCCGGCGCCCCCAGCGCCCGCAGCCGCTGCCGCAACTCCCCCGCCGCCCGGGTGGTGAACGTCACCGCCAGCACGCTGGACGCGTCGACCACCCCGCTGCGCACGGCGTGGGCGATGCGATGGGTGATCGCCCTGGTCTTGCCCGTGCCGGCGCCGGCGAGCACGCACACCGGGCCGCGCACCGCCTCGGCGACCTCCCGCTGTTCCGGGTCGAGGCCGCTGAGGACGTCATCCACGCTGTTCACCCGATCTTCCTCCCCGCAAGTGGCGCCGAAGCACTTTATTCTGGCAACATGCGGCCCGACGTATGTTCATAGTCACCGAGATGCAAAGGAATGGTCTCTTCCCCCGCAATGGGGCCGACCATGCCGCATGGGGGAAAGGAAGGCCGTGCGAACAGCGGTTTTCGCGGGCGCGCTGGTGCTCGCTGCCGTGGCGCTCACACCTGCCGTCGCGTTCGCGGCCGAGCCGCCCGTCCCCGTGGTGACCAATCCCACAGACCCCGACGGCCTCGGCGGGCTGGCCACGGAGACCCTTTCCTACGGCCGCCTGCGCAACCAGGACATGGACGTGTGGTGGACGCCCGACGGCCAGAAGCGTCCCGGCGTCTTCCTGATCCACGGCGGCTGGTGGTCCGGCGGCGACAAGAAGTACATGAAGGAGATCACCCGTAGCTACGCCGACCTCGGGTACACGGTCTTCAACCTGAACTACCGCCTCTCCGGCGAGGCCGCCTGGCCGGCGCAGCGCACCGACGCGCTGGCCGCCATCGCCCTGGCGCGCAAGCACGCCGACCGCTGGGCCTTCGACGCGAGCAAGTACGTCGTCGTCGGCTTCTCGGCGGGCGGGCACATCGCCGCCTCGGTCGGCACGTACGGCAACGGCATCGCCGGGCTGAAGGGCGTGGTCGGGCTGTCGCCGATCATCTCGCCGCTGCGCGCGTACGCCGACGGCGAGAAGACCACGAACCCCGACAAGCGCAAGCTGCGCGAGGCGGCGATCCGGCTGGCCGGCGGCTGCGAGCCCAAGGGCAAGTGCTCGCGCGTGTGGGCGAGCATGGAGGTGGCCTGGCACGCCAGCGCCAAGGACGCCCCGATGCTCACGGTGCACTCCGAGGACGAGTTCGTGCCGCCGACGCAGAGCCAGCTGCTCAAGCAGATGCTCGGCCAGGTGGGCGTGCCGATGACGATCATGACGGCGCCGGGCACCAACCACAGCGCTCCCCTGTACCGGGAGCCGGGCGTGGCCGAGCGGGTGCAGGCCTGGATCGCCGAGCGCATCGGTTAGAGGGCCCCGGGTAGGGATTAAGCGGGCGCCTCCGCGTTGTTGCACCGAGCGCCTGATTTCCTGACCTTGGAGGGACAACCCGACATGGCGCTCACGGTCTACAGCACTACCTGGTGCGGCCCCTGTAAGCGGCTGAAGTCCCAGCTCGCCCGCGAAGGCATCGCGTTCAAGGAGGTCGACATCGAGCGCGACCCGGCCGCCGCCGAATTCGTCATGAGCGTCAACAACGGCAACCAGACCGTTCCGACCGTGGTGATCGAGACCGCCCACGGCCGGATCGTCCGGACCAACCCCTCTGCCCGGGAGGTCAAGGACCTGCTCGGCGCGGGCTGATCACCAGTCGCCGATGAGCTCGCCGCCGTACCACGTCTCGATCAGGCGGCGGGCTATCGACACCGGGGGCGGCAGGCGCACCTCGCCCGACCGGAGCGCGGCCACCAGCTCGTCGCGGGTGAACCAGCGCGCCTCGGCGATCTCGTCGGCGTCGGGGGTCAGCGCGGTCGTGGTGGCGTCGGCGAAGAAGCCGAGCATGAGGCTGCGCGGGAACGGCCAGGGCTGGCTGCCCAGGTAGCGCGGGTTGACGACGTGGACGCCGACCTCTTCGGCGACCTCGCGGACCACCGCGTACTCCAGGGACTCGCCCGGCTCCACGAAGCCCGCCAGGATCGACAGGCGCCCCTCGGGCCACTGGGGGCCGCGGGCCAGCAGGCAGCGGTCGTCCTCGTCCCTGATCAGCATGATGACCGCCGGGTCGACGCGCGGGAAGTGCTGACTGGCGTCCTTCGGGCACACCCGGACGTGGCCGCCGGCCTGCACCGCCGTACGGGCGCCGCAGCGGGGGCAGAACTGGTGGGTGGCGTGCCAGGCCTCCAGCGCCACCGCGTGGACCAGCAGGCCCGCGTCGCGGTCGCCGAGCAGCCCGCCCACCTGGCGCAGGCCCGCCGGCACCGGGCGGCCTTCAGGCGTGTCGTTCAGGCTCATCGGCATCGTCACCCGGCCGTTGAGGTCGCCGACCGGCGTGCCGGGCAGCGGCGCGGCCACCGCGAAGTAGGCGGTGCCGCCCTCGACGCCGAGCAGGTAACGCTCACCCGGCGGCGCCTCGGCGGAGGTGTAGAGCACCGCGTGCACCTCGTCGCCGGCCCGCCGCACCAGAGTGTGGCCGTCGTCGATCACCAGCACCCTGGTCCCGGGGTCGGCCCACGCCTTCTCCAGCCATCTGTCGTCGGCACGCAGCGCCGACGATCTGTCGATGGTCCCCCGTGCCAGGAGCAGTGGGCCGATGAGTTGCTCTTCCGCGGTCTTTTCCACTGGCCGCCCCCTCCCCAAGTCCCTTGTCATCCTATGACCTCGCAGTTAGCCGCCGATTAGGGTGTGCGGGCCCCGGAGCGATCATTCTCAGGTTAGGATCATCGAGTTAGGTTAGCCTTACCTGATCTCGGGGGTGCCTTCGCGTTGCGGCTCTACCTGACCGCGCTCAAGCCGACGGACTCGGTGACGTACGGCTTCCTGCCCGCGGCGCGGGCCCTCGGGTGCGAGGTGACCGTCCTGACCGACCGGCCTGAGCGGCACCCCGGCTCGGTGCGTTGCGACGTACGCGACCCGCGCGCCCTGATCGACGCGGTCGAGCATCTGGGCAGGCCCGACGCGATCTTCTCCAACTCCGACCACCTTCAGGCGGAGACCGCCCTCGCGGCGTCGTACTTCGGACTTCCGGGCAAGGACTGGCGGGCCTGCCTGGCCGCCAAGAACAAGCTCCTGATGCGACGCCGGCTCGCGGAGGCCGGCGTCGAGACGGTGCGTTCGCTGCGGCTCGCGCCCGCCGATCCGGTGCCCGGGCGCCTGCCCATGCCCGTGGTGCTGAAACCCCGCGAGGGGGTGGCCAGCGAGGACGTCGTCCTGGTCGAGGACGACCTCCCGCGCGCCGTGGCCGCGGCCAGGCGGCGGCGTCCGGGCGAGACGCTGGTCGTGGAGGAGTACCTCGAAGGACCGCTGCGCACCCTGGAGACCCTCGGGGACGGCTCGGCGACGCGGGTGCTGGGCGGCTTCGCGACGACGCTGGGCCCGCTGCCGCACTTCGTGGAGGAGCGGCTCGACTGGGCGCCCGCCGCCGACGCCCACGTCCTGGCCGCGCTGCGGGCCCTCGGGGTGGGCTTCGGCGCCTGCCACACCGAGTACGTCCTGACGCCCGCCGGGCCGCGGATCGTCGAGGTGAACTACCGGGCGATCGGCGACCACTGCGACTTCCTGCTGGCCGACGTACTGGGCGTGCCGCTGTTCGAGTGGATCCTGCGCCCCTGCCTCGGGGAGTCGGCGCCCGAGCCGCCGCCCGCGTCCCGGCACGGCTGCGCGGTCAGCGTGGTCGCCGACCGGCCGGGCGTCGTCAAGGAGGGGCCGCCGGAGGAGGACGTCGAGGACGGCGGCGTACGGCTGTGGCACCGGCCGCTGCGGGCCGTCGGTGACGTCATTGAGCTGACCCACACGAACCGGGACTACCTGGGCGTCATCCGGGCCGTGGGACCGGACCGGGCCCGCGTGGACGCCGCCGTCGAGCGGTACCGGGCGGCCCGGCCGTGGGTGGTCGGGTGAGGTCGCGGGAGGCGTACCTGGCCGCCCGGGTGCTGGACGCGCTGGTCCGCGAGGACTACGGCGGGCTGGCCGCCCGGCTCGACCGGACCAAATCCGGGGCCGGGCTGCTGCTGGCCGACGGGCGGTGGGTCCGGATGGTCCCCGGGTCGCCGTTCCAGGACTTCGTGGTGGCGCCGGACGAGCGGCTGGGGCTGGAGCAGGTGCTGGAGACGCTCGTGGAGGTGTCCGACGCGGCCGACGCCGAAGGGGTGGCGGCCTTCTTCGACGAGTGCCTGACCGCCCTGTCCGCGCTGGAACTGCACGACGCGCACGCCGAGGAGGTGCTGCGGCGCGGGCCGTCGTACGAGTCGCTGGCGGCCTTCGCCGACCATCCCGTCTACCCCACCTCGCGGGCCAGGATCGGCGCCTCGGACCGCGACCTGCTGGCGTACGCGCCGGAGTTCGCGCCCTCGTTCGCGCTGCGGTGGGCGGTCGTCCCCCACGCCACCGCGGGACTTCCCGCGGACGTGCCGCGGCCGGCGGGCGGGGGCGTGCTGTTCCCGGTGCACCCGATGTCCGTCGGCGAGGTGCGGAAGATCGACGGGGTCCGGGTGCTGGCGGAGGAGGCGGTCACCGTACGGCCCACCCTGTCCATGCGGACCGTCGAGGTGGGGCCGCGTACGCACCTCAAGCTGCCGCTGCCGGTGAGCACGCTCGGCGTGCGCAACCGGCGCTCGATCAGGGCGGGCACCCTGGACGACGGCGCGCGGGCCGAGCTGCTGCTGCGCCGGCTCGCCGATCCCGGCGTGCTGCTGGCCGACGAGCAGACCTACGCGCACGCGGGCCACGAGTACCTGGCGTGGATGGTCCGGCGGCTGCCGGAGGGGCGGATCGTCCCGGTCGCGGCGCTGGCGGTGCCCGGCGTGCTGGACGGCCTCGGCCCCGACGTGCTGCCCCGCTACCTGCGCCTGCTGCTGCGCTGGAACGTGCGGCTGTTCGTCCGGTACGGCGTCGCGCTGGAGGCCCACCAGCAGAACCTGGCCCTCGTCCTGCGCGACGGCGACCTGCGGCTGCTGGTCAAGGACAACGACGGCCTGCTGGCCTCGCCGTCGAGGCTGGCCGCGGCCGGGATCGACGTGCC
Organism: Nonomuraea sp. NPDC001636; assembly: GCF_040298265.1. Lineage (NCBI taxonomy): Bacteria > Bacillati > Actinomycetota > Actinomycetes > Streptosporangiales > Streptosporangiaceae > Nonomuraea > Nonomuraea sp. NPDC001636. The sequence continues at coordinate 29,756 of NZ_JBEOZT010000005.1, forward strand.
GGCCTTCTCCGACGGGCGCATGCTCACCGACGACCCGCACGCGCTGGCCGACGTGTTCGTCACGATCACGCTGCACCTGGCCGCCGCGGCGGTGGCGTTCGCGGTGCTGCCGCCGGCGCGGGCGGCGGCCCTGGTGCGCGGCACGCTCGCCGAGGCGCTCGACGAGCACGGCGACCACCCCATGGCCCGGCTCCTGCGCGCCAGGACGCTCGACGCGGCCAGGCTCACCGGCAAGTCCATGGTCACCGCCGGGACGCTCGTGGCCAAGGAACGGTCCGGGGCGCGGGACGTGAACAAGTTCTACGGCATCAGCGGGCCCAACTACCTGAGGAGAGCGTGAATGGACGTCCTGGCCATCGGGGCGCCGGCCGAGGAGGCGACGCTGGCGGCCCTGCTGCGGTGCTGCGTGCGCGAGGTGGCCGGGCCCAGGGGGCTGGTCTGGCCGGCGCCGCCGTACGTGCTGCTGCGGGTGGCGGGGACGCTGCTGCGCGCCCGTACGCACGGCGGGGCCGCGCTGCGCCTCGACGGGCCTCCCGAACGCCTGGAGGGCGGCTCCTGGCAGCCGCTGACGGTCGCCGAACTGGTCCGGCTGACCGAGGCCGACCTGGCCGACCGGCAGGACGAGCAGGCGCACCCGGGCAGGGGAGCGGCGCGCCTCCCCGTCGGACCCAACGGCGAGTTCGCCGGCCAGGTGGCCGCCAGCAGGGACGCCATCGCGGCGATCCTGGCGGCCAGGGCGCGGGCCGAGCCGCCCGCCGATCCCTGGCTGGCCTCGGAGCAGGCGCTCGTGTACGGGCACCCGTTCCACCCCACCCCCAAGGCCCGCGACGGCGCTGACTGGCTGCGCTACGCCCCCGAGGCCCACGCCGCCTTCCCGCTGCGGCTGCTCGCGGTACGCGACGACGCGCTGGCCGAGGAGGGCGACCTGACGGCCCTGGACGCGCTCGGCCCGGCGCCCGCCGGACACCGGCTGCTGCCCGCCCATCCGTGGCAGCTCGCCCTGCTGCGTCCCGCTCTCGGCTCCAAGCTGGTCGATCTCGGGCCGGGGCCGCTCGCGGTGCCGACCTCGTCGGTGCGGACCGTGTACGTGCCGGACGCCGAGGTGTGCCTGAAGTTCTCCCTGGACGTGCGGATCACGAACTGCGTGCGCAAGAACGCCTGGTACGAGCTGGCCGGGGCCGTCGAGCTCACCTCCCGGCTGGCTCCCGTGATCGCCGAGGTCGCGGCGCGGCACCCGGCCGTCCGCTGGCTCCCCGAACCCGGCTACCGCACGGCGCTCGGGCAGCGCGAGGGCCTGGGCGTGATCGTCCGGGCGAGCCCGTGGACGGCCTGCGACCCCGGCGTCACCCCGGTCCTCGCCGCCGCCCTCGCCCTGGACGCCGCCCCGGCCGACCCCCTGGCCTGGTGGACGGCGTACGTGTCGGCGGTCGCGCTGCCGGTCGTGGACCTGTACGTCAGCCACGGCGTCGTCCTGGAGCCCCACCTGCAGAACGTGCTCGTCGGCCTGGACGCCGCCGGCCGGCCCGTCCAGGCGATCTTCCGCGACCTGGAGGGCGTCAAGCTCGTCGCGGGCCGCCACGACCTGAGCGGGCTGCACCCGGCCGTGGCCGCCGCGCTCACCCACGACCCGGCGCGGGGCTGGGCCCGCGTCGTCTACTGCCTGTTCGTCAACCACCTCACCGAGATCGCCGCCACCCTGGCGGGCCCCGACGACGAGCTGCTGCGCGCGTTGTGGCGGGCCGCCCGCGACCTGCTCGCCCGCCAGGCCGCCGAGCTCGGGCAGCCGCTCCCGCTGCGCGACCTGCTGGCCGGGGCGCCGCTGCCCGCCAAGGCGAACCTGCGTGTGCGGTGGGCCAGGGCGGCCGACCGCAGCGCCGGTTACGTCCCGATCGCGAACCCGCTCGCGTGAGCGGCGTCCAGCAGCGGGAACCCGCTCGCCCGAACCGCGTGCCGGAGCCCGAACCCGCTCGCGCGAACCGTGTGCTGGAGGCGGCGGCCCGGCTGCCCGCGCTGCCCGCCTACCTCTACGACCTGCCCGCGCTCGACGAGCACGCCGCGTCGGTGCGCGCGGCGCTGGGCGAGGTCGAGCTGTACTACGCGGTCAAGGCCAACCCCGACGCCGAGCTGCTGCGGGTGCTGGCCCGGCACGTGGACGGGTTCGAGGTGTCGTCGGCGGGCGAGCACGCGCACGTCTCCGCGCTGTTCCCGGGCGCGCGGCTGGCGCTCGGCGGGCCCGGCAAGACCGACGCCGAGCTGCGGCTGCCGCACCACCGCCTGCACGTCGAGTCGCCCTACGAGCTGCGCCGCCTGCTCGCGACCGGGCTGGAGGCCGACGTGCTGCTGCGGGCCAACCCCGACCTGCCCGTCGAGGGGGCCGCGCTCACGATGGACGGCCCCTTCGGCATGGACGAGGCCGGGCTGGCCAAGTGCCTGCCGCTGTTCACCGGCCGCGTACGGCTGCGCGGCCTGCACGCCCACCTGGCCAGCGGCCTGACCGCCGCCCAGCTCCTCCGGCTGGCCGGGGCCCTGCTGGAGACCGGGCACCGGGAGGTCAACCTGGGCGGGGGCATGGCGGTGTCGTACACGTCGGGTGAACGCTTCGACTGGGCGGCCTACGGCGCGGGCCTGGCCGCGCTGCGGGCCGGACGGCGGCTGCGGGTCGAGCCGGGCAGGTCGCTCACCGCCTACTGCGGCCACTACGTCACCGAGGTCGTGGACGTGAAACGGGTGCGCGGCCAGGCGTACGCGATCGTCCTGGGCGGGACGCACCACCTGCGCACGCCGGTGACCAAGGGCCACGACCAGCCGTTCACGGTCCTGCCCACAGGCGGCGGGCCCGGGGTCGCCGGGGAGCCCGTGACGTTCACGGGCCAGCTGTGCACCCCCAAGGACGTCTTCGCCCGGAACGTGGTGACCTCGGTGCGGGCAGGGGACCGGGTGGTGTTCGGCATGGCCGGGGCCTACGCCTGGAACATCTCCCACCACGACTTCCTCATGCACCCCCGCCCCGCCTTCCACTACCTAGGACTCTGACGCCTGGGACTCCGACGCCGGGACCGCCTCGACGAGCGCGACCAGCCCGTCGGCGTCGAGCAGGTCGACCGGCCGCACGGTCCGGTTGGCCCGGACGTAGTGGAAGGCCGCGCTCACCTTCTCCAGCGGCACCCCGGCCAGGTGCGACCACGCCAGCCGGTACGCGGCGAGCTGCACCGAGGCCGTGCGGGCCGCCTTCCCCCTGGGCGGGACGCCGGTCTTCCAGTCGACCACCTCGTAGCCGCCGTCGGGCAGCTCGAAGACGGCGTCCATCCGCCCGCGCACGAGCCGGTCGGCGATCATGGTCTCGAACGGCACCTCCAGGTCGACCGGCCGCCGGTCGGCCCACTCGCTCTCCTCGAACCGCTCCTGCAGCTCGGCCAGCCGCACGTCGGCCTCCTCCAGCTCCTCCAGCGGGTCGAGGTCGAAGTCGTCGATCAGCCGCTGCTGGTCCCACCGGCTCTCCAGCCACTTGTGGAACGACGTGCCCCGGCGGGCGAGCGGCGCGGGCTTGCGCGGCACCGGACGGCGGATCCTGCGGGCCAGCTCGGCCGGGTCGGTGGCAAGCGTGACCAGCGACGACACGGTCAGCTTGGCCGGCAGCTCGACGACGGTCGCCGGCCTGCGCCGGTTCAGCTCCCGCTCGCGCAGCAGCAGGTCGGTGTCGCGCTCCCAGGCGCGCAGGCGTTCCTCCTCGAACGGGCGCAGCGGCTCGTCGTCCTCGTCGGCCAGGTTGCCGGCCAGGGCGTCCTCGACCAGCCGGGCGCCGTCGAGCACCGACTCGTAGCGCAGGCCCTCGGGCGTGACCGGCCAGACGGCCTCGGCCGGCTCGGCGAGCAGCGGGTTCGTCGCGCCCTCGGCGAGGTCGCCGGCCCAGTAGGACACCCGGTCGGCCGTGTCGCGGATCTCCAGCAGGAACTCCGACGGCTCCAGCGGCTTGGTGGCGCTGCCCCAGCGGTAGCCGGAGGCGATGAGGTGGTAGTGGGCCCGGGTGACGGCGACGTACGCCAGCCGCCGCTCCTCCATCAGGTCGCGCTCCCGGCACTGCTCGTCGAAGGCGGCCAGCTCCTCCTTGCTCAGCCCGCCCAGCCGGGGCAGGTCGGCGGCGTCGCCGCGCAGCGGGTAGGGCAGCTTGCGCGGGTTGTCGGTCCAGCGGCTGTTCATCACCGGCGTGGCCGGGAACACGCTGCCCGTCGCGATCGTGCCCTTCGAGCTGAGGAGCTGCGACAGGCCGGGCACGACCACGACCGGCCACTCCAGCCCCTTGGACGCGTGCACGGTCATCAGCTTGACGCTGTTGCTCTCGCCGACCCGGCCCGCCTCCAGCCCGAACTCCTCGCTCTCGGCCGCCTGGAGGTAGGCGAGGAACGCGCCCAGCGTCGGGTCCTCGGCGTCGCCGGCGAACCAGGCGGCCGCGTCGATGAAGGCGTCGAGGTCGGCCCGCGCGGCGAACGCCCCGACCGTGCCGCTGCGGGCGGCCACCTCGATGTCCAGGCCGAGCCGGCGTTCGATCTCGGTGACCAGGTCGGGCAGCGGCTGGGCGGTGTGGCCGCGCAGGCTGCGCAGCTCCTGGGCGAGCGCGACCAGCCGGGTGCGGGCCAGCGGCGAGAACGACTCCAGCCACTCGGGCCGGTCGGGCAGCTCGTCGAGCGCGTCGACCAGGCTGCCGCGCTCCTCGGCCAGGTCGGCGACCACCTGGTCGAGCGGGTCGTCGGCGCGGTGGCTCTCGCTCAGCTCGCGGGCCAGCTCCCTGGCGTGCTCCCCCAGCACCCGCAGGTCGGCCGGCCCGACCCGCCAGCGCGGCCCGGCCAGCAGCCTGGCCAGCGCGTCGCCGGCGGTGGCGTCGTAGAGCACGCGCAGGGTCGCCACGATGTCGCTGACCTCGGGCACGGTCAGCAGGCCGCCCAGCCCGACCACCTCGACCGGGATGTCGCGGTCCTCCAGCGCCTTGCGCAACGCGGGGAACTGCGAGCGCTTGCGGGCCAGGATCGCGACGTCCTGGGGCTGGAGGGCGAGCGTCTTCTTGCGCTCCTTCTCGCCCCAGGGCAGGCCGTCGGGGGCGGTCTCCTGGCCGAGGATGCGGGCCACGCCGTCGGCGATCCACTTCGCCTCGTCCTCGGCGGTCTCGTGGAAGGCGCAGGTGACGCGGCCCCGGTCGACCCGGTTGGGGCCCGGCACCAGCACGGGCACCTCGCGGGCCTCCATGCGCAGCGGAAGCTGGACGCGGGCGGCGACGTCGAGCACCCGGTCGCCGTTGCGGAAGCTGACGCTGAGCTGGCGGACCGGCGCCTCCTCACCCGCGCCGGTGCGGAAGTCGCGGGGGAAGCGGCGCAGGTTGCCCGCCGAGGCGCCGCGCCAGCCGTAGATGGACTGGCAGGGGTCGCCGACGGCGGTGACCGGATGGCCGCCGCCGTAGAGCGAGCGCAGCAGGACGAGCTGGGCGTGGCTGGTGTCCTGGTATTCGTCGAGCAGGACGACGGAGTAGCGGGACCGTTCGATCTCGCCCACTTCCTTGTGGTTGGCGGCGATCCGGGCGGCCAGTGACATCTGGTCGCCGTAGTCGATGACCTCGCGGCGGCGCTTGAGCCGTTCGTACGCCTCCACCAGCGGCAGCAGCTGCTCCCTGGCCGCGTGCACGCCGACCGGCTTGCGCTGCGCCACGGTCGTGCGGCCGGGCAGCGCGGCCAGCCGGGCCTCCAGCCACTCCCCCACCCACCGTACGTCGGCGGGCCCGCGCAGGTGCTCCGACAGCTCGCCGGCGAGTTCGAGCAGGGCGGCGGTGACCGAGGGCGGGCCCAGCTCGATCTTGTCCATCGGCCCGTCGTACAGGGCCACCACGCGCGAGGCGAGCTGCCACGACACCGCCGGGGTGACCAGGCGCATGGTGGGTTCGAGCGCCTCGCGCAGGGCGTGGTCGGTGACCAGGCGGGCGGCGTAGGCGTGGTAGGTGGAGACGGTCGGCTCGTTGTCGAGCGCGCCGGGCGCGACCAGGCCCGCCTCGGCGAGCCCGGTCAGGCGCTCCCTGACCCGGACGGCCAGCTCGGCCGCGGCCTTGCGGGTGAACGTCAGCCCCAGCACGTTCTCCGGTTTGACCAGGCCGTTGGCCACCAGCCAGACCACCCGCCCGGCCATCGTCTCGCTCTTGCCCGAGCCCGCGCCCGCCATGACGACCATCGGTTCGAGCGGCGCCTCGATGACCGCGGCCTGCTCGCTCGTCGGCGGCAGGATGCCGAGCTTGTCGGCCAGTTCGACCGGGTTCAGCACACCTGGCCCCCGTTGTCGTTGACCGGGCAGCTCGCCCGCGCCGCGCACGTGCGGCAGCCGTCGTTCACCTTGGCCTGGAAGAACGGGCCCGACATGCCGGTGGCGACGGTGTCGACCAGGTCGCCGGCCCAGCCGGGGTTCTTGTCGTCGGCCAGCGCGCCCTGCCGCTGCTCGGTGGCGGCGTTCTTGCCGGCCGCCTTGCCGAGCTGGACCAGCGCGGCGCCGCCGGGCTCGGTCATGCCGTGCCGGGCGAACGCGCCGAGCAGCGCGGCGAGCTGGTAGACGCCGAGCTGCGGATGCCGGTCGAGCTCGCCCGCCTTGGGCTTGGAGCCGCCGGTCTTCAGGTCGATGATCACCGCGCGGCCGTCGTCGTCGCGCTCGACCCGGTCGACCCGGCCCTTGATCTGCACGCCCTCGGAGACCGTGGCGACGAACGACTCCTCGATGGCGACCAGCTCGCGCGGGTTGTCCTTCTGCCAGCGCAGGAACTTGCCGATCATCTGCTCGGCGACCTGGCGCTGCTTGCGGTTGTACCAGACGCCGCCGAAGTCGAGCTCGTTCCAGACCTGGTCGAGCCGCTCGCCCAGGGCGTCCTCGCCGGGCAGGTCGGTGGCGGCCAGCATGGCCAGCGCGTGGATGACGTTGCCGAGGCCCTGGGCGGTGCTGGTGCCCGCGGCGCCGACCGCCGTCTCCAGGAGCCAGCGCAGGCCGCACTTGGTGAAGCTCTCGACCGCGGACGGGGAGATGTTGACGATGTTGTCCGGCCAGCTCAGCGGGCGGTCGTCGGTGATGGGGGTGAGGGCGTACCAGTCGTTGGGGTGGGCGCCCTGGACCCCGGCGGCGGCCAGGCGGGCGAGCTGCCGCGCGGCGCGCTGCCGGACCTTGGCCGGTTTGGTGGGGTCGGTCACCGCGCTGCGGAGGTCGGCCACCAGCGCCGACATGGTCAGCCAGCGCGCCCGGTCGTCGACCGTGGCCGACTCGACCGCGCCCGGCATCAGCTCCGACAGGAACCGGGAGGGCCGCTCGTCGGTGTCCTCGCCGCCGACCGCCGTGACCACCAGCCGCCGCCTGGCCCGCGTGGCCGCGACGTAGAACAGCCGCCGCTCCTCGGCCAGCAGCTTGGAGGCCAGCGACGCGGCGCTCGGCTCGGCGCCCTCGACCACCTCCACCAGGTCGTCGGCGCCCAGCAACGACCCGCGCAGCCGCAGGTCGGGCCAGACCCCCTCCTGGACGCCCGCCACGACCACGATGTCCCATTCCAGGCCCTTAGAGCGGTGGGCCGTCAGCACCCGCACGGCGTCGCCGTCGGGCGCGCGGTCGGCCAGCGTGTCGCCCGGGATCTCCTGGGCGGCCAGGTTGTCGAGGAACACCTCGGGGCCCGCCTTGGGCATGCGGTCGACGAACTTGGCGGCGTGGTCGAACAGCGCCACCACCGCGTCGAGGTCGCGGTCGGCCTGCGCGCCGCGGGAGCCGCCGGACAGGCTCTGCTCGGTCCAGCGCGCGCCCAGGCCGCTGGCGTGCCACACGGCCCAGAGGAGGTCTTCTGCGGTGCCCTCCTGCGCGGCGGCCTCGCGGGCGGCGGCGAGCAGCTTGGCGACGCGTTCGGCGGGGAGGGCGACGTGCGGCTCGACGCGGGTGAGCTCGCGGGCGTCCTGGATCGCCGCCACCAGCAGCTCGCCGGACGACCGCGCCCCGGCCCTCCCGGCGACCGGCTCCTCCTCGGCGGCCGGGCCCTCCTCCGCGACCGGGCCCTCCTCCGCGACCGGGCCCTCCTCGGCGGCTGGCACCTTCTCGGCGGCCGGTTCCTCCGCGGCCGGCTGCTCCTCGGCGGCCAGGGCCTCGTTCTCGGCTATCTTGAGCGCCCGGCGCAGGCGGCGTACGCCGATCATGTCCGTGCCGCCGAGCGGGCCGGTCAGCAGCTCCTCGGCCACCCCCTCGTCGAGCTGCGCCGGATCGAGCGCCACCCGCAGCATCGTGAGCAGCGGCCGCACGCCCGGCTCCTGGGCGATCGGCACCTCGTCGCCGGCGATCATCGTCGGCACCCCGGCGTTGACCAGCGCCCGCCGCAGCAGCGGCACCTGACGCTTGGCCGAGCGCACCAGCACCGCCATGCGATGCCAGGGCACCCCCTCGATCAGGTGCGCCCGCCGCAGCGTGTCGGCGACGATCGCGGCCTCCTGGCTGGTGCTGTCGGCCAGCAGGACGCGCGCGTCGCCGGGCTCGACGCCGGCCGCCGGGACCAGGTCGCGGTGGCCCTGCCGCTGGTCGTGGTCGGGGGCCGGGGCGATCGGCAGGCGGGCGGCGACCCGGCGCGAGGCCTCCAGCAGGTCGGCCCCGCTCCTGCGGCACACGCGCAGCGCCACCACCGGCGCCTCGCGCCCGTCGAGCGTCCTGAACCGCTCGGGGAACTTCATGATCCCCTGGACGTCGGCGCCCCGGAACCCGTAGATCGACTGGTCGGGGTCGCCCACCGCGACGAGGTCGCGCCCGTCGCCGGCGAGCTGGTCGAGCAGGTACTCCTGGGCCGGGTCGGTGTCCTGGTACTCGTCGACGAACACCACGTCGTGGGCGGCCCGCTCGCGCTCGCGCACCTCGGGCCTGGTCAGCAGCGCCGAGGCGGCCCCGATCAGCTCGGCGTAGTCGTAGGTCTCCTCGGGGTCGAGGTCGAAGCGGTCCTGGTAGCGCTCGTAGAACCGGCCGGTGGCGATCCAGTCGCTCCTGCCGTGCAGCCGGCCGAGCGCGACCAGCCGCTCGCCGTCGAGGCCGCGCTCGGCGGCCCTGGACAGGAAGTCGCGCACCTCCTCGGCGAAGCCGCGGGTCTTGAGCGCCTCGCGCAGCGACGGCGGCCAGTCGAGCGCGCCGTTCTCCAGCTCGCCGTGGAGCAGCCGGCGGATCTCCAGAAGCTGCTCGGGGCCGGTCAGCAGGCGCGGCGGCGCCTTGCCCTCCAGCACGGACTCGCGGCGCAGGAGCGCGTAGGCGTAGGAGTGGAAGGTCAGCGCCAGGGGCGAGCGGGTGGTGCGCCGCAGCCGCCCGGTGACGCGCTGACGCAGCTCCTCGGCGGCCTTGCGGCTGAAGGTGAGGATGAGCACCCGTTCGGGGTCGGCCCCGCGCCGTTCGATACGCTCGACCACGCTCTCGACGATCGTCGTCGTCTTGCCCGTGCCGGGCCCCGCGAGGACGAGGAGCGGGCCGCTCCGGTGCTCGACCACGGCACGCTGGTGTTCATCCAGCACAGGAGGCTCAACAGGGCCTCCGCTGCCACGCCGCACCAACCGCCAGGTCTGACCACTCACAGCACTAGATTCCACCAGACCACACGGACAGATCGTGCCGACTTACCCGGTCTCCCGCGCGATCCGCCTACCGTATCGAGGCAAATATCCGAATATCGTGCGACACGCCGAGGCCGCGGTTTCGCCGTGAGCGTCGCGCTGCCTGGGGCGATGCGACGATCCGCACGATTGCCCCACACACGCAGCGTTGTCTCTTGTAACGTTGGGTTGATACCCGCGCCTCTGCTAGGGGGTTGGTCACATGCGCTGGCAGGTCCACTCCGAAACGTCGCTCTACGCCGACCAGTGGCTGGACATCCGGATCGCGGATGTGGAGCTGCCCGACGGGCGCCATCTCGATCACCGGCTGGTCCGCACCGCGCCGGCCGCGGGCGCGGTCGTCACCGACGACCAGGACCGGGTGTTGCTGATCTGGCGCCACCGCTTCATCACCGACAGCTGGGGCTGGGAGGTCCCGCTCGGCCAGGTCGACGAGGGCGAGATGCCGATGGCCGCGGCCGCCCGCGAGGTCGAGGAGGAGACCGGGTGGCGTCCGGGGCCGCTGCGTCCGCTGATGTCGGTCCAGCCCACCAACGGCTTCACCGACAGCCTCAACCACATCTACCGGGCCGACGGGGCCACCCACATCGGCCCGCCCAGCGACCCCTGGGAGGCCGAGCGCATCGAGTGGGTGCCCCTGTCGAGCGTCCGGCGCCTGGTCGAGGCCGGCGAGATCGTGTGCGCCACGACCCTGTCGGCGCTGCTCTACCTGCTCGTCGAGCGCCTTCCGGCCGCGCCGCGTCCACTCGGGTACGAGCCCGGCAAGCCGTTCATGCTCTCCGACCTGCCGATCGACCTCTGAGGCCGCGCCCTCAGGAGAACAGGTGGTCGACCACGCGGGCCGTCGCCTTGCCGTCGTCCTTGGGCGCGTACGTGGCCCGGAAGGCCTCGTAGCGGTCGGCGTGCGCGGCGGCCACCTCGTCGATCGAGCGCAGCGCGTCGATCACCTCGGCCGACGTCGGCAGCACCGGGCCGGGCGCCTGCTCGGCCAGGTCGAGGTAGAGCCCCCGCTTGGCGGAGTACTTCGCCAGGTCGTAGCCGTAGAAGACGATGGGCCGGCCGGTGGCGGCGAAGTCGAACATGACCGAGGAGTAGTCGGTCACGAGGACGTCGGTGACCAGCAGCAGATCCGCCATGTCCGGATAAGTCGTGACGTCGTGGGCGATGTCGGGGACGGCGGGCATGGCCTGCATCGGATGGGCGCGTACCAGGATCTCGTGGTCGGCGCCCAGGGCCTCGCGGGCCTTGGCCAGGTCGAGCTTGACCATGGCGTTCTTGCGGTCGTAGTCGCGCCAGGTCGGCGCGTAGAGCACCACCCGCTTGCCCTCGGCCAGCCCGAGCCGCTCGCGGACGGCGGCGGCCCTGACCTCGCGCTCGGCCGAGTTGAGCACGTCGTTCCTGGGCAGGCCGCTCTCCAGGATCTCGCCCTTGTAGCCGAAGGCCCGGCGCAGCACCGTGGTGGCCCACGGCGACTGCGACAGCAGCAGGTCCCAGCCGCGCACCTCGGCCGCCTGCCGGTACCAGATCGGCGGACGGGGGTCGCGGGCCATGTGCGGCTGGTCGTTGCCGATGCGCTTGGCCGGGGTGCCGTGCCAGGTCTGGAGCACGACCTGGTCCTCGCGGGCGCGGAACCAGGCGGGCAGGAACGAGTTGGTGACGATGTGGCTGGAGCGGGCCAGCGCGGCGTGGTGCTCGCGGCTGCCCGCCCGCACCGCCCGCGCGCCGCCCGGCGGCACGAACGCGGCGTCCTTGACGATCCAGATGTGCTCGCGGTCGTCGCCCCTGCGCAGCCGCTCCTCGTAGATGGCGCGCACGCTGTCGGCGTAGAGCCGGCCGTCGTTGACGACGTAGACGGTCGCGTCGTGCAGCGGCTCGGTGCGCTGGGCCGGGTAGAAGACGCGGCGCAGCACGTGGGTACCGGCCACGCCCCGCTCGTCGTTGGGACGCCCCTCCTCGACCGTGATCACCGGCACGTCGAACCGGGTGGAGATCATCCGGTACGCCCGGCTGTCGACCGTGCGCGGCTCCTCGTCGAGCCCCGGCAGGGCGGCGTGGTCCATCCGGAACGGCACGATCTCGCCCGACGGGTGCCGGAAGGACATGTTCCAGGTGCCCGAGGCCAGCGGCACGGACTCGCCGAAGCGGTCCATGGACGAGGGCGTCACGCGGACGGAGAAGTCGTCGCCCGACCGCTCCATGGGCAGCGAGTACGACAGCCCCGACCGGTGGCGCAACGTCAGCACGCGGGAGCCGGGCGCGTCGGGGTAGTCGCCGCGCAGGACCAGCGTGGAGCCCTCCCAGACGGCGGAGGTGATCACCGGGCGGATGCGGTGGGCGGAGACCACGACGCGGTCGCGCCGGTCGCCGAGCACGGTGATCTCCCGGTCGCCCACCGGAGTGCGCGTCTCGACCAGGTCGCCGAGCATGACGGAGGCCGCCGGGTCGCCCTTGGGCTCGACCCACAGCCGCCGGCCGTCCTTCTCCTGGAGCAGCGCGGGCACGGCGAGCCCGATCAGCACCTCGGTGCCGCCGCCGGACGGCGTGAAGTCGGCGGCGATGCGGTGGCCGCCCAGCCTGGCGTGGCCCTTGGTCACGCTGCGGCCGGGCAGGAAGATCTTGAGTTCGAGTCGTTCGTCCTGGACGGACACGCCGGTCAGCTCGGCCCTGTTGGGCTGGAGCACGACCTGCAGCGCGCGGTCGGACGTCCAGACCGGACGCACCCACCAGCCGGGCTTCAGCTTGAGGCCGGCCGGGCGCTCGGGCCGGCCGATGGCCGAGCCGCGCAGCAGGCCGGTCGCCCGCGCGCCACGGCTCCAGAAGACGATCTCGGCCCGCCACGTCGTCGCGTCGGGCACCCCCGGACGGTGACGCAACCGCCGCCGCACGGCGTGCACCATGCCGCGCACGGCCCCGCGCCAGCGCAGCGGCCACGGGCTCAGCTCGGCGGTGAAGCCGGACCAGTCGTAGTTGCAGCCGGGCTCGCGCGCGCCGTGGGTGGCCTCGGGGGCGAGCACCCGCTTGGTGCGCATGCGGATCGGCGGCAGCCAGCGCGGCCCGCGCAGCACCACGGTCGCCCAGTTGAACCTGCGGCTGCGGACCGACAACCCGGCGAGGTAGGCGAAGCCGGTGACACGCAGCCTGCCGTCGACCCACACGATGTCGTCGATGTGGGTCACCGGCACCATGTCGGCGCGGCGCAGCCGGTAGAGGCCGGGCGGCAGCTCGTCGCGGAAGGGCAGGTCGGCGTACCAGCTCAGGCCCTTGCGGATGCGCTTGGACGGCTCGGCCGCCGCGGTGACGACCTTGACCAGCGTCTCGCCGTCGACCAGCTCCTCGTCGGGACGGTGCTCGATCAGGTGGCAGATCACCCGGCGGGCGACGGGCAGGTCGCGCTTGACCTCCGCGGCGACGCCGGCCAGGTAGGGGCGGATCAGGGTGAGCAGCTCGCGGCGCCGGGCCGGGCCGCGTTTGACCGCGAGGTCGATGCGCGACCCCAGAGGCCCGCTGAGCACCTCGGTGTCGAACGCCGCGTCGCGGCCGCCGGGCCCGACGGCACGCATGACCGCCTCAAGAGGCTCGCCACGATCGCAGAGATCCTGGACAGCCTTGAGGCGGTCGGCGAGCGTGTCGCCGCTGTGGCGCTGGGCTGTGACGCCGGTGGCCATCGTGGAGGCACCGCCTTTCGGGCCTGTCAGTGTTCAGCCCATGGTAATGGGAGTCACATGTCACAGAATCGCCTCAACGGCGAAACCGCAGGTCAGGACCCTTACTGAAAATCGGCTGAACGCCCGTCCCAGCGCGCCTTCCTCATGTCCACCCGTTCGCCGCGCAGCGGGGTGCCCTCCTCGCGCCAGTGGGCCAGGCATCGTCGCAGGTGGTCGGGGGCGGCGCCGCTGCCGTCTGCGTGCACGACCCGCCACCACGGGACGCCGCCGCCCAAGGTGGACATCACCTTGCCCACCTGGCGGGGGCCGCCCTCGCCGAGGTATTCGGCGATGTCGCCGTAGGCCATGACCTTGCCGGGCGGGATGCGTTCGACCAGGTCGAGCACCCGCTCGGCGAAGGGGTTCAGGGGGTCCATGCGGCCGGGCCCGCGTCGATGATCTCGTCGAACTTGCCGATCTCCATCACCGTCCCGCCGGACAGGACCTCGATCACGCCGTCGCGCAGCGCGTAGAGCTCGCCGTCCTCGCCCACCAGGCGGGCGCCGAGTGCGGCCGACAGCCGCAGGAGCTGGGCCACCTGCCAGTCGGAGCCGGGCTCGCCCACGACCTGGCCCTGCCAGCGCGCCACCGCGTGCCGGCCGCCGTCGTGGCCGGCCACGATCTCCTCAGATCCGCGCAGCTCGAAACCGGCCGGCGCGATGGCCTTCGCGAGCTCCGCGAAGGCGAGTGGCGACTCGCGCACCACCCGCAGCTCGTATCCCATGACGCGCGACCATAGCGGATCTTTACCGTCCACGCGGGCGAAGTACGAGCGGTTCATCACTGCTTGCGCTGATTGAGAACGATGATCGCCCCGCAGAACGTCACCAGCGCGACCAGCACACCCCCTCCGTACAGCCACAACCGCCACGGATCGGCCCCCGGACGGGTCGGCACCGGGGAGTCCTCGCCCCGGCCGAAGTGGTCCTTTCCGGGCGCGGTCACGCTGCGCCGCTGACCGGCCAGGCGCTCGGCGGCGTTGAGCGCGGCCCCGGCGTCCACCACGCCGAACCCGGTGTTGTCGTCGTAGCCCGCGGCCGGACGGCCCCGCGCGCTGGCGGCCAGCGCCTGGGCCACCTGCTCGGGCGGCAGGCCGGGAAAGCGCGACTTGACCAGCGCGGCCACGCCGGCCACGAGCGCGGCGGCCGAGCTGGTGCCGTCGGACAGCTCGTACCCGCTGGGCCGCTTGACCACGGGCACCTGCACGCCCGGCGCGCCGACGAGGACCGACAGGTTGTCGCTGCTGAACGTCGCCTTCCTGCCCTGCTTGTCGGTCGCGCCGACGCCGATCACGCCCGGGTAGCCGGCCGGGAAACTCCAGAACGAGGTGCCCTTCTCCTTGGCGTAGGGCGTCTGGCCGTCGTTGCCGACGGCGGCCACCAGCACCACGCCCTTGCTCAGCGCGTACGACACCGCCTCCCGCTCGGATCTGATCGGCCCGTAGGAGCCGATCGACATGCTGACGACCTGGGCGCCGTGGTTGGCGGCGTAGCGCAGGGCGCGGGCCAGCGAGCTCTCGGGCGACTGCAGGTCCGTGGGCGGCAGCAGGTCGAACGCCGGCTCGTCGTCGGTGGCCAGCGGCAGCGACAGGATGCGCGCCCCGGGCGCGACGCCGATCAGCCCGTCGCCGGCGCCGGAACCGGCGATCAGCGCGGCCATGGCGGTGCCGTGCCGCCCCGGCTGCACCTCGCGGGCCACCGCGCCCGAGCTCATGTCCGGCCCGGTCGTGACGCGGCCCTTCAGCTCCTTGATCCCGGCGTCCACCGCGCTGTCCACGACGGCGACCGTGACGCCCTCGCCCTTGGTCACGTTCCACGCCTGCTCGACGTTGAGCGCGTCCAGCACCCATTGCTGCTGGTCCCTGACGGGGGCGGCGGTGGGCCCGAGGAGGACGAGCAACGTGGCCGCGAGCGCCCGTACGGCGGTCAGCACACGTTCCCCTGGGTGCACGGCGGGACCTTGGGAGGATCCGCCAGGAAGTAGGCGATCTGGTTGCCGACCGACTTGGCCGCCGGCCAGAGCTCGCTGTGCAGGATCTCCTCCGGGGGGATGGCGGCCCTGGTGCGCCCGTCGGCGTACCCGGCGGTGGAGAAGACGATGTACGGCCCGGCGCCCACCCAGCCGGTGCGCTGGCGCTGCTCGGTGCCGAACCGTTCGGTCACGGTGCCGGGGAAGGCCACGGGCAGCACGCCCACCCGGTCGTCCTGGCCCAGTTGCTCGCCCGCCGACACCCTGGACTCCTCGTCCTTCAGCACGGCCACGCCGACGGTGATGACGAAGGTGGAGGTCTGGTCGACGTACGTGGCGCGCAGCAGCGTGACGCACCCGTGGCTGTCGAGGACAGCGGCGACGGAGGCGTCCACGCCCTTGCCGCACTCGGTCTCCGGGGCGATGCCGACCCGCCTGGCGTACTGCTGGGCGCGGTCGAGGCCGAGGTACTTGACCTCCTCGGGGAAGACGCCCGTGGCCGGCCACGCCTGCCAGCGCCGGGCGATCTCCTCCTGCTTGTACTGGTTCTGCTCGGACGGGGTCAGCGGGCGCGAGCGCGTCTCGTTGAGCAGCCCGATCGTGCCCAGCAGCACCACGAGGGCCGACACGGCTACGATCGCGCCGACCAGCACGACGAAGATGCGCCGAAAGCGCACGCCCTGCTGGAGGGCCGCCAGCTCGGCGCGTTCTCTGGCCACGGTGCGCGTGCGGGAGTTCGCCGCCGGCCAGGCGCGCACGCGGGCCCGGCGGCCGGTCGACGCCCCGAGCGGGTTGCTGCGTCCCGATGTGGCCTCGCCGGCGCGCGGTAGCCCTGAGGTCGACCTACGTGCCTTCACCACCCTGGCCTCGTTCCCGCGGTTGGTCGGTGTCTATTTCGTCCCCGTTAGCAGGCGGATCATGCGTCGTGTGCGCCGTGGTCGCGTCGTACGCGTCTGACCAGGAAGAAGATGACCGCCAGCGACGCGAGCGCGCCGCCCGCGGCGCCCGCGGCGACGGCCGCGTAGATCGTCACGCGCCGGTGGTCCCTCGTGGTGACCCTGATGGGCCCGGACGGGCCGCCCGCCAGGGGCCGGGCGGGGTCCTGGGCCTGCGGGCCGGTCGCGGTCTCGGTGTGGGTGGCCAGGCGGGCGGCCTCGGCCAGGGCCCTGCGGGCGTCGACGACGCCGAAGCCGGTGCCGGTGTCGTAGCCACCGGGCGGGCGGTCGTCGGCGCTGTCGGCGAGCGCCTGGACGACCAGCGGCGGCGACATTTGCGGATATTTTGCCTTGATGAGGGCGGCGACCCCCGAGACGAGCGCGGTCGCCTGCGAGGTGCCCCGGCCGACCCAGTACTCGTCGCCGGGGCCCGCGCCCATGATGTCCACGCCCGGCGCGGCCACCAGCACCGAGGAGTTCCAGTTGGAGAACGTGGCCCGGCGCAGCCGCCGGTCGGTCGCCCCCACCGAGACCACGCCGGGGAAGGACGCCGGGTAGGAGTAGGGCGCGAAGTCGCCGGCGGTCTTCCTGTCGCCGTCGTTGCCGGCCGCGGCCACCAGCACGACGCCCCTGGAGATGGCGTACCGGATGGCCGCCCGCTCCTCCCGGGTCGCGAGCTCCTTGGAGATCGACATGTTGACGACGTCCGCGCCCTGGTCGACCGCGTAGCGGATGCCCCTGGCCACGACGTCCTCGAAGCGCTCGGCCGAGTTGAACGCGCCGAACCCCGGCTCCTCGTCCTCCAGGATGACCCGTACCGACAGGACGCCGGCCTCGGGCGCGACGCCGATGACGCCCTTCCTTCCGCCCGGCCCGTGGCCGTGCCCGGCGATCAGGGAGGCCATGTACGTGCCGTGCAGCCGCGGCGGCACGACGCCCGGCGGGTTCGCGCCCGCGGTGAAGTCGCGGCCCACGGTCACCGAGCCGGCCAGGTCGCGGTGGTCCGGATCGACCCCGGAGTCGAGCACGGCCACCGTGACCCCCGAGCCCCTGGTGACGCGCCAGGCCGCGGGCAGGTCGAGCGTCTCGATCACGGCCCGCTGGCCGCCGCGCACGTCGTCGGCATGGGCGTGGGCGGGCAGGGCCGCGGGAAGAACCGCGAGCAGGACCGCGGGAGCGGCGGACAGCGCCTTCGCGGCGCGCCGGCTCAGCACCGCCATCCCTCGGCCGCGCAGTCGGGCATGCGGGGCGTGCTGAGGTCGAGCAGCACGCGTTCGGACAGCTCGGCGGCGAAGGCGAAGATCGCCGGACGCGACTCGCCGGACGTGGTCGCGGGCCGCCCGTCCACCTGGCCCGCCGTGGTCAGCACGACGTACGGCCCCGCCTGGCGCACCGTCCCGGCCTGCCGCATGGAGGGGGTGAACCGTTCGGCGACCGTGCCCGTGAAGCTCAGCGGCCGCAGCCCCGGCACGGGCTTGCCGTTGTCGGCGAACGCGCTCCTGGCCCGGACCGCGCGTGCCTCGTCGGGCAGCGCCACCACGCCCACGGTGACGAGCACGCCGCGCAGCGCGTCGATGTAGGTGGCCCGCAGCACGCCCCTGCAGCCCGCCTCGCGCAACGTCCTGACCGCCTTCGCGTCGACGGACTCGGCGCCGCAGCCGGTGTGCGGCGAGATGCCGATGCGCTCGGCCCGCTCCTGCCCGCCCTGCTCGGCCGCGTACGGCAGAGCCGCGGGGAAGACGCGCCCGGCGGGCCAGGCGCGCCAGCGTTCGGCGACCTCGCGCGTGGCGGCGGCACGCAGCTCGGACGCGCTCGGGCCGCGGGTCAGCTCGGTGCCCGCCGCGCTCCCGGCCACCCCGGCGGCCACCGCGCAGACCAGGGTCAGCGCGGAGGACACCACCAGGGTGGGCCAGGGGCGGGCGTGGTTCACGACACCGACCTTAAGCGCCTCGGCGGGAGGTTCCCCGGAAAACGCCTCAGTAGCTGGGCAGGCTGGGGTCGACCGTCTTGACCCAGCTCAGCACGCCGCCGCCGACGTGCACCGCGTCGGCGAAGCCCGCGTTCTTGACGATCGCGAGCGCCTCGGCCGAACGCGCGCCCGACTTGCAGTGGAGCACGATGCGCTTGTCCTGGGGCAGCTTCTCCAGGGCCGAGCCGTTGAGGAACTCGCCCTTGGGGATCAGCGTGGCGCCCGGGATGGAGACGATCTCGTACTCGTTGATCTCGCGGACGTCGACCACGTAGATGTTCTCGCCCTTGTCCATCATGGACTTGAGCTCCTGCGCGGTGATCGTGGAGCCGCTGGCGGCCTGCGCGGCCTCGTCGGAGATCGCGCCGCAGAACGCCTCGTAGTCCTCCAGCAGCTCGGTGACCGTCGGGTTCTTGCCGCACAGCACGCACTCGGGGTCCTTGCGGACCTTGACGTCCCGGTACTTCATCTCCAGGGCGTCGTAGATCATCAGCCGGCCGACGAGCGGGTCGCCGATGCCCGTCAGCAGCTTGATGGCCTCGTTGACCTGGATCGAGCCGATCGACGCGCACAGCACGCCGAGCACGCCGCCCTCGGCGCACGACGGCACCATGCCGGGAGGCGGGGGCTCGGGGTAGAGGCAGCGGTAGCAGGGCCCGTGCTCGGCCCAGAACACGCTCGCCTGGCCGTCGAAGCGGTAGATCGAACCCCAGACGTACGGCTTGCCGAGCAGCACCGCGGCGTCGTTCACCATGTAGCGGGTGGCGAAGTTGTCCGTGCCGTCGACGATGAGGTCGTAGCCGGAGAAGATCTCCATGACGTTCTCGGTGGTCAGGGCCGCGTTGTGGACGACGACCTCGACCAGCGGGTTGATCTCGCGGACCGACGCCGCGGCGCTCTCGGCCTTCAGCCTGCCCACGTCGGACTGGCCGTGGATGATCTGGCGCTGCAGGTTGGACTCATCGACGACGTCGAAGTCGATGATGCCGAGGGTGCCGACGCCCGCCGCGGCCAGGTACATCAGGGCGGGCGAGCCCAGGCCGCCGGCGCCCACGCACAGCACCTTGGCGTTCTTCAGCCGCTTCTGCCCGGCCATCCCGACATCGGGGATGATCAGGTGGCGCGAGTAGCGGCGCACTTCGTCTACGGTCAGCTCTGTGGCCGGCTCGACCAGCGGTGGCAACGACACGTTCTACGCTCCCGTTTCAGGGGGTCACATCTCTAGCTGAAACCTACTCGGCGAGTGGGGCATTCCCCAATCTCGTCTCACCGATCAGACGGCGCGCCTCCGCCGCCACCACGCGGGGCATCTCCATCATCGCCACGTGCCCCGCCGTCGGCAGCAGCACGAGCCTGACCTGCCGGAACGTACGGGCTGCCTTCGCCGCCATGGCCGGGCGCACCAGACGGTCGTGCCGGCCGTGGACGATGAGCGTCGGGGCCTCGACCTTGGCGGCCTGGCGCCACAGGTTGTCCTCGCCCCGCCGGAAGTACTCGGCCACGATGCCCCTCGCCGAGCCGATCATGGCCTCTCCCGCGTACGGGACGTCGTCGCGCCGGCGCAGTTCCTCCACCGCGTCGGCCAGGCGCACCGGGTGGACGGCGTTCATGTTCGCCCAGACCATGGCGAAGGAGGCGTTGATGCGCTGCTCGGCGGGGAGCAGGCGCAGCTTGTCCGCGAACCACTCGCCCACCCTGGGCACGGCGGCGGCGGCCACGCGGACCGGGCCGTACCTGGGGAGCAGGTCGGGCAGGGCGGGCGAGACGAGCGTGAGCGAGCGGACCAGGTCGGGCCTGGCCGCGGCGACCCGCACCGCGACCGCGCCGCCCAGCGAGTTGCCGAACAGGTGGGCCGGGCCGGTGTGCTCCATCAGGCCGATCACCGCCGCGGCGTGGCCGGCCACCGTGTAGTCGCCGTCCCGCGGCGCCGGGGAGAAGCCCGCGCCGGGCAGGTCGAGGGCGTGGCCGGTGACGGTGTCCTTGAGCTCGTCCATGAGGTCGGTCCAGTTGGTGGCCGAGCCCGCCAGCCCGTGGACGAACACGGCCTGCTCGGCCGGGCCGCCGTCGGGGGTGGATCGCACGTGCACCGGGCCGATCATGCGTCCCGGCCAGTGAGGGACCGGCTCCACCGCTGTCATACGTCCTCCTTGTCGCTCTTCCACGATAACCAGCGCGCTCAGGCGGGGTCTGCATTCCGTACAGACGCCGACTTCGCTGACCTATCAGAGCAGCACCGGACATACGGGACGCGCAGGGGTCGCGCCGGCCGGCCCGCGTCGGGGGCGTCGCGGCGGGGCAGGGGCTGGATCGTTCGCCGTCCGCGGGCGGACATGGGATAGGCCCGAAATTTCCGCTCATAGATGTCTAATCGATCTCTTGGCGGCTTAAGTGTGCGGCAAAAGCTGTCTGTCCCCGTTTACCAGGTTCGAGACGGGTAACCATCAGGAACGGATACGGTGCGCGACCTACCGGACACTCTTGGTTAGCGATCGGGAAGTCGTGGTCACCGGAAATCCATCGGGAAAGCGTAACGGCATTTCCCGAACGATCCCGACGACAGCATCGTCCAGCATTTCTCATGCCTGGCGCACAGGTGCGCCGGCGCGCATTTGTCGGCGCGCCGGTAAATACCCGCATGGCCGCCGCCTTCCGGCGCGTATGGCCATGCCGTCATTTCACGAGAAAAGCACGGCCGGCGCTGTCGGAACCCGATGTGATGAGCACTCCGTCATATGCGCATAATCGGACATATCATGGCATTTCATTCGATAGAGCTGTAATGCAAGCAATAAGATTGCTAATGCATAGCAAAATAGGGCCACTCCTGTTTGCTGTAGCTCTGTCTCGGAAATGACATTTCACGGATGGCTCATCAGCTAGTCGTTCAAGACCTGGTTCCCGGCCTC
This sequence comes from Nonomuraea sp. NPDC001636, assembly GCF_040298265.1. Classification (NCBI taxonomy): domain Bacteria; kingdom Bacillati; phylum Actinomycetota; class Actinomycetes; order Streptosporangiales; family Streptosporangiaceae; genus Nonomuraea; species Nonomuraea sp. NPDC001636. The sequence goes on from NZ_JBEOZT010000005.1 coordinate 50,867, forward strand.
TCGGGAACGTCGAGAACGGGGCAACCAATCCTTTAGGGGGAAAACGCAATGCCCAAGCTCAAAAGTGTTATCGCAGGTCTGGCCGTCAGCACCGCGCTGACCGGCGGCGTGGTCAGCCTGGGCGCGACGACCACCGCCAACGCCAGCACCGCCAACAACGTCACCAGCCCGACGACCCTCAGCTGGGGCGATGGGGACGGTCACGGCTGGTGGCACCGTCGCCACCACCGCTGCAACAGGAACCGCCACGGCTGGGGCGGCGGCTGGGGCGGCGGCGGCTGGGGCTGGGGCGGCGGCTGGGGTGGCGGCTGGCGCCGGCACCGCGGCGGCGGCGTCTGCGTCAAGATCTTCAACGAGAACACGAACGACAACACCGAGACGAGGACCAGCAACGAGCTGCGCGACGACCGTCGGGCGCGCGTCGACCGCGACGACTGATCGTGCGGGAATGGTGCCCGTAATCCATGGATGGTCGCTCTTCACGGCGAAGTGAATCCGACCGGCGAGTACTGGGCTCTCAGGAAGTGACCGCACCCGGACCTTGCTGTCCTGCCTGAGAATCCATTCTCCTCTGTCACCGCGGCAATTCCCGGTGAGGGCTCCACTGGCATTCTGCCAGTGGAGCCCTCACTGCGTTCTCCCTTGAATGCCCTTCCCCTGATGCCGACCCCACGGCCCAGTAGTCCGAAATGTCCGATTATGCACCATGATGCGGCATAGTGTCGGATAAGAGAGGACAATGTCCGTTTGTTAGGCATTCGGCCGGATATATCCCTGGCATGGATGTTCGCTAGCGGGCATCCACGCCGCTCCACAGAAATCCGGAAGGCTCGGATTAAGCGGAGCGGCGAGTACGGGGCAATCAATCCTTTTAGGGGGAAACACAATGCCCAAGCTCAAAAGTGTTATCGCAGGGCTCGCCATGGGCACCGCGCTGACCGGCGGTGTGGTCAGCGCGGGCGCGGCGACCACCGTCACCGGCGCGAGCGCCGCCAGCGTCACCGGCTCGGCCACCGCGGCCACCCTCGCCGGCTGCTTCCGGGAAGTCCGGTGCGGCTGGGGCGGCTGGGGCCGCAGCTGGGGCAACCGCTGGGGCGGCGGCTGCCACCGCCGCTGCGGCGGCGGCTGGGGCTGGGGCCGCGGGGCCGGCTGGGGCTGGGGTCGCGGCGGCGGCTGGGGCTGGCGGCGTAACAACGCCCCCCGGGTCCGCGTCGTCATCCACAACTCCAACCACAACAGCAACCACAACAACCTCAACGTGCAGCGGCACGACGAGCGCGAGCACCACGACGACGACTAGGCGGCGGTCTCACCCGGGGACGGCCCGCCCAGCGAGAGCCCACCTGAGAAGTGAGACCACGCCGACGTAGAAGGAGTGCCCGCATCCGGTCGACCCGCTCTCTCGACGGAGAGCGAGGATCGCCTCCCGGATGCGGGCACTCGACGTGTCCCGCGTCCTTCCCGAGCCGGCCCGTGCCGCACAGGGATCGTCATCCGGTGCCAAGACCGTACGGACAAGAAGGTGAAACGAGTGAGTGCCCGCATTCCCTGCCAGGAGTTCGTTCTCGACGAGAACGAAGGTCCGGTGGGATGCGGGCACTCGGTCGCGCGATCACGGTGCGCGCCCCGGGTTCAGAACCTGCGGTCAGCTCCAGTCACGATCGGCGTCGTCAGTGCGGAGGCGCTGGCGGACGTCATGCGCGATCGCGTCGCGGTTCCGGTTCCGGTTGACGATGATGATCTTGATCCTGGGGAGCCGGTGGCGACGCCAGTTGTTGCGCCAGCCCCAGCCGCCGCCGCCGCACCACGAGCGGCGGAAGCAGCCGGACAGAGTGGTGGTGGTCGCCCCGGTGGTGACGTTGGTGGCGGCTTCGGCGCTGGTGGTCGTGGTCGCCGCGCCGAGGGCGATCACTCCGCCGCTCAGGGCCGTGCTCATGGCGAGCCCTGCGACAATACTCTTGAGCTTGGGCATTGCGTTTCCTCCTAAAGGTTTGGATGCCCCGTTTCTCGACGCTTCCGGATTCCCAGGAAACGACGTGGACGGTATGGCTTGCCATGCCTGCCATCCATGACCTTGATATATCCCTATGAATAGCCAGCAAACCGCAATTGTCCACTTTTGCCGGTAGGCACAGATTCGTATGGCGACTCGCGCACAAACGCAAGTGAGGGCTCCCCGGCCGATGCCGGTGAAGCCCTCACCAGAATTTCCGAAGGCGCGGAGAGAATGAACCCTCCGGCGCGCCGAGCCGTGATTCAGGCCGTTGTCCGAGCCCGGTACCCGGCGGTCGAATTCAGCGCGGCGCCGCCTTCATGAGGATGACGGTTCCGTCCGTCGTCAGCGCCAGTCGCGGTCGTGGTCGCGGTCGTGGTCGCGGTCACGGACCGTCGGGCGCAGGGTTTCGTTGTCCGTCACCCGGTTGCGGTTGAAGTTGCGGTTGTGGATGGTGACCTTCACCTTGCCCACGCGGTTGCCGTGACGGCGCCAGCCCCAGCCGCCGCCCCAGCCGCCCCAGTTGTTGCCCCATCCCCAGCCACCGCACCGGGACCTGCGGAAGCAGCCGGCCTGGAAGCTGGTGGACGTGACGACACCGGCGCTGGTGGCGGCGTCGGCGCTGGTCGCGGTGGTCGCCGCACCGAGCGCTACGACACCGCCGCCCATGGCCGTGCTGACGGCGAGGCCTGCGAGAATACTCTTGAGCTTGGGCATTGCGTTTCCCCCTAAAGGATTGGTTGCCCCGTTCTCAACGCTCCCCGGTTGTCAGGGAACTGCCCTTGGACGACCAGTGATGAGCCATCCGTGAAATGTCATTTCCTGGACGCAGGCATGGCAACACAGAACCGCCGCCTTTTTGCTATGCATTAACAGCCTTATTGCTTGCATTAAACATTTATTGACTGATATGCCATGATATGTCCGAATCTATCATGATCGCCGGGCGGGGGTGTCCGACAAGGATGGGCGGGCTTGGAATCCTGAGCGCCGCCCCTCGTCCGGCGTCGGGTGTCGGTGATCGACCGATTTAGCCGGGGCAATTGGTGCGTCTTATTGTGATTTGAAGACAATATCCGCTTTATGGCTAATGGTCGTTATGTCAGCCTGGACGCGGACGGCCGCCCTCGGCGCATCACGAGAGCCACACCTTCTGTGCCCCCTCGGTCCGAGCAGGCAGCGCACCCCCTGCCACGCGACACCGAGCCCGCCCGACGGCCCGCACACGCAGGTGCATACGCTCAGCCACCCCAGCACGTCGGCCCCGGGAAAGGGCATCCACCGCCATGAGCACGCCCTGCCCGACCTCCCGCCCGGTCGGGCGGGCAGCCACACCCGCCCAGCCTGCTGCTCCGCTTAATCGGACGCGCGGTCACCACCCGCCCAGCCCCCTGCACCGCCCGGTCGGGCGCGCGGCCACCACTCGCCCCCTGCTCCGCCCGGCTGTCGGGCACGAACCTGACGTTGGACGTCTCACCCGACCAACCGCCTCGCCAACTCCCGCGCGGTGATCACCTCACGCCGGCGCGCCTGGTTGGCCCGCCAGGTGCCGTACGCGGACTGATCGGTCTCCTGGATCAGGAAGCGGTCAAGCCTCGCAACGGGATCACCGGGCCGGGATCGCGGCTCGTCGCCCTCTCCACCACCGCAACGGCCGCCTTCGCGGCCCCTGCACGCACCTCGGCGCCGCCCCCAGCCCTTTCGCGTCACCGGGGCCGTGGTGGTGGCCTACTTCGCCATGGGGATCCATATCGGCAGAACGGCTCGCCTCACTTGCCCATCTACGCCGGCCGGTCGGTCTGTCGCCAGGGCGAAGGCGTCCACCCTGGGTGAGGCCGGGCCTGAGCGTGGGGATGGCCGTCGGCATCACGACGGACAGCCCTCGCCGGCCGGCACACGACGCTCGCCGGGTACGCAGTCTTGGACCGGCCTGCCGATCGCCACCCTGACCGCCGTGGGCGACCAGGTCTGCTCACCGTCTCCGGTCAGCGGCATCCCCGGCGGTTGCGACCGCGCTACAGGGCGTACTGTCGCCAGACCGGCGGAGGGGTGGTCAGACGGGTCCGGCGGACACAGGTCTTCACCAAGGCGTCCCGGTTCGTACGTGCTGGGGGCGTCGTCGTACGGGCCGCCGTGGTGGAAGAGGTCAGGCGGACTTGCGGGCCTTGCGCTTCGGCGGGGCCTTCTCCTCCTCCTCGGCCTCCTCCGCCCCCTTCGACGCCTTGGCGGACTTGCCGCCGCCCGCCGCCTTCTTCGGTTTGGCCGGTTCCCCGGTCCGCTCCCGTTTCGCGGCCTCGACGCTGGCGCGCAGGGCGGCCATGAGGTCCACCGCCGGCCCCGCCTCTTCCTCCTCCGGCGCCGCGACGACCTCCTTGCCCGCCACCTTCGCCTCGATCACCTGCTGCAACGCCTCGCGGTACGTGTCGTGGTACTCGCTCGGGTCGAAGTCCGACTCCATGGTGGTGATCAGGGACTCGGCCATCTTGAGCTCCTGGGCCCGGACCTCGATGTCCTCCTCCAGGAACTCGAAGTCGGGGGCGCGGATCTCGTCCGGCCACAACATGGTCTCCAGGACGAACACCCCGTCCCGTACGCGCAGGGTGGCCAGCGACTCCCGCTGCCGCAGCGCCACCTTGACCACGGCCACCTGTCCCGAGCTCTCCAGGGCGTCGCGCAACAGCACGTACGGCTTCGCGCCCTGCGCGTCGGGCTCCAGGTAGTACGACTTGGCGAAGTAGATGGGGTCGATCTGCTCAGCCGGGGTGAACTGCAGGACGTCGATCCTGCGCGACGTGCTCAGCGGCAGGTCCTCGAAGTCCTCGTCGGTGAGCACCACCATCTCGCCCGTGGCCAGTTCGTACCCCTTGGCGATGTCCGCGTACGGGACCTCCTCGCCGTCGACCGTGCACACGCGTTTGTAGCGGATCCGGCCGCCGTCGTCCCGGTGGACCTGGTGGAAGCTGACGTCTTTCTGCTCGGTCGCCGAGTAGAGCTTCACGGGGATGGTGACCAGCCCGAAGGAGATCGCACCTTTCCAGATGCTGCGCATGGGCACTCCTCAGCAGTAGCGGGCTCACCATATGGGCACATACCCGTCATGGGGCAACCAATGCCATACCCGATTGAACCAATGCTGGCCGTACCTGGGGAACTACCCTCCGATCGCGACCGGTACGGCCTGGAGGTCAAGTGGGACGGCATCCGGGCGCTCGTGCACCTCGACGGCGTCCTGAGGGTGACGGGACGGCACGGCGTGGAGTACACCCGGCGATACCCCGAGATCTCGGGGTTCGCGGTCAAGAACGCCGTGCTCGACGGCGAGGTCGTGGCGCTGGACCGGCGCGGCAGGCCCAGTTTCGTCCGGCTCCAGCACCGTATGCACCTGACCGACCCGGAACCGTCCGTGCTGGACCTCTACCCCGTCACGTACATGCCCTTCGACCTGCTCTGCCTGGACGGCCGGCCGCTGTTCGACCTGGCCTACCGCGACCGCCGCGCGCTCCTCGACGAGCTGGACGTCGGCGCGCCCCCGTACTTCCCCGGGGACTCCGACCTGCTGGCCGCCACGCGCGAACAGGGCCTGGAGGGTGTGGTGGCCAAGCGACTCGACTCCCCTTACCGGCCGGGCGTGCGCTCGCCATGGTGGATCAAGGTCAAGCACCTCAGCACGCGGGACGTCGTGATCGGCGGCTGGAAACCCGGCAAGGGCCGCAGAGCCGGCGGGATCGGCTCGCTGGTCATGGGCGTCTTCACCGGTGAAGGGCTGACGTACGTCGGCCACGTGGGAACCGGGTTCACCGACGCCATCCTGGACGACCTCCACCAGGCGCTCCGACCTCTGGAGATCCCGCGCAGCCCGTTCACGAACGCGGTCCCGTGGAGAAATCGGTGGGTTAGGCCCGATCTCGTCGGGGAGGTGGGCTACACGATGTGGACCGACGAGCTGCGGCTGAGACATCCGGTGTGGCGCGGGCTGCGCGCCGACACGCTCCCCTCGGAGGTGACGCTGTGAAGAAGGTGCCGGTCAGGGTGGACGGGCGCGAGCTGACGCTGAGCAACCTGGACAAGGTGCTCTACCCGGAGATCGGCTTCACCAAGGCCGAGGTGATCGACTACTACAGCCGCGTGGCCCCCGTCCTGCTGCCGCACCTCGCCGGCCGGCCCCTGACCGTCAAGCGGTACCCCAACGGCGTCACCGGCCAGTTCTTCTTCGAGAAGAACGCGCCCGAGCACACGCCCGACTGGGTCAGGAGGGTCAACCTGCCCGCCCCCGGCAGCACCAAGAACCGCGAGAGCATCGACTTCGCCGTCATCGAGGACCTGCCGACGCTCGTCTACTACGCCAACCTGGCCGCGCTGGAGCTGCACGTGCCTCAGTGGTGCGTGGACGACGACGGCGCGGCGCTGCCGCCCGACACGCTCGTGTTCGACCTGGACCCGGGCGCGCCGGCGACCATCGTGGAGTGCTGCCGGGTGGCGCTCACACTGCGCGAGGTGCTGAAGGACGAAGGGCTCGACGCCAGGCCCAAGACCAGCGGGAACAAGGGCATGCAGCTCTACGCCGACTGGGACTGCCGCGAGGAGCCCTCCGCGTACGCCAAGAGGCTGGCCCAGGCTCTGGAGAAGGAGCACCCGAAGGAGATCGTCAGCGTCATGGCCAGGAAGGCCAGGCCGGGCAAGGTGTTCATCGACTGGAGCCAGAACAATCCGGCCAAGACCACCGTGGCGCCGTACTCGCTGCGGGCCAGGGAGCGGCCGACGGTCTCGACGCCGCTGCTGTGGAAGGAGGTCGAGGACTGTGAACACGCCGATGACCTGGTGTTCACCGCCCCTGACGTACTCGCCAGAGTGGAGAAGCACGGCGACCTTTTCAGCCGGGCGTAGTCTGGACCCGTCCGCACCAAGAGGGGGGCCGAAGATGTCGGAAATGGACACCCGCGGGGACGAGAGCGTCTACGACGAGGAGGAGGAAGAGGAGTTGTCGCCGGAGACGCCCGAGGCCGACGCCGCCGAGCAGCATCGCGAGATCCGCCAGGAGACCGCCCAGGAGCGCCGCGAGCTTCCACTCGACGCCGACCCCGCCGACGCGGCCGACCAGGACCGCGTCGTGGACTACGACGACGACGACTACCGCTGAGCACGGGCCGCCCGCCAGATCGAGCGTGTATGACGATGACCGCCGAGGTGTCGGCTACCCGCACGTAGGATGTCGGCACAGTTCGCTGAGAGACCAATGGAGACCCGCGTGACCGCAACCCCGGACGCGAAGCCCCGGGGCACCCGGCTGCCCCGACTGGCCCGACGCCGGCAACTGCTGAGCGCCGCGCAGGAAGTGTTCGTGGAGAACGGCTACCACGCGGCCGCCATGGACGAGATCGCCGATCGGGCCGGGGTCAGCAAGCCGGTGCTCTACCAGCACTTCCCCGGCAAGCTGGAGCTCTACCTCGCGCTGCTCGACCTGCACGTCGACGACATGGTCAACCGCTGCCGCGAGGCCCTGGCCTCCACCCACGAGAACAAGCTGCGGGTGCAGGCCACGTTCAGCGCGTTCTTCGACTTCGTCTCCACGCAGGGGGAGGCGTTCCGGCTGGTCTTCGAGTCCGACCTGCGCAACGTCGCGCCGGTGCGCCAGCGCGTGGAGCGGTCCCTGCAGGAGTGCGCCGAGATGGTCAGCGCGGTCATCCAGGAGGACACCGGCTGCACCAGCGACGAGGCCCACCTACTCGGGGTCGGCCTGGTCGGCATGGCCGAGGTGAGCGCCCGCTACTGGGTCACCGCGCAGGGCTCGATCCCCAAGGACGCGGCCGAGCAGCTCATGGCGCGGCTCGCCTGGCGCGGGATCAGCGGTTTTCCGCGTACGGCATAACCCGTTCGCTGGGCGCGATCATTCACCGCCTCCGGGCCTCCGAGCGACGACGATGGAACCGAGCGCTAACCCAGTCGACTAGGGAGCCACGATGGAAGTCAAGATCGGCGTACGCTCGGTACACCGCGAACTCGTTGTCGAGACCGACCTCTCCGCCGAGCAGGTCGAAGAGGAGATCAGGAACGCGCTGTCGGTAGATCGCGGCGTCTTCGCCATCACCGACGTCAAGGGCCGGCGCGTGGTCGTGCCGGTGGCCTCGCTCGGTTTCGTCGAGATCGGTGAGGACGAGTCCAGGCCGGTCGGCTTCGGCGGCACCCTCTAACCACCCTGAAGGCCCACGACGAGGGTACGGCCACACTCAGCCGTACCCTCACCGGCCGCGCACGCCGCCCGACGCCTCCACCAGGTCACGCCGGGAACGCACCAGAGGCCGCACCGGCATCACGGGCCACAGGGCTCACGGTCGCCCGGCCGCCCGAGGCGGCAACCCCGGACGTGGCGCCGGCGCCGCTCGGCGTGGTCCCGTCTCAGGTCGGCGTGGTCCCGCCCATGGTCGGCGTGATCCCGTCTCTCGTCGGCGTGATCCCGTCTCTGGTCGTTCGTCGGGCATCCCGCGCTTCCCCTTCGCAGCACGACGCGCGAAGTCCAGCGATTCGGCCCACATCTCGTCAAGGAACTGCCGTAGCGGCGCGAGGCCCTCATGTCTGGGACGGTACATCCGTTTCGTCCCCTCGCACCGCCCCACGACCGGACCGGTCTGCTTCGCCATCCGGCAGGATGCGGCCGAGCTCGCGGGCCCGGCCGTCCGTGGTCGTCCGTCCGTGGTCGTCCGTCCGTGGTCGTCCGTCCGTGGTCGTCCGTCCGTGGTCGTCCGTCCGTGGTCGTCCGTCCACCGGCCAGGGCTAGATGCCGAGGGCGGCCATTCGCTTGTTGTGCGCCTCCGTCAGGGTCGCGAACAGGCGTGAGATGTCAGGCGTCTCGCCCCCCGCCGCCCTGGCCGACTCCACCAGCAGCAACGCCAGCTCCGGCCGCGCCGTCGCCACCTGCTGCCCCTGGCTGAGCGCCTCGCCGACGAGCCGCCGGGCCCACAGCGCGAGCCGCCCGCCCGCCGTCGGGTCGGCCTCGATCCCGGCCCTGACCCGCTCGACGGCGAACTGCGAGCGCGCCTCGTCCACCAGCACCTCGTCCACCAGCTTGACGATCGACGGCTCCAGGTGCCGGGCGGCCTCCCGGTAGAAGTCGAGCGCGATCCCGTCGCCCACGTACGTCTTGACCAGGGCCTGCAACCAGTCGGCCGGCCGCGTCTGGGCGTGCCAGGCGTCGAGGGCCGCCACGAACGGCGCCATCGCCTCCTCCGGATCGGCCCCCAACTCGGCCAGGCGGTCGCGCAGCAGGCGGAAGTGGGCGTACTCGGCCACGGCCAGCTCGCTGAGCGCGGCGCGGTCGGCGAGCGAGGGCGCCAGGGTGGCGGCGTCCTCGGTCATCCGGGCGTAGGCGCTGAGCTCGGCGTAAGCTAGAACCCCGAGCAGGTCGACGACTCCAGGAGACTCCTTCATGGAGGCAGCGTACTTCCCGAAATATGCGGGAACATAAGCGAGCTCGGCCAACGTTGTGGTATCGAGTACACTGCTCTGTGAAAGTGCGACCGCACTGTGTTAGTTCGGGGGAATCCCCCGATAACCCCCGATTCCCCGGGTGCGCGGTCGCTGATGACGCGAGAGGGCTGGCTCTACCGCGAGGACCCACGTAACGGGGGCTGTTTTCCGCCCGTCGGTCCCGGCAGGCCCGCCTTCATTTGAGACTGAGGCAGGCCACGCTGACGACTTTCCGAGACCTCGGAGTCACACCAGAGATCGCCGATGCCCTCGAGACCGAGGGTATCGTCACACCGTTCCCCATCCAGGAGATGGCGCTCCCGCTCGCCCTGAGCGGCCAGGACCTCATCGGCCAGGCGCGCACGGGCACGGGCAAGACCTACGCGTTCGGCATCGCGATGCTCCAGAGCATCGGCAAGCCGCGCAAGAACCGCAAGAAGCCCCGCGGGCTGGTCGTCGTGCCGACCCGCGAGCTGGCCGTCCAGGTCAGTGAAGACCTGGTCACCGCGGCCGGCAAGCTCGGCTCCCGAGTCCTGACCGTCTACGGCGGCCGGGCGTACGAGCCGCAGATCGAGGCGCTCAAGGCCGGGGTCGACGTCATCGTCGGCACCCCGGGCCGTCTGCTCGACCTGGTCAAGCAGAAGCACCTCGACCTGAGCCAGGTCACCTCCCTCGTGCTCGACGAGGCCGACCGGATGATGGACCTGGGCTTCCTGCCCGACATCGAGCGGATCTTCAAGCTGATCCCCGCGGAGCGGCAGACGATGTTGTTCTCGGCCACCATGCCGGGCGAGATCGTCACGCTGTCCCGCAAATACCTCAACCGTCCCACCCACGTACGCGCGGAGATGGAGAGCGGCGAGGGCGAGACCACCCCGCAGGTGCGTCAGATCGTCTGGCGCGCCCACCGGATGGACAAGATCGAGATCGTCGCCCGGCTGCTCCAGGCCGAGGGCCGCGGGCTCACCATGGTCTTCTGCGAGACCAAGCGGGCCTGCGACATGGTCGCCGAACAGCTCGACACGCGTGGTTTCGCGGTCGCGGCCGTCCACGGCGACCTCGGTCAGGGCCAGCGCGAGCAGGCTCTGCGGGCCTTCCGGGCGGGCAAGATCGACGTGCTGGTCGCCACCGACGTGGCGGCCCGCGGCATCGACATCGACGACGTCACCCACGTGGTCAACTACGACTGCCCCTCGGACGACAAGACGTACGTGCACCGCATCGGCCGTACCGGCCGGGCCGGGCGCACGGGCATCTCGGTCACCTTCGTGGAGTGGGAGGAGCTGACCCGCTGGAAGATGATCAACCAGATGCTCGGGCTCGACTTCGCCGAGCCGGAGGAGACCTACTCCACCTCGCCGCACGTCTACACCGAGCTGAACATCCCCGCGGGCACCAAGGGCGTCCTGCCGCACGCGAGCCGTTCGCGCGCCGGGCTGGCCGCGGAGCGCATCGAGGACCTCGGTGAGACCGGCCGGAGCCGCACCCGCGGCGGCAAGGGCCGGCGCGAGGAGCGCGAAGAGCGCGAGCGCCCGGCCCGCGCCCAGCGCCAGCGTCGCCGCACCCGCGGCGGCAGGGAACTGGCCGAAACCGCACCCGCCGAGACGCCGGAGGTCGAGATCGTGGCCGCCAAGACGGAGGAGACTCCCGCCATCTTCACGCCCGACGAGGTCCAGACGACGGCCGCCGAGCCGAAGCGCACGCGCGTCCGCAGCAGGGGGGCCGCGTCGTCGGCCATCGAGCAGGCGCTGGCCGAGGCACCGGAGACCCCGGTGAAGCCGGCCCGCTCCCGCAAGGCCGACCAGCCCCAGGCCCCCGACCCGCGTCCGCGCGAGGAGGCCGCCGAGGCGCCCGTGCGGAACCGTGCGGCCGAGGCCGCTCCTGTGGAGGAGCCGGTCCGGAGCCGGGCGGCCGAGGTCGCGCCCGAGCCGGTCGTGGAGTCCGTGCCGGAGCCGAGCTTCCTGGCCACGCCTCCGCCGCCGGTCCGCAAGGAGCCGGAGCGGATCATCCCGCCGAGCCCGTTCGCGGTGATCTTCCAGTCGCCCGACCTGGCCACGGACGACGACGACATCGCGCCGTCCGCGGCGACCGAGCGCAAGCAGCAGCGCCGCCAGGCCCGTGGCGGTGGCGGTGGCGGCAACCGCCGCCGCGCAGGCTAGCGACGACGAGAAGGAGGCGCGCATCCCGTTCGCGGGGTGCGCGCCTTTTTCGTCCGTACGGCACCGGCGCCGGGAGGGAGCCCTACGCGCCCCTCACGGCCTCAAGGCCCCGTCGCCCGACATGTGCGCCCTCCAGGCATCGCAGGGCCCGAGAGGCCGCCTCAGGGCCCGCCACGCCCCACTGGGGACGAGGACGTCGCCCACCCGCTCCCGGAGCGTGAAAGCCGCAAAGCTCACAACTCGCCACAACTCGCACCAGCGTCGGAGCTTTGCCGGTGTCGAGGCGCTGACCTCTGGGTATTGTTGCCCCACGTGAGTACGCCGCGATTCCTCGACCTGCCACCCGGTGTGACGCCGCAGAAGCTCGAAACGCCCCATGGCGCGTTCGCGGCTCTGGAGGCGCTTCCGGTCAGCGGCGTGGTCGAGCGCTGGCCCGCCCTCCTGGTCCCCGGCCTGACCGGCAGCAAGGAGGACTTCATCGCGGTCCTGATGACCCTGGCCCAGTCCGGCCGCCGGGTGGTGGCCGTCGACCTGCGCGGCCAGTACGAGACGCCGGGCCCCGACGACCCCGCCGCCTACACCTGCGCGGCCCTCGGCGCCGACGTCGACCTGATGGCCCAGGCCATCGGCGGCGGCGACCCCGTCCACCTGGTGGGCCACTCCTTCGGCGGCCTGGTCGGGCGGGAGGCCGTGATCGACGGGCGCACCCGGTTCGCCTCGTTCACGCTGATGAGCTCAGGCCCGGCGGCCATCGAGGGCAGGCGGGCGCGCAACGGCCGGGAGATCATGGAGGAGATCCCGGCCCTGGGGCTCGAACACCTCTGGCACCGCCGGATGGAGCCCGAGGCGCTGGCCGCCGACGTCTCCGACGAGATCCTGGCGTTCCTGCGCAAGCGGCTGCTGACCAACTCCCCCACCGGCCTGGCCCGGATGGCCGAGCAGGTCCTGCACGCCCACGACCGCACCGACGAACTGCGCGAGATCGAGATCCCCACCCTGGTCCTCTACGGCGAGCACGACGACGGCTGGTCGCCCGAGACCCAGTCGGAGACGGCCGCCCGGCTCGGCGCCGACTGCGTGGTCGTGCCCGGCGCGGTCCACTCCCCCGCCGTCGAGGCGCCGGAGACGACGGCCGCCGCGCTGGTCAGGTTCTGGAACGCGGCCGAGAAGCACTATTTGGACACAAGGTCCAATGCCATGTAATCATTCACTTACTATGACGGACGAACTCGTCGTCCAGGCGCCGCGGAGCGCGACCTGGCAGGTGCATCTCGACCGTTCGATGTGGGTGGGCGGCGTACGCGGCCTCATGTTGCAGGCGCTGCACCCGCTGGCCATGCTCGGCGTCTGGCAGAACTCCACCTTCCAGGACGACCCCTTCGGCCGCCTGCGCCGCACCGCCGACTTCGTGGGCCGGGTGACGTTCGGCAGCCCGGCCGAGGCCGACGAGATCGGCAGGCGGGTGCGCGGCATCCACAAGGCGCTGCGCATCACCGATCCGCGTACCGGGCGCACGCACCGGGTGGACGATCCGGAGCTGCTGCTGTGGGTCCACTGCGCGGAGGTGTCGTCGTACCTGGAGGTGGCCAGGCGCGGCGGGCTCGGGCTGAACGAGCGGCAGGCCGACCGCTACCTGCGCGAGCAGCGCAGGAGCGCCTCCTACGTCGGGCTGCACCCTGAAGACGTGCCGGGCTCGTGCGCCGAGATGGACGCCTACTTCAAGCAGGCCCGGCCCGCCCTGCGGGTGACCGAGGAGGCGGCGGCGACCGTGCGGTTCCTGCTGTGGCCCCGGCTGCCGCGCGAGCTGCGCAGGTTGTCGCCGGGCAAGCCGGCCTACTTCCCCTTCGGCGCGCTCTGCTACTACACGCTTCCGGAGTGGGCCCGCCGCATGTACGGCGTGCTGCCCGAGGTGCCCCCGGCGACGGTCACCGCGGCGCTGAGGGCGTTCCGGCTGGGCATGAACGCGCTGCCGGAGCCGGTGCACGACCGGGCGTTCATGCCCTCGACGCGGGCGATGCTGGCGGGCGCGCGGGCCCGGCTCGGCGCGGCCGGCTACGACGTGAGCAAGGGGCTGAAGGGCCTGACCGACCCCCGTCGCTGGCCGGCAGCACGGGCCGCCTGACGCTTCGCCGGGGATCAGTCGGCCAGGCCGTCCCAGGGGTTGCGGTCGGAGCCGGCGGCCTGGCCCTCCGGGCAGTGGCGGCGGAAGTCGCACCACGAGCAGAGCGGGCCGGGGCTGGCGGCGAACACCGTGTCGAGCTCGGCGGGGACCTGGGCCGGGCCGACGACGGGACGCTCGCCCGCCCCCCGGCCCGCCGCCTGGGCCGGGCGCTTGGTCGAGGTGGGGGCGCCCATCACGGCGCGGTAGCGCTCGTCGGCGGTGGCGGCCTCGACGGCGATCTCCTCGGCGCGGCGCAGGTGCCGGCCCAGCGACTCGTCGGTGTGGCGCCACTCGACGATCTCGCCGGTGGGCAGGTGGTGCAGCTCGACCGCGCGGCACGGCGTGCGCATCATCGTGGAGGCCGCGATGGCGTACGTGGCCAGGGCGAGGGACGAGCGGGCGTCGTCCTGGGTCAGCGGGCGGCGGCCGGTCTTGTAGTCGACCACGACCAGCTCGTCGCCGCGCCGGTCGAGCCGGTCGATGCGCCCGGACAGCGCGACCACCTTGGTACGCGTGGCCACCGTGCGCTCGACGCCGACCGGTTCGTCCGCGGGATCTAAGGTCGTGACATATCCGGACACGAGGTCGCGGGCCCGGCCCAGCCACTCGGCCGACTGCTCGGCGTCCCTGAACCCCTCGGTGATCCACCCGTTCGTGAGCAGGACGGCGGCCGTCAGCGGCGTGCGCCGCTCGTACGGCTCACGCCACCAGGCCGCCAGCGCGTTGTGCACGCTGGCGCCGACGCTGTTGTGCGCCCAGGCGGGCCCCTTGGAGGGCTGCGGCCGGTCCAGGTAGGTGAACCGGTAGCGGCGGCGGCAGTCGAGCCAGGTGTTCAACCGCGACGGCGTGCACGCGTAGAGCCGCCGCGGCATCCCGTCCAGCGGAAGCTGGTCGTACACCTACTCGTCGCCGGGGCCGAGCTTGATACCGGAGACCCTGGTGCCGTCGGTCAGCGGGCCCTCGTCGTCGCGGGCGGCGGCCGGGTCGCGGGTCAGCGAGCCCGACACCCAGTCGTCGAAGTGCGGCTCCAGGTCGCCGACGGTGACCTCGTCACCGTGGTTGGCCAGCACCCGCGTGTCGGCCGGCAGCGTGAACAGCCGGCCGCCGATCGAGGTGAGCTGGTCGGCCAGCGCCGGGTACTCGCCGCCGAGCTTGCCCGGCCCGTCGGCCTGCAGGGCCTTGCCGGTGAAGACCGCGCCCAGCGCCTCGCAGTAGAGCGAGATCCCGCCGGGCGTGACGCCGGGCGTCTCCATGACGTCGAGCTGGACGTCGGCGACGCCGAAGACGCCGTCGTCCTCCATGTCGATGTCGGGCCAGGTCTCCCGCCAGGTCTCCCGCCACAGCGGTTTGTCCTTGGGGTGCAGGGCGACGACCGCCTCGTCTCTGCTGGCCACCTCGATGGCCGCGCCGACGTGGTCGGGCAGGCCCGCGGTGCAGATGACGGCCAGCACCTCACGCTCGCCGACCTGCTCAAGGATCTTCTCGGCGTCCCGCGCCGCGTCGATGACGATGACTTCGTCGTCGTCACCGATGATCCAGGTGTTGTTCTCGACCTTGTGCTCGGTGCCGTCGATGTCGACGACGCCCTCGGTCACCACTCGCTCGATACGCGCTGTCACGCTTCCGAACTTTAGCCCGTCTGCATGAGAGCGCGAATCGCGTTGATGATGAGTTGCACGGCGAGCGCCGAGAGCAGCAGGCCGGCGATCCTGGTGACCAGCTCCACGCCGTTCTCCTTGATGACGCGGATGATGCTGACCGAGAAGCGCATGAACAGCCACAGCAGGATGTGCACGGCCGCGATGGCCAGCATCAGCGCGGCCAGCCCGTCGGCGCGTCCCTCGGCCTGCTGGGCGAAGACGATGGTCGCCACAATCGCGCCGGGCCCGGCCAGCAGCGGCGTGCCGAGCGGCACCAGGGCGACGTTGACGTTCGAGCGCACGGTGTCGGTGCGCGGCTCGGCCGTGCCGCGCAGCAGCTCCAGGGCCACCAGCAGGAGCAGCAGGCCGCCCGCGATCTGCATGGCGGGCACCTCGACGTGCAGGTACGACAGGATGGCCCGCCCGAACACCGCGAACACCACCACCAGGCAGAACGCCGTCACCGCGGCCTGCCAGGCGATGCGCCTGCGCTCGGCCGGGGTGCGGCCGAAGGTGTAGGCGAGGAAGAGCGGGATGACGCCCGGCGGGTCCATGATCACGAACATCGTCACGAACGCCTCGACGAAGAACCTGACCCCGGACACCGCTCCCCCAACCGGCCGCCCGGGGGAGGCGATCCTGTGCTCAGCCCCGCGCCCGACCCGTCAGGCGCGCTCGATCTCCGGCCCTCAGTCCTCCAGCAGCGGCGAGAACCCGCCGAACGGCACCTCGAACTCGCGGTCGCGGGCGTCCTGGAGGGACAGCTCGGCCAGTGCGATCATGCAGCCGGCCTCGGCGGGCCAGGCGATGGTCCACAACCAGTTGCCGAGCGCCTCGCCGGCGTAGACGGCCCGGTCGTCGATGCCGGCCAGGCACCACATCGCCGTGGGATGGCCCAGCACCTCGATCTTCGCGTTGGGCGGACCGGAGTCGAACCCCTCACCGGGGTCGGGACCGTCGAGCCCCGCGAACGTCGCGCCGAGCCCGACGCCCGGTTCCTCGGCGATGACCAGCAGGTCGGCCGGCCCTTCGATCGGCGAGGGCCCGCTCAGCGCGACCACGCTGGCCCGCGAACCGGTACGGTCGTCGCCGACCTCGCCGAACCCGGTCACCGTCCAGCCGGGCGGCAATGGCCAGGGCAGCCACACGGGCACCACCGAGCGTTTCCGCAGGGCCTCCAGCGATTCGCCCGTGGGCGGTCGCGGAGGCTGGTACGGCAGGACGTCGCCGTGCGTGTCGCAATGGAACGCACTGGACGGGGCGCTCGACCCGTGAAGCGGGCCGAAGCACCTTGGGCAGGTAGGAGCCGCTCTCACAGCTACCCACGGTGCTTCCTCCGGCACGGTCACGTCAAGACCGGGACCCGTTATCCCGTCGTAATCTTGGTCATGTGCGCGTAAATTGTGTCGGCGCGATCATTTTCGACGCCTCTGACCAGCTTCTTCTCATCCGGCGCGGCCGCCCGCCGGGCAAGGGCCTGTGGTCGCTCCCGGGCGGCCGGCTGGAGCCCGGCGAGAGCGACGCGGCCGGCGTGCGCCGCGAGGTCATGGAGGAGACCGGGCTGCGCGTCGAGGTCGGCCGCCTGGCCGGCACGGTGGAGCGTCCCGGGCCGGGCGGCGTCACGTACGTGATCCGCGACTACCTGGCGACCTGCGCCGGCGGCGTGCCCGTGGCCGGTGACGACGCCGCCGACGTGCGCTGGTGCGGCCCCGGTGAGCTGGCGCTCCTGCCGCTCACCGAGGGGCTGCTCGGCTGCCTGACCGAGTGGGGCGTGCTCACCGGCCGGCGGTGAGGCTGGAGGTCCACAGGATCAGGTGGTCGGTGTCGTACGTCGTGGACCTGCCGAGCGCCACCACCTCCGTGCCGCTGATCGCCACGGCCGTCAGGGCCTGCATGCCGAGGCCGGAGAGCCGGTCCTTGGTCAGGGCCATGCGGTTCCACGACAGGCCGTCCTGGGAGACCCAGGCCGCGCTGTCGCCCTCGCCGGGGACGCCGTGCCAGCCGACCGCCACCAGGCCCTGGTCGCCCGCGGCCAGGTCGTGCACGGCGGCCGCCTGGTCCGCGGGCAGCCAGGCCGTCGTCCAGCTCTCGCCGTCGTCGTCGGAGACGGCGGAGAAGGCGCGGCGTGCGCCGTCCGTCACGGCCGTGCCGATCGCGACGAGCTTGTCGTGGTACGTCGTGACCTGCCGCAGCCCGGCCGACGTGGCGTCCGGCGGGGTGACCCGCTTGCGGGCGCTCCAGTTCACGCCGTCGTCGGAGAACCAGACCACGCTGTTCTCCCGGTCGCCGGTCCCCGACCCGCCGACCGCGACGTAGCCGCCCTGGGTCGCGATCACGTCGTGGACGCGTACGCCCGAGCCGCCCTGGGGCAGCTTCCTGGACCGGGTGTACTTGCGCAGGTCGGGCGTGAACCACATGGCGGCGGCCACCGAGCCCGCCTGGTCATGGGACTCGCCGGCCAGCACGTACCCCTTCTTGCCCGCCGCCACGGCGTGGGTGTCCAGGTAGGGCCGGTCACGGTCGCGGGCCAGGTCGCCGGAGACCGGCACGCGCCGCCAGTTCTCGCCGTCGACGGAGGTGACGAGCAGGGGGTCGGTGACGGCCAGGTTCGTCTGGGTGCTGCCGGCCGCCAGCCAGCCGCGGGCGCCGTGGGCGACGTCCTCCAGGATCTGCCGGCCGGGGCCGCCGAGGCTCATCGACTTCCAGCGCTGCCAGTTGCTGATCGTCCACAGGCCGGCGTCGCCGGAGGCGGCGCCGACCGCGACGTACCGGCCGCCGGCGGCCGCCAGGCGGGTGGTCTCGCGCGAGACCCTGGTCAGGCCCTCGACCTGGCCGAGCTGGACGCGGGCGGCGGCGCCGCGCGGCGGCGCGGTCATCAGCACGAGCTGGTTGTCGACGTCGGAGGCGGCCTGGTCACCGCCGGCGAACAGGGTGCCGCCGTCGGAGATCGTGAACCCGCGCAGCGTCGCGCCCGCCAGGTCGCCGAGGTCGGCCCGCTTGGTCCAGCCGCGCCCGTCGGCGCTGGTCAGGACCGAGTACTTGCCCAAGGTGGCCTGGCTGATCGCGGCCACGCCGGACCGGTAGGAGACCAGCGACTCCACGCCTGGGCTCTCGCCGCTCAGGCCGCCGATGGAACCGCACTGCGACCACTGGGCGCCGGTGGGCGAGCAGTAGACGCGCACGCCGCCGTCAACCGTGCGCTGCCTGGTCGGCACCAGGACGAACCGTTTGGGCAGCACGGCCACCGTGCCCGTACGCGGCTCGGCCTCGGGCAGCTGGAAGCCGGTCGCCTGCCAGCCGCGTCCACCGTCGGACGAGCGCAGCACGCGCGAGCCGCTCCCGTCGGCCGGGCGGCCGACGGCCACGACCGTGTCGCCCTGGGCGACGACCGCCCTGATCTCCTGGACGTCCAGTCCCCTGGTCTCCACGCGTTCCCAGACCCGGCCGTCGGACGAGCGCCAGGCCGCCGGGCCGGGGCCGCCGTCCCCCTGCGTGGCGCCGACGGCGACGAAGCCGGAGGCCGTCCTGGCGATGTCGTAGATCTGGTCGCCGGGGCGGAACGCGGCCATGCCGGTGGCGTTGACCGTCGTCCAGCTGAAGCCGTCGACGCTGGTCCACAGGCCGCGCTCGCCGGACGGGCCGTCGCCGCCGCTGGCCAGCCAGCGGCCGTCGCCGCCGACCACGCGCTGGACGACGGGCGTGGAGGCGCCGCTCACCTGGCCGAGCTGCCAGTGCTTGCCGGCGTCGGGCGAGAACAGGAAGAGCGGGCGCGGGGTCGGGCTGGTGGTGTCGCTGCCCACCGCGACCACCGCGCGGCCGACGGAGACGATGTCGTTGAGCTTCTGGTTGGTGCCGACGCCGGCGGCCGGGACGGTGAAGAGGTCGTCCCCCGAACGGCCGGTGCCGGCCTCCAGACGCAGTCCGGGGGCGTCGGTGTCGCTCCAGCGCCAGACGAGCACCCCTGCGGCCACCAGGAGCGCCAGGGCCATGGTGAGGGCTATGGGGGCGGCCCTGCTGCCCCGGTGCACGGGGCTGGACCTGCGTACGGCGGCCGGGGCCGGGCCTCTGTGGTGCCTGCCGCCGGCGCCGCCGGGGCGCGGCGGGCCGGTGGCGACCAGCAGATCCGGTCTCGTGGGACGCCCGCCGGGCGGCCGGCCCACCCGCCTGACCTCGGCCTCCTCCTCACCGGCCGCCGCGAGCTCGCCGTCCCGGACCCCGGGGTCGCGGGGCTCGGGGTCACGGGGCTCGGGGGTGCGGGACTCGGAGGCGCGGGGCTCGCGGTCGTGCGGCCCGTGGGCATGGGGGTCGGGGTCGTGCGGGGTCTGGGGGCCGGGGGTTTCGGGCTGCGCGGGCGGGGGCTCTGTGGCGGGGGCGGGGGCCTCGTCGGCGGGGAGCGGCAGGTGGTAGGGCGGCTCGCGGTGGGGGCCCGCGGGGGCCGTGCCCTCCTGGGGGCCGTCGGCGGGCGGGGCCGGGGGCCCGGACGGGGACGCGGCGGATGGGGGCGCAGTGGGCGGGGGCGCGGCGGGCGGTTCCTGGCGGGGCGGGCCGCCGGCGACGAGCTTGTCCGGGCGGTTGACGATGCGCCGGGGGCGGCGGCGCGGCTCGACCTCGGGCTCGGCCGTCGGCGAGCTGTACGGTCTGCGCCCCTTGGGCGGCTCCTGCGGCGTCTCCTCCGGGATCGGGGACGCGAACGGCGGCATGCCCCAAGGGGAGGTCAAGGGTAAGCCCCGGGCCCGGTCGTCGGTGGGCCCGGGCGGGGAGTGGCGGATCCTGGGCTCCCCGGAAGAGGCCCCGGCCTGCCCGGAAGAGTCCCTGGCCTGCTCGGAGGAGGCCCTGGGCTGCCCGGGAGAGGTTCCGGGCTCCTCGGGAGAGGGGGGTTCCGCGGCGTCCTCAGGACGCGGGTCGTCGTCCGGCGGTCGCCGTGGCGGATCGCTGGGGCCGGAGGCCACGCGCCGCACCTCCTAGTCGAACTCGTCGTACAGGTGGAACCCGTCGAATCGGACCTGGTCAACCGGGTTGCGCGGGGAAACGGTGAGCGAACGGGCCGTTTCTTTACGGACCGTTCCACAAATCCCGTCCCACCTTATGCGCCTATTTCTACCCCGTCCCCACCAAAACGATCACCTCCGTGACGCCCTCGCCTGTCCCACAGGAACCAGACCAGCATGCCTGAGCCGGATTGGCGAGACCTCTCTAGCGAGATTTCCCGCACCACTCGCCTGATTTATCCAGAAATGGCACTAACTGCCCGCTTTTTGGATATATAGAACACACCAATCGCATACACCGCGAGCTGCACCACCGTTCCCGACAACGCCTGCCACGGGATGGGCGTCTTGCCCTGGTCCAGTGCGTCCTCCAGGCTGCCCGAGGCCGCGCTGAGCCCGAAGGCCAGCATGTTGTTCATCACGTGCAGCGCGATCGGCGCCTCCAGCCCCCCGGTCCGTACGGCCAGCCAGCCCATGACCGCGCCGAAGGCGAACACGTCGAGCAGCCCCACCCACGAGTAGCCGTGCAGCGACGCGAACAGCAGGGACCCGATGAGGATCGCCCACACCGGATTGCGCACGTGCACGCCGACCGCCTGGACGAACCAGCCGCGGAAGATGTACTCCTCGGTCGCCGCCTGGAACGGCACCAGCAGCACGATCACCACGAGGGCGGGCAGGAACCGTCCCCAGCCGACCCAGCCGAACAGGTCGGAGTATTCCTCCCCCGACAACGACAGGGCCATGACCTGCGCGATCTGGCCCAGCACCAGCGCCAGCACGGCCAGGCCGAGACAGCGCAGCAACCACGACCAGCGCAGCCGTCCGGCGACCGACGACAGCGTGCCGGGCCTGCGGCGCTGGACGAGCGCGGCGGTGCCGAAGACGAGCGGCAGCACGGCCGCGATCGACAGCAGCACCATGACCAGCCCGAACACCGGATCACCGAAGATCTGCCCGGGGTCGGTCGGCGCGGGCAGGCCGAGGATCAGCTCGGCGGCCTTGCCCACCAGCAGCACGCCGGTGCCGACGACGAAGAACCCGACGCCCACGAGGATCGTGCCGACGACGGCCCGCCACGGCTCGTTCGCCGCAGTGCGGGCGAGATGGTCGTAACGCGCCCCCCGCGGCGTCGGCAGGAACCAGGACCGCGGCTGCGGCACGGGCGGCGGCCCATAAGGATAGACGGGCGGCCCAGGCGGCTGACTGCCATATGGCGGATTCGGTCCAGGGTTCTCCTGCATCCATACATTCTGTCTGCCGGGTGAGCATTAGTTCACAGACGACCCGCCCCTTTGGGCGGATGCTCAGAGTCGTACGGCATTTCGCCCTTCCGACTTCGGGAGCAGTCCATGTCAAGGCTGGGACCATTCATCACCCTGACGGCGGGCGCGGTCCTGGCCGCGGGGCTGGGCGTCGCCAGCGTCACCGCGGCACCGGCGGCCGACACCGCGCCCCCCACCGACACGGCGGCGGCGGGATCCCCCACCGAGGCCGCCGCCGCGCCGCCGCCATCCGTGTCATCGTCCGCGTCGCCGTCCGCGTCGCCCGCGCCCACCGAGGCCGCGAAGATCCCCAAGGCCGACTACGGCGGGTACGTCAAGGGCAACGGCGGCCTGATAGCGATCTCCGTCCGCGACGGCAAGGCCGTCGGCTACTTCTGCGACGGCAGGTCCGAAGCCTGGTTCAAGGGCGGCGAGGCCGGCGGGAAGGCCGTGCTGAAGGGTCCGGGCACGGCCCGGCTGACCGCCACGCTCGGCGGCGGACGCGCCAGGGGCAGCCTGACCGTCGGCGGCGGGAGGTGGACGTTCACCGCGCCCGCCGTGGTCCGGCCGTCCGGGCTGTATCGGGCGACCGCGCAGGTCAGAGGCGCGAGGCTGCGAGCGGGCTGGATCCGCGTCCCGCGCCCCGGCGGCGGCTACGACCAGGTCGGCGCCGCGTTCCTGGGCCAGGACCAGGTGCAGATCCCCCGGCTGGACGCCGGACGGCCCACCACCCCCGTGACCGTCGCCGGCACCACGGTCCTTCCGCAGGACGTGGACGGCTTCATCGAGGAGATGCAATGACCGCCGTCCACCGGCCCGCGCACCGGCCCCCGCACCGCACGGCCGCCGTGCTCCTGCTCCCGCTGCTGGCCGGCGGCCTGGTGGCGCTGGGCCTCGGCGTGTACGGCCGGGCGCACACGCCCACGGGGTTCGCGATCGGCCCGGCCGGGTTCTCCGGCGCCCTGCCGATGAAGGCGTGGCTGACGACCGGGGCGTTCGCGTTGGCGATCGTCCAGGTGGTCTCGGCGCTGTCGATGTGGGGAAGGCTGGGAATCGAGCTGCCGGACGGCGTCCACCGCTGGTCGGGGCGGCTGGCGTTCCTCCTCACGATCCCCGTCGCCTTCCACTGCCTGTACGCCCTGGGCCTGCAGTTCGACGTGCCGCGCGTGCTGGCCCACTCGCTGCTCGGCTGCTTCTTCTACGGCGTGTTCACGGCGAAGATGCTGGCGCTGCCCAGGCGCGACGCGCCGGGCTGGACGCTGCCGCTGCTCGGCGGGCTGGCGTTCACGGCTCTGGTGGGGCTCTGGCTGACCTCGTCGTTGTGGTTCTTCACCGTGGTGGGCGTCAAGGTGTGAACGACTTCGTCCTCGCCAGACCGGCCGCCCTGCCCTTGGCGGCCACGACGAGCGCCATCTTGCGGGACGCCTCGTCGATCATCTCGTCGCCCAGCATGACCGCGCCGCGCCGCTCCACGGTGGTGTAGTGCTCGTACGCCTCCAGGATCAGCTCGGCGTGGTCGTAGTCGTCCTGGCTCGGCGAGAACACCTCGTTGGCCGCCTCCACCTGCAGGGGGTGCAGCACCCACTTGCCGTCGAAGCCGAGCGCGGCGGCCCGGCGGGCGATCCGGCGGTAGCCCTCGACGTCCTTGATCTGCAGGTAGGGGCCGTCGATCACCTGGAGGTCGTGCATCCTGGCGGCCATCAGCAGGCGCATGAGGATGTAGTGGTAGGCGTCGCCCTCCTCGTAGCCGGGCGGCTGCTCGCCGACCACGAGGGTGCGCATGTTGATCGAGGCCATGAAGTCGGCCGGCCCGAACACCAGGGCCTCCAGCCTCCTGGACGACCCGGCGATGGCGTCGACGTTGACCAGGCCGCGGGCGTTCTCGATCTGGGCCTCGATGCCGATGCGGCCCACCTCGTAGCCCATCGACCGCTCGATCTGGGTCAGCAGCGTGTCGAGCCAGACGACCTCGGTCGGGTCCTGGACCTTGGGCAGGATCAGGCAGTCGAGGAACTCCCCGGCGCCCTCCACGACCTCGATCACGTCCCGGTACGTCCACATCGTGGTCAGGTCGTTGACCCTGACCGCGCGGGTCCTGCCGGTCCAGTCGCCCTCGCGCAGCGCGGTCACGACGTTCTTGCGGGCCTCGTCCTTGGCCAGCGGCGCGACGGAGTCCTCAAGGTCGAGGAAGACCTCGTCGGCGGGCAGGGTCTGGGCCTTCTCCAGGAAGCGGGGGTTGCTGCCCGGCACGGAGAGCACGGAACGACGTGAGCGCATGCGCCCACGCTAACGGCTGCCGGGCCGCCCGCGGCAGGCGTCCCCCGTCTATGGGCACGATCAGCTGTTCCAGTAGCGCTGCTCGCGCCAGGGGTCGCCGTAGTTGTGGTACCCGGCCCGTTCCCAGAAGCCGGGCCGGTCACGGTCGAGCAGGCGCAGGCCCTTGACCCATTTGGCGGACTTCCACAGGTACAGGTGCGGGACCAGCAGCCGGGCCGGGCCGCCGTGCTCGGCGGGCAGCGGGTCGCCGTCGAAGGTGTGGACGATCCACGCCTTGCCGCCGCGCAGGTCGGCCAGCGGCAGGTTGGTCGTGTAGCCGCCGTGGCAGTACGCCTCCGCGAACTCCGCCCGCGTGTCCACGTCGTCGAGCAGGACGTCGATCGACACGCCCTGCCAGTCGGTGTCGAACTTCGACCAGCCGGTGACGCAGTGGAGGTCGGTGTGCGGGGCGCTCTGGGGCAGGTCGAGCAGCTCGTCCCAGGTCCAGACGCGTTCCCGGCCGGCCTCGGTGACCAGGGTGAACGTCCAGCCGGCGGTGTCCACCCGGGGCGTCGGGCCCGCGGACAGGACGGGGAAGCCGGGCGTGAGGTACTGGCCGGGCGGCAGGCGGTCGTCGTGCCCGCCGCGTCCCTTGAAGCCCTTCGAGACGACGGCCACGGTCAGCCACCTCCCTGCACGGGCGTCTCCAGCAGGCCCAGGCCCGGCATCGCGGCCATCATCCGGCCCGGCGCCTCGACGAGGGTCATGAGCACGTTGTCGCAGTTCGGGCAGCGCAGCACGGTGCCGGGGGCGGGGCCGTACACGGTGGCCTCCCCCAGCGGGCCGTTCATGCCGCATTGCGCGCAGACGCCCTGGGCGGCCGTCATGTCCCGGCCGAAGAACTGGGCCAGCGGGCCTGCCGCGGCGTTGCCGTCCACGGGTTGTTGCATGGTGTCTCTCCTAGCCGTACCGCTCGGTGCGGATGTCGGTGGGCGGGTAGCCCAGGGCGGTGAGGATCGCGGCGACGTGCTCGACGAACGCGGTCGGGCCGCAGACGTAGGCCAGCGGCTCGTGGGCGGGCGGCCAGGCCAGCCGGACCAGTTGCGAGCGGTCCACCCGGCCCACGGGCTCGGGCCAGTCGGTGGGGGCCGAGCGGGTGTAGACGAAGGTCACCTCGGCGCCGGCGGACTCCAGCTCGTCGCGGTAGATCACCTGGCCGGGGTCGCGCACGGAGTAGACGAGCCGGACCGGGGTGCCGTCGCCCAGCCGGGCGCGGTGGCGCAGCATCGAGCGCAGCGGCACCACGCCGGACCCGCCCGCGACCAGCAGCAGCGGCCGCCGCTCCGGCATGGGCTCCCACACGAAGTAGCCGCCGATCGGGCCGCGCACCTCCACCTGGTCGCCGGCCTCGGCCACCTCCACCAGGTACGGCGACACCTCGCCGCCCGCCACCCTGACCACGGTGATCGAGGGCCGCTCGCCGGGCGCGCCGGCCAGCGAGTACGCCCGGGTCGCCTGGTAGCCGTCGTCGGCTGTCAGCCGCACGTCCACGTGCTGACCGGCGCGGTGTCCCGGCCAGCCGGGCACGTCGAGCAGCAACGTGCGCGTCTGGTCGGTCTCCGGGACGACCTCGGCGATCGTGGCCGGCTGCCAGGTCAGTCGTCGTAGTACCGCTGTTCCCGCCATGGGTCCCCGAAGTTGTGATAGCCGGACCGTTCCCAGAAGCCTGGGCGGTCCTCGTCCATGAGCCACAGCTCGTGGATCCACTTGGCGCTCTTCCACAGGTAGTGGGCGGGCACCAGCATCCGCACCGGGCCGCCGTGCTCGGGCGGGATCGGCGCGCCCTCGTAGGCGTAGACCAGCCACGCCTTGCCGTCCACGATCTCCTCGACCGGCAGGTTGGTGGCGTAGCCGCCGTAGCTGACGGCCAGGGCGTACCCGGCCGCCCGGTCGGCGCCGGTCAGCAGCCGGTCGAGGGACACGCCCGTCCAGGTGGTGTCGAGCTTGCTCCAGTGGGTGACGCAGTGGATGTCCACGGTGATCTGCTCGGCGGGCAGCGACAGCAGGTCCGTCCACGTCCAGGTGGGCTCGCCCGCGCCGCCCCGGACGGTGAACGACCACCGCTCGGTCCGGATGTGCTGCGTCGCCCCCGCGGTGAGCACCGGGAAGCCCTCGGCCAGGTACTGCCCCGGCGGCACCCGCCCGGCCAGCTCCGGCCGCGGCCGCCGGAAGTGTTTTCCGGCGAAGCCGCGAGAGACGATCCCCATGAATGCGGTTCTCCCCGACAGAGCACCCGGCGGACACCAGAAAAGGGCAAAGTGTTCAGCCGGTGAATCCGTGGACGCGCAGGCGGGCGATCAGGCCGTCAATGCCGCACGGCTGGTTCCAGCCGGTCGAGGAGAAGATCTCGTCCCTGCCGCCGACGGCCCGGCCGCCGGGGTCGTCGGTCACCTCGTGCAGGATCACGCCCTGCGGGGGCGTCGACCAGGCGAGCGGGCGTCCCTCGACGACCTTGCCGGTCGGCCTGGCGCGGTTCATGAACAGCAGCACCCGGGTGCCCGGGGGCACCGCGCGGGCGAAGTCGGCCACGCCGTGGACCGGCGTGCCCGCGTCGTCCACCGCCGCCCCTTGGTAGAAGGCGAGGTCCGCGACGTCCGTGGCGGCGCCCTTGAGCCGCTCGCCGACCCGGGTGCGCATGAGGACGTAATGGGTGCGGTCCCCCGGGATGCCCTCCTCGACCACGGGCCCGGCGACCCAGCCCGTCACGTGGCCGGTGACGACGGTCTCCACCTTCCCGGCGAGCGCCTCGGGCGTCGCGGACGCCGGGTAGTCGTACACGGTCTGCCGCAGGACGCGCGTGTCCAGCGGACCCGTACGGGCGGAGGACCCGCACGCGGACGGCGGCTCAGGACCGGCGGCGCCGCAGCCCGCGACGAGGAGGAGCACGAGGATGAACGACCGCATACCGGTGAAACGCGCGCGGGCCCCGAGCGGTTCGGGGGTTACAGTCTGATCGTGAGCGACGACATCGCGGCCATCGAGGAGGGCGCCAAGAAGTCCGGCATCCTCTGGCTGGCCCTCGACCGCCCGCGCCTGGCCTGGCACGCCTGGCACGACGGCGCCATCTACCTCGTGACCGGCGGCGGCGAGCAGGACCTGCCGGGGCTCGGCGCGCTCGACCGGGTGCGCGTGACGCTGCGCAGCAAGGACAACGGCGCGCGGCTGGTGGAGTTCGACGCGGCGGTCTCGGTCGTCGACCAGTCCGCGGCGGCCGACGCCGTGGCGGTGCTGGCCAAGGAGCGGCTCAACGCCCCCGACAGCGAGCACCTGACCGAGCGCTGGGCCCGCGACTCGACCGTCCTGCGCCTCACACCCGAACGCTGACGCTCAGCCGCGCCCGGCACGCGGCGGCCGGGCTCACACCTGGGCGGTGATCTCGGCCGGCCGGTCGGGGGCGGGGGCCGGTCCGCCGCCCGAGGTGGCGGTCTGGGCGAGCAGCGCGCCGCCGAGCACGATCAGCCCGCCGACGATCTGGAACACCCCCAGCGTCTCGCCGACCAGCGCCCACGCGACCACCGCGCCGCCGATGACCTCCAGCGAGGCGACCGTCGCCCCCACCGCCGCCGACAGCCGCCGCACCATGTTCATGCTGAGGATGTACGCCAGCGCGGTCGCCACCAGCACCAGCCACAGGTACGCCCCCAGCACCGGCAGCGTCGTGCCGCCCTGCGGCGCGACGGAGAGCGTGAAGGCCTCCCAGGGGATGTCCCAGGGCCGCGCGAAGGGGACGAGCACGACGGCCGAGCCGACCATGCCCCAGGCGACCAGGCCCAGCAGGTCGATGTCGGGGCCCATGCTGTCGCCCATCAGGAAGTAGCCGGCGCAGCACGCCCCGGCCAGCAGGCCGAGGAGCAGGCCGAGCGCGTCCAGCCGCATGCCCTGCCACGCCTCGACGACGATCGCCAGGCCGACGAACGCGATCACCGCGCCGACGTACGCGGCCCCGGACAGGCGTACCTTGCGGACGAGCCTGACCCAGGCCACCACCATCACCGGCGCCATGAACTCCAGCAGCAGCGCGATCCCCACCGGCAGCCGGGTGATGGCGACGAAGTAGAGCGACTGCACGCCCGCGACGGCCATCACGGTGTAGAGCCCGAGGAACGGCAGCCGGGCCCGCGGGATGCGCAGGGCCCGCGGCTTGACCACCGCCAGCACCGCGACCAGCAGCAGCCCGGCGCCCGCCATCCGGGTCCAGACGGCCTCGACGGGCGCCAGCCCGGCGGTGATGAGGTACTTGGCCATCGGCCCGGAGAACGCGAAACAACACGACGACACGAATGCCAGTGCGAGCCCCGCCAGCCTCATGGTGTACCCCTAGTGCCCAGTAATCAGCGTTAAATGCGTTTGATACTGACATGCCAGGCAACCGGGGCGCAACGGCGTCTCACTGTTAGCCTGGCCCACGTGAAGATCTTCGTGGCCCGGCTGGCGGGGACCCCCGTCTTCGACCCCACGGGCGATCAGATCGGCCGGGTCCGCGACGTGGTCGTGGGCCTGCGCATCACCGGCAACCCCCAGGTGCACGGCATGGTCGTCGAGGTGCAGCCGCGCCGCCGGGTGTTCCTCCCGATCACCCGCGTGCGCCGCATCGAGGCGGGCGCGGTCGTCTTCACCGGGCGGCTGAACATGCGCAGGTTCGAGCAGCGCGCCTCGGAGACTTTGGTCATCGGCGAGATGCTCGACCTGTCCGTACGCGTCGGCGACGAGCCCATGACCGTATACGACGTCGCCATGGAGGAGACCCTGCCGTCCCGGTGGGAGATCACCATGGTCGCGCTCTTCAAGGGCCGCCGGCGCGAGCCCAGGACGGTCGACTGGACCGAGGTGTCCGGCTTCGACACCCTGCAGAAGGACCAGGGCGCGGCCGGGCTGATCGCCGCGTTCGAGTCGCTGCGCGCGGCCGACATGGCCAGTGCCCTGCACGAGCTGCCCAGCAAGCGGCGCATCGAGATCGCCCGCCAGCTCGCCGACGACCGCCTGGCCGACGTGCTGGAGGAGCTGCCGCCCGACGACCAGATCGGCATCCTCGGCACCCTCGAACCCGAACGGGCCGCCGACGTCCTGGAGGAGATGGGCCCCGACGACGCCGCCGACCTGCTGCACGACCTGCCCGAGGACCAGGCGGCCAGGCTGCTGGCGCTCATGGAGCCCGGCGAGGCGGCCCCGGTGCGGCGGCTGCTGACCTACGCCGACGACACCGCGGGCGGCGTGATGACCAGCGAGCCGGTCGTCCTGCCGCCCAACGCGACGGTGGCCGAGGCGCTGGCCCACATCCGCCAGCAGGACCTGCCGCCCGCCGTCGCCGCCCAGGTCTACGTGACCAGGCCGCCCACCGAGACGCCGACCGGCACGTACCTGGGGGTCTCGC
Source organism: Nonomuraea sp. NPDC001636 (assembly GCF_040298265.1). Taxonomy (NCBI): domain Bacteria; kingdom Bacillati; phylum Actinomycetota; class Actinomycetes; order Streptosporangiales; family Streptosporangiaceae; genus Nonomuraea; species Nonomuraea sp. NPDC001636. The sequence continues at coordinate 80,221 of NZ_JBEOZT010000005.1, forward strand.
ACTTCCAGCGGCTGCTGCGCGAGCCGCCCTCGACGCTGCTCGGCCGCGTGCTCGACCCCTCGCTCGACCCGATCAGGCCCGACTTCACCCTGCGCCAGGTCCACGCCTTCCTGGCCAACTACAACCTGGTCGCCGCCCCGGTCGTGGACGAGCTGGGCAGACTGGTAGGCGCGGTGACCGTCGACGACGTCCTCGACCACCTGCTTCCCGACGACTGGCGCGAGGGGGACCACCGTGACCACTGACCGGCTCGACCAGCCTCGGGCGCTGCGCCGATCGCTGCGCCCGCACTACGACCCCGAGGCGTTCGGCCGCCTGTCCGAGCAGATCGCCCGTTTCCTCGGCACGGCCCGGTTCATCGTCTACATGACGGTGTTCGTGGCGATCTGGGTGATCTGGAACGTCGCCGCTCCCCCGTCGCTCAAGTGGGACCCGTACCCGTTCATCTTCCTCACGCTGATGTTGTCGCTCCAGGCCAGCTACGCCGCGCCGCTCATCCTGCTCGCCCAGAACCGCCAGGACGACCGCGACCGCATCCAGTACGAGCAGGACCGCGAGGCCGCCGACCGCAACCAGGCCGAGATCGAGTACCTCACCCGCGAGATCGCCGGGCTGCGCCTGGCCCTCAACGAGGTCGCCACCCGCGACTACCTGCGCGCCGAGCTCGGCCGGCTGCTGGAGGAGCTCAACAAGCGGCAGTGACGTCGAGCCTGGCCAGCAGCGCCCGCACCTCGCCGAGGTCGCCCGCGCCCAGCAGGTCGAGGAACTGGTCCTTGACCCCGCGCAGGTAGGTGGGCGTGGCCTCGGCCAGCCGCGCGGCGCCCGGCTCGGTCAGCACCGCGAACAGCCCGCGGGCGTCGTCGGAGCACGCCTCCCGCCCGACCAGCCCGTGGCGCTGCAACCGGTCGATCAGCCTGGTCAGCCCGCTGCGCGAGAGCAGCACGCGGTCGGCCAGGTCGTTCATGCGCAGCCGCCGCCCCGGCGCCTCGGCGAGCTGCGCCAGCACCTCGTACGAGGCCAGCGGCAGATCGTGGGCCACCAGCAGCTCGGCCTCCAGGCGGCGGGCGATGCGCACCTGGGCCCGCTGCAACATCCGCCAGACCGCCAGTTCCTCGGCGGTGAGCCCCTCGTCGCGCAGCAGAGTCACGCAGTAACCTTAGACGTTGTTGCACAGACACCTAACAGCGCGGATTAACTGAGCGGCGCCCCTGGTTCATACCATGGAGGGGCATTTCTCACTGGCTTCAGCGCCTGTCACACATAGACCGACTAAGGAGGGACGGCACTCCCTCGTGCCGAGACTTCGATGGCACCAACCCAGGAACAGGTGACGGCCGCCCTCGCCACCGTCATCGACCCCGAGATCCGTCGCCCGATCACGGACCTCGACATGGTCAAGAACATCGAGATCGCCCCCGACGGCGCGGTCCGGGTGGGCGTCTACCTCACCGTGTCAGGCTGTCCGATGAAGGACACCATCACCCGCGACGTGAAGACGGCGGTCGGCAAGGTCGGCGGCGTGACGGACGTCCAGATCGAGCTCGACGTCATGAGCGCCGAGCAGCGCAAGGTCCTGCAGACCAAGCTGCGGGGCGACCGGGGCCCGGAGAAGGAGATCCCGTTCAACCAGCCCGGCTCGCTGACCCGCGTCTTCGCCGTCGCGAGCGGCAAGGGCGGCGTGGGCAAGTCGTCGGTCACGGTCAACCTGGCCGCCGCGATGGCGTCCAATGGCCTCAAGGTCGGCATCGTCGACGCCGACATCTACGGTCACAGCATTCCTCGCATGCTGGGCGCCGCCGAGCGTCCCACCAAGGTCGAGGACATGATCATGCCGCCGTCGGCGCACGACATCAAGGTCATCTCCGTCGGCATGTTCAAGCCCGAGGGCAACTCGCCGGTCGTGTGGCGCGGCCCGATGCTCGACCGGGCGCTCCACCAGTTCCTGGCCGACGTCTACTGGGGCGACCTCGACGTTCTGCTGCTCGACCTGCCGCCGGGCACCGGCGACATCGCCATCTCGGTGGCGCAGCGGCTCCCGTCGGCGGAGATCCTGGTCGTGACCACGCCCCAGCAGGCCGCCGCCGAGGTGGCCGAGCGGGCCGGCTCGATCGCCGCCCAGACCCACCAGCAGATCGCCGGCGTCATCGAGAACATGTCCTGGCTGCCCTGCCCCCACTGCGACGAGCGCGTGGCCGTGTTCGGCGAGGGCGGCGGCCAGACCGTCGCCGACGCCCTGACCCGCACGCTGGGCGCCCGCGTCCCGCTGCTCGGCCAGGTGCCGATCGACCTGCGCCTGCGCGAGGGCGGCGACGAGGGCAAGCCGCTGGTGCTGACCGACCCCGACTCGCCCGCCGCCGCGGAGCTGCGGAAGATCGCCGCCGGTCTGAGCAAGCGCGCCTCCAGCATCAAGGGCATGCAGCTCGGCCTCTCGCCCAACCGTTCCTGACCCGCTCACGCGAAGACGGGCCCGCCCAGCCGAAGCTGGGCGGGCCCGTCGCGCGTCTGCAGGGTGTGTCAGGTGGCCTCGGAGTCGTAGGGGGGCAGCTCGCCATAGGCGAGCTCCGAGGGCGGCTCAGCGGCGTCGTAGGACGCGACGGCGGCCGGCTCCAGATCCTTGGGACGGCCGTTCCAGTCGTCCTCCAGATCGTCGAGGAGGTGCTTGCGGACGAAGTTCTTCGGGTTGAGGTCGGCGGGGTCGAAGTTCTGGAACTCCGGCCCGAGGCCCGCCCGCAGGTCGTCGCGCGCGTTGTTGGCCATGCGCCGCAGGTTGCGCAGTGTCTTGCCCGCCTGCGAGGCGGCCTGCGGCAACTTGTCAGGACCGAAGACCAGGAGCGCGATGACGATCAGCGCTCCGACCTCCATCCACCCGAGTCCGAACACCGTACGCTCCTACCCGCAGTCCACAATCCTCTCCACAGACTAAAGGCTCCAGCCCGTGGCTGAACCGTCCCCCATGGGTCATATCACTCAGGACGGGGTGGGAGCCGGCTGATCGTCGGCGACGACGGTGAGGGTGGCGGTGCGTTCCGCTCCGGCGCGCTGGTACTTGATGGTGATCTTGGCGCCCGGCGCCTTGCTGCGGATCAGGGCGATCAGCTCGTTGCCGTCCTGCAGCGCCAGCCCGTCGACCTCCAGGATGACGTCGCCCGCCTTCAGCCCGGCCTTGTCGGCGGGGCCGTTGGCGTCGACCGGCTGGCGGCCCTCGGCGGGCTCGGAGGCGATGCGCACGCCCTGGCCCTTGTAGTCCTTGTCCAGCACGATGCCGATCTTGGGACGCTTGGCCTTGCCCGTGGTGATCAGCTCCTCGGCCACCCGCCGCGTCTGGTTCACCGGGATCGCGAAGCCCAGGCCGATGCTGCCGCTCTGGCTGTTCACCGAACGGCTGAGCGTGGCGATGGCCGAGTTCACCCCGACCACCTCGCCCCGGCCGTTGACCAGCGGGCCGCCGGAGTTGCCGGGGTTGATGGCGGCGTCGGTCTGGATGGCGCTGATGTAGGCGGGCTCCTCGGTGGCGGCGCCCGTCTCGTCGCCGGCGATGACCGGACGGTTGAGCGAGCTGACGATGCCCGTGGTGACCGTGCCGCTGAGGCCGAGCGGCGAGCCGATGGCGATCACCGGGTCGCCCACCACGACCTGGTCGGAGTTGCCGAGGGTGATCTCCGGCGTGCCGAAGGTCTCCTCGGGCTTGACCACGGCCAGGTCGGAGCCCGGGTCGCGGCCGACGATGCGGCCCGCGGTGGTCTTGCGGTTGTTGAACATGATCTTGATCTCGCCGCCCTTGGCGGCCATGGCGACCACGTGGTTGTTGGTCACCACGTAGCCGTTCTTGATCAGGAATCCGGAGCCGGACGCGCCCTCGGTGTTGGTGCCGTTGCCGACCTCCAGCGAGACCACGCTGGGCAGGACCCGCGCGGCCACGCCGGCCACGGAGTCGGGCGCCCTGTTGGTCGCGCCCGTCGGGGCCGGGCCGAGGCTGTAGGACGGGTCGGTGCCGCTGCTGCCCGACCTGGTTAGCAGGTACGTGCCGAGGCTGCCGAGCACGGAGGCCACCAGCGCGATGGCCACGGCGATCGCGATCAGCGCGCCGACGCCGAGCCCGCGCCTGGGCAGCGCGCCCGCGCCGGGCCCGCCCTGGGGCGGCGGCGCCCACCCCGGGCCCATGCCCAGGGCCTGCCGCGGCGGCGGCGGGTGGTTGCCGCCGTACGCGCCCATGAAGGGCGGCGGCTGCATGGGCCGCGGCCCAGTGTCCGCCGGCCCGAAGGACGGGGTGTCGTAGGCCCGCGTGCCGCCAGGGCTCTCGAACGGGCTCTCGAACCCCCGCGGCCCGGCGGGGCTCTCGAACGACGGGCCCTCGTACACCCGCGTGCCCCCGTCCTGCGGCGGCACGCCGTCGGCACGGCCCGGCGGCTCGTACGGCGACGCCGGGCTCTCGGAACGGCCCGGCGGTTCGTACGGCGACACGCCCGGACCGTCGGAGCGGCCCGGCGGGTCGTACGGTGACACGCCCGGACCGTCGGAGCGGCCCGACGGGTCGCCCCAGGACGCGCCGAAGGAGGCGGGCGGGTCGGACCGGCGGTCCGCCTGCTCGCCCGGCTCGTCGGCGGGCAGGAACTCCGGCCGCCCCTGTGGCTCGGGGAAGTCCGACGTCGTGCGTCCTTCGCCCGGGCGCGTCTCGTCGGTCATCTACGTCTCACCACTCCTTGCTCGGCCACCGCAATCTTTGCTCTGGCGGCATACGAGGGTCATAAAAGGCTTTGTTTGCGACAAATCCCGAACCCAGATCGTATGCCCCTGGCATCGTCGACTACGCCACCCGAGTATCCCAGGCGAGCCCCCGGTTCAGGGCGTGGCGGTGGGCGGCGCGCTGGTGGCCGGTGAGTGCTGGACCCGCCAGAGCTCGACCGGCGGCGGCGAGGTCTGGGGCCCGGTGCCCGAGACCGCGAAGAAGGTGCCGAGTGCGACCGCGGCGGACACCACGCCCACCGCGACGTAGGCCCCGCGTCGCCTACCGCCCCGCCCAGGGCCCGAGGCCCCAGCGGTGGCGTCCCTGCGCGGGCGGTTGTCCAGGGGCGCGATGCTGTGGGGCCCAGGAATGGGCACCCCCCCGAACGTACGGGTAGGGAAAGGGCGCTCCCTCGGCGGCAGCGGCCCACCCGGCTCCGCCATGCGCAGCAGCGACATGGTCAGATCGGCCGGCATCGCCGGGCCGTCGAGCGAGCGCAGGCGCGACTTCAGCGCCCGCATCGACTCGACCTCCCGCCGGCAGTCAGCACAGAAGGTCAGGTGGGCGAGCGCGCGATCGCGCTCGGTGTGGTTCAGCTCTCCGTCGACGAGCGCCGAAACGCGTTCTCCTAGATGAGCCATATCAGACTTCCTCCCCACTGATCACGGTCGGGGGGAGTTGGGTAGTACGGGGGGCCCGATGGTCGAGCGCCTCCCGCAACTGCGCCCGGCCACGGTGAATACGGCTTCGGACCGTCCCCAGCTTGACGCCGAGCGTGGCCGCGATCTCCTCGTAGGACAGGCCCTCGATGTCACACAGCACGATCGCGGCCCGGAACTCGGGGGCGAGCGCGTCGAGGGCGGCTTGGATGTCGGGCTCCAGGTGGGCGTCGTCGAACGCCTGCGCCGGCGACGGCTCACGGCCGCGCAGCCGCTCGGCGGCGTCGTCGGCCAGCCCCTCGAACCGGATGCGCTGCTTGCGCCGCGCCATGTCGAGGAACAGGTTCGTCGTGATCCGGTGCAGCCAGCCCTCGAACGTGCCGGGGGTGTAGCTCGACAGCGACCTGAAGACCCTGACGAAGACCTCCTGCGTGAGGTCCTCGGCATCGTGGACATTGCCGGTAAGCCGGTACGCCAGCCGGTACACGCGTGCGGAGTGAGTCCGCACCACTTCCTCCCATGTGGGAGGCGTCCAATCAGACGACACGGGAGTATCCGCCTGGTGGTCGCTTTCGTCCACCAGCACTCCTCTCTCTGGGACCACCGCTACCGTCATAGTGCCTGGTTTCGTCCCTTCGTGCGCACTGCCTGCCTTCCGGACCGGCAAAGCCCGTTTAAACCTGCAACGCCTTCGGACCGTCCTGAGTTCCCGTGCAGGCGTGACTCCCCTAGGCTGCGATCGGTGACCAATCGCACGAAAGTGGGGGGAGGAGGCCGATGACCAGTCCGGTGGAGGCCACTCTGGCCTATGCGGAGCAGTTCCATCACGAGGATGAGATCCTGCACGCGGCGCGTCAGCGCGGGCTGGAGATGGGTGCGGTGCCCATCCTTCCCGGGGGCGGGGCCGCGCTCTGCTTCCTCGCCACCGTCGTCAACGCCAAGTCGGTCGTCGAGATCGGCACCGGCTGCGGCGTCTCGGGGTTGTGGCTGCTGCGCGGCATGCGCGGCGACGGCACGCTGACCAGCGTCGACGTCGAGCCCGAGCACCAGCGGCTGGCCCGGCAGGCGTTCGCGGAGGCGGGCTTCTCCGGCGGGCGGGTGCGGCTGATCTCGGGCCGCGCGCTCGACGTGCTGCCCCGGCTCTCCGACGGCGGCTACGACATGGTCTTCGCCGACGGCGCCAAGCAGGAGTACGTCGACTACCTGGCCGAGGCGGTGCGCCTGCTGCGCGTCGGCGGCGTGGTGGCCTTCGACAACGCCCTGTGGCACGACCGGGTGGCCGACCTCGCGCAGCGCGACCCCGACACGGTCTCGCTGCGCGAGCTGGGCAAGCTGGTGCAGGGCGACGACCGGCTGCGGTCGGTGCTCATGCCCCTGGGCGACGGCCTGCTGGCCGCCGTGAAGATCGCCGACTAGGCCGACTAGCCCGTCGATCTCGGGCCGGCCCGGGTCAGCCCCGGGTCAGCCACTCCAGCAGCACCCGCACGCCGAAACCGGTCGCGCCCTTGGTAAGGGTGCCCTCGTCGACCGTGCTGCGGCCGACCCCGGCGATGTCGAGGTGCGCCCACGGGCGCTTGCCCGCGAACTCCCGCAGGAACAGCGCCGCCGTGATGGACCCGGCGCCGTAGCGGGAGCCGCTCTCGACGTTGGCCAGGTCGGCGATCGACGACTCCAGGGCCGGGGCGTAGTCGTCGATCAGCGGCATGCGCCAGAGCCGGTCGTCGCTGGCCTGGCCGGCGGCCAGCAGCTGGGCGGCCAGGTCTTCGTCGGAGGCGTAGACGGCGCCGACGTTGCGGCCGAGCGCCACGGAGATGGCCCCGGTGAGGGTGGCGATGTCCACGACCGCGTCGGGATCGAGCTCGGCGTCGGCGTAGGCCAGCGCGTCGGCCAGCACGAGCCGGCCCTCGGCGTCGGTGTTCAGCACCTCGACCGTGCGGCCGCCGTAGTGCCTGATGACGTCGCTGGGACGCTGGGCGGTGCCGGACGGCATGTTCTCGGCGGCGGCGATCAGGCCCGTCACGCGTACGGGGGCGCCCAGCCGAGCCAGCGCGGCCAGCACGGCGATCACCACCGCGCCGCCGGCCATGTCGGTCTTCTGGGTCTTCATGTTCTCGGTCGGCTTGAGCGACAGGCCGCCCGAGTCGAACGTGATGCCCTTGCCCACCAGCACGACGTGCCGCTCGGCCGGCTGCTCGGGGACGTAGGAGAGCTGGATCAGCCGGGGCGGCCGGACCGAGCCGCGCCCGACGGCCAGGATGCCGCCGAACCCCTCGGCCTGGAGCTGCTCCTCGTCCCACACCCGCACCGGCAGGCCCTGCTCGGCGGCGCGCTCGGCGAGCCAGGCGGGATGCTTGACCGAGGACGGCATGTTGGCCAGGTCGCGGGCCAGCGCGACGGCCTCCGCCACGACCTCGGCCCGGCGCACCGGCTCCGCGTCGGCGCCGGCGAGCTCGATCGCCCGCACGCCCTTCCGGCCCTCTTTGCCGATCTTGAAGGTGTATCCGGCCAGCAGCGCGGCCTCGGCGAACGCCGCGACGTCGCCCTCGGGCGGCACGACGGTCAGCGTGTCGCGGCCCTTGACCTTGCGCGCCAGCGTCGCGCCGGCCCTGCGCAACGCCCGCGGTGAGCCGTCGCCCACCCCGTACAGGAGCACGCGCCCGACCCCGCCCGCCCGCGCCACCGGGACCTCGACGATCTCGCCGGCCTCCCCCTTGGCCTCGTAGTGGGCCAGCAGGTCGGCGACCGGAAGGTGCAGCTCGACGTACGGCTCGACAGCGGGGCGCAGGTCGGCGGCGTAGGGCACGGCCAGCAGCTCGGCACCCTCGGGAACCTCGGCGACCGCGGAGACGGTGGTCTCGATGGGCACGGAACCCTCCAAACGTCAGCGACCCTGGCGCCGGACTTACGCCAGGGTCGGAGGATCAGGTTGTCTCGGGAGCGCTCAGCCGACGACGTTCTTCAACGCCTCGCCGAGCGCCTTTGCCTCGTCGGCGGAGATCTCCACGACGAGCCGGCCGCCACCTTCGAGAGGGACCCGCATGACTATGCCGCGCCCTTCCTTGGTGACCTCGAGCGGACCATCGCCGGTCCGCGGCTTCATCGCCGCCATGCGTGCATCCCTTCCTGCCTTGGGCTCCCGCGGCCCGCGATTTCCGACCGCCCGAGGGGGTGGTCGGCGCATTCACGTCTTCTGTGATGTCCTATTCTCCCGCATCGAGAGCCCTCATGGGTAACGATCTCCTCCCAGAATGCGTTGTCGAGCCAGGCGATGGCGTCCAAACTGGACTTCGTGCACGCTCGCGCCGCTCTCTTCGACCTGTACGGAGACCACCTGCGTTCACGCGGTGGGCAGGCGACCGTGGCCGCGCTCGTACGGCTCATGAACCCCCTGGAAATCGCCGCTCCGGCCGTCCGCACGGCGGTCTCGCGGATGGTCCGGCAGGGCTGGTTGCGCCCGCTGCGGCTGCCCCAGGGAGCCGGCTACGGGCTCACGCCGAAGTGTGTCAGGCGCCTGGATGAGGCAGCGCTGAGAATTTACCGATCAGGGACACTCGCCTGGCACGGCCGCTGGCACGTGATCGTCATCGAGCCGGTCAGGGAGCGCCAGCGCCGCGAGCGGATCAGGGCCGACCTGACCTTCCTCGGCTACGCCTGCCTGTCGGAGACGACGTGGATCGGGCCGCGCTCGTCCGTCGAGCTGGACAACCTGCTGGACGGCGAGGGCGTGCGGGCCGACCGGTTCGACGCGGCGCTGGAGGGCGACCCGCGCGAGCTGGTGGCGCGGGCCTGGGATCTGGCGGCCATCGGCGAGGCGTACGAGCACTGGCACGCCGAAGCTGTCACGCTGATCAGCACTCTGCCCGAGGACGCCCCGCCCGACCGGGTGTTCGCCACCAGGAGCAGACTGGTGCACGGTTGGCGCAACTTCCTGTTCCGCGACCCCGGGCTGCCGGCTGAACTGCTGCCCGCGGGCTGGCCGGGCGAGAAGGCCCGCACGTTCTTCGAGCAGGAGGCCACCAGGCTGCTGCCCGCAGCCGCCGCGTTCGTCGACAGGGAGCTCATGTGATCCGTTACGACATGGCCGACGCCGTCGCCACCGTCACCCTCGACCGGCCGGAGTCGATGAACTCGCTCACGGCCGAGGTCAAGGCCGCGCTGCTGGCGGCGGTGGGCAGGGCGGCGGCCGACCCCGAGGTCAGGGCGGTGCTGCTCACCGGCTCCGGCCGGGCCTTCTGCGCGGGCCAGGACCTGCGCGAGCACGCCGCCAACCTGGCCGCGGGCCGCGGGCTGGCCGACACCGTGCGCGAGCACTACAACCCGATCGTGGAGCTGATCGCGACCATGCCCAAGCCGGTCGTGGCGGCGGTCAACGGCGTCGCCGCGGGCGCGGGTGCGGCCCTGGCCTTCGCCTGCGACCTGCGCGTCGCCTCCGACAAGGCCAAGTTCGCGCTGGCGTTCGCGGGCATCGGGCTGGCCCCCGACTCCGGCGCGTCCTGGACGTTGCAGCGCCTGGTCGGCCGGGGCCGCGCGACCGAGCTGCTGCTGCTCGGCGAGCCGCTCGACGCGTCCGCCGCGCTCGACCTGGGGCTGGTCACGCGGGTGGTGCCCGCCGACGACCTGCCGAAGACCGCTCACGAGCTGGCCGTACGCCTGGCCGCCGGGCCGACCACGGCCTACGCCGCCACCAAGCGCGCGCTGGCCCACTCCGCCACGCACTCGCTGGCCGACTCGCTCGCGCTGGAGGCCGACCTGCAGGACGCCTGCGTGGCCACCGAGGACCACCAGGACGCCACCCGCGCCTTCCTGGCCAAGGAGCGGCCGGTGTTCAGGGGCCGCTGAGCGGCGGCGCTCAGGGGGCACTCAGCGGGCCAGGCAGCCCTCGATGTGGTCGTTGACCAGCCCGATCGCCTGCATCAGCGCGTACGCGGTGGTCGGGCCGACGAATTTGAACCCGTGCTTGCGCAGCTCCTTGGCCAGGGCCTTGGAGCCGGGGGTGATGGCGGGCACGTCGGCCATCGTCCGGGGCACCGGCGCGTCGGGGTCGGCGAACCGCCACACCAGCTCCGACAGGCCCTCGGGCAGGTCGAGCGCGGCCCTGGCGTTGCCGATCACGGCTTCGATCTTGGCCCGGTTGCGGACGATCCCGGCGTCGCCGAGCAGCCGTTCGACGTCGCGCTCGGTGTAGGCGGCCACCTTGACGGTCGAGAAGCCGTCGAAGGCGGCGCGGAAGTTCTCCCGCTTGCGCAGGATCGTCAGCCACGACAGGCCCGACTGGAACGCCTCCAGCGCCACGCGTTCGAAGACCTCGTCGTCGCCCTTGACCGGGCGGCCCCACTCCTCGTCGTGGTAGGTGATGTAGAGCGGGTCGCCCATGCCCGGCCAGGTGCACCGGATGAGTTCGGTCACGGGCGCTCGTCCTTGTCCTCTTTGCCCGGGGTCGTGCGCACGGAGTCGTCGTCGTCCTTCTCGGGCTCGTCGGTCTTGGGCTCGTCGGTCTTGGGCTCGTCCTGCTCCGGGACGTGCCAGTCCGGCTCCTCCGACGGGTCGCGCAGCTCCGGCTCGCCCGCCCACTCCACCGTCGCGCCGCTCGACGTGACCGGGTCGCCGGACTCCGGCAGCTCCCTGGGCGCGGCGGGCGCCTCGGGCGCGTGGTCGGTGCGCAGGCGGGCCCCGGGCGCGGCGTAGATCTCCTGGCGCGCGTGCAGCCGGCTGGACAGCAGCTCCGACACCCGCTGCTCCAGGACGGCGATCCTGGTGTCGCGGGCGCTGATGGCCTGGGCGGCCCGGCGCAGAGTCTCGTCGACGCTCTGCGTGTGGTAGCCGACCAGGTTGACCGGCAGTTGCAGCGCCATGAAGTCGACCGCCGTGAGCTGTCCGGCCTCGGGCAGGTCGAGCGGCGGGACGTCCGGCGGGAACTCGGTCAGCTCCCCGCCTCTGCCGAGGGAGACCAGGACCACGCAGGCCAGGATGGCGATCGCGGCGATGGCGAGTATGACCAGCACATTGGCATCGTACTCATATGGACGAGCACGTTCAGCGATCCACCACAAGTGCGGGCAATCGGGGCAGGCTGCTCAGCCGGTGGCCTCGCCCAGCTCGGCGACGCTCGGACGGACCGGCTGCGCGCGCGCTTCGAGGTGGGCGAACGCCTCTTCGACCGTGGTCGTCCAGGAGATCGCGTCGAAGACGTCGGCCCGGGTGAAGCCCTCGGCGTGCATGCCGGAGACGAGCTGCCGCAGCGGCTCGTACAGGCCCCAGGGGTCGAGGATCACCAGCGGGCGGTCGTGGATGCCGAGCACCCGCGCCGTCCAGATCTCGAACAGCTCCTCCAGGGTGCCGATGCCGCCGGGCAGCACGAGGAAGGCGTCGGAGCGGGCGTCCATGACGGCCTTGCGCTCGCGCATGCCGTCGGTGACGATCAGCTCGTCGGAGCCGGTGTCGGCCACCTCGATGTCCACCAGCACCTGCGGGATCACGCCGACCGTGAACCCGCCGGCGGCGCGGGCGGCGGAGGTGACCGCGCCCATGCACGAGACCGTGGCGCCGCCGCTCACCAGCGTGTGACCACGCCTGGCGAGCTCGGCGCCCACCTCCCGGGCCAGGTCGACGTACTTCCTGTCGATGCGGAGGCTGGAGGCGCAGAAGACGCAGATGTTCACGGGCCGACAGCCTATTGGGGCTCCGCGGTCTGGGCGGCGGCGGCCTCCAGCTCCTCCTCCCGCTGACGGGAGCGGGCCCGGTCGGAGTCGGCGATGATCCGCACGGCCTCGTCGGGGTCGTCGGTGACGGAGATCAGGTCGAGGTCCTGGGCGGCGATCTTGCCGGTGCCGAGCAGGGTGTTCTTGATCCAGTCGAGCAGGCCGCCCCAGAACTCCGAGCCCATCAGCACGACCGGGAACGAGGTGACCTTGTGGGTCTGGACCAGCGTCAGCGCCTCGAAGAGCTCGTCGAGCGTGCCGAAGCCGCCGGGAAGGGCGATGAAGCCGCGCGAGTACTTGACGAACATCGTCTTGCGCACGAAGAAGTAGCGGAACTCGATGCCGAGGTCGACGTAGTCGTTCATGCGCTGCTCGAACGGCAGCTCGATGCCGAGCCCGACCGAGACCGCGCCCTCGACCTCGGAGGCGCCCCGGTTGGCCGCCTCCATGACGCCGGGGCCGCCGCCCGTGATCACCGCGTAGCCGGACTCGGCCAGCGCCCGGCCGAGCCGCCGGCCCATCTGGTATTCGGGGGTGCCCTCGGGGGTGCGGGCCGAGCCGAAGACCGTGATCGCCGCGGGCAGCTCGGCGAGCTGACCGAACCCCTCCACGAACTCGGCCTGGATGCGCAGCACCCGCCACGGGTCCATGTGCACCCAGTCGGAGGGACCCTGCCGGTCGAGCAGCCGCTGGTCGTGGGTGGAGCTGGGGACGAGACTCCCGCGCACGACCGCCTGCCCCTGACGGCGTTCGGCTCGTTGCTTCTGTTCCATGGTGGTCACGCTAGTCCTCTCCGTACCGGCCCGCGGCGCCGTTCCGGCCCCCGGCCGCGCCCGCCGAAGCGGGCACTTCGAGGATGAACGCCCAGGTCGAAGGCCAGATGAAGGCGCCGAAAAAATCTTGGGAAAAGCAGGGAACCGAATTTCGACCCCCCTGCGTCTAACTGCCGAGGGTGCTGCTCGGGACTGAAAGTGGCTTTCCCCGCCAAATGGCCGGCGAGGAAAGCCACTTTCATTTTGTCAGCCAGTCGACCAGGGCCCGCTCGCTCTCCGTGATTTTCGGCAGCGACACGTACTCGCCCTGCTGGTGCGCCAGGTTGGGGTCGCCAGGACCGTAGTTCACGGCCGGGACGCCGAGCGCGGAGAAGCGGGAGACGTCCGTCCAGCCCAGCTTGGCGCGCGGGGTGCCGCCGACCGCGGCGGCGAAGGCGGCGGCCACGGGATGCGTCAGGCCGGGCCGCGCCCCGGACGCCGCGTCGAGGAAGCTCACCTCGTAGCCCTCGAACACCTCGCGCACGTGCTGCTCGGCCTGCTCGACCGTCAGGTCGGGGGCGAAGCGGTAGTTGACGGTGACGACGCACTCGTCGGGAATGACGTTGCCGGCCACGCCGCCGCGCACCGCGACCGCGTTGAGCCCCTCGTGGTACTCCAGCCCGTCGACCACCGGCAGCCGCGCCTCGTAGGCGTTGAGCCTGGCCAGCACCGGCTCGATGCCGTGGACGGCGTTGATCCCGAACCACGACCTCGCGCTGTGGGCCCGCTTGCCGGTCACGGTGACGTCGGCGCGCAGGGTGCCCTGGCAGCCGCCCTCGATCACGCCGTCGGTCGGCTCCATCAGCACCGCGAAGTCGGCCGCCAGCCACTCGGGGTGGTCCCTGGCGACCCTGGTCAGGCCGTTGCGCTCGGCCTCGATCTCCTCGCAGTCGTAGAAGACGTACGTCACGTCGCGGTTGGGGGCCGGGACGGTCGCCGCCAGCTTCAGCGCGACCGCGACGCCCGCCTTCATGTCGGAGGTGCCACAGCCGTAGAGCAGGTCGCCCTCCACCCGGCTGGGCAGGTTGGCCGCGACCGGGACCGTGTCGAGGTGGCCCGCGATCAGCACCCGCTCGGCCCGGCCGAGGTCGGTGCGGGCCACGATCGTCTCGCCGGAGCGGTCGACCTTCAGGTGCGGCAGCGCGGACAGCGCCTGCTCGACCGCGTCGGCCAGGCGCTTCTCGTCGCCGCTCACCGACTCGATGTCCACGATCGCGGCGGTCAGCGCGCGTACGTCCTGTGTCAGGTCCAGCATCAGGTGTTCACTCCATGTTCGCGCAGCACCTCGTTGAGTGCCGCCTTGTCGTGCCGCTGCTCCGGCTCCAGACGCTTGATCACCAGCACGCACGGCAGCCCGAACGTGCCGCCGGGGAACTCCTTCTGCCGCGTGCCGCCGACCGCCACGCACCAGTCGGGCACCCTGCCCCTGGCCAGTTCCTCACCCGTCTGGACGTCGATCACGGGGATCGTGCCGGACAGGATCGTGCCCGCCCCGATCACCGCGCCCCGGCCCACCCGCGCGCCCTCGACGATCATCGAGCGGCTGCCGATGAACGCGTCGTCCTCCACGACGACCGGCACCGCGCCCGGCGGCTCCAGGACGCCGCCGATGCCCACTCCGCCGGACAGGTGCACGTTCTTCCCGATCTGGGCGCATGAGCCCACCGTGGCCCAGGTGTCGACCATGGTGCCCGAGTCCACGTACGCGCCGATGTTCGTGAACGACGGCATCAGCACCACCCCCGGCGCCAGGTACGAGCCCCAGCGCGCGATGGCGCCCGGCACCACCCGCACCCCCTCGAAGGAGGTCTTGAGCGGCACCCTGTCGTGGTGCTGGAAGTCGCCCACCTGGGAACGTGCCATGCCCAGCAGCCGGAAGGCGAGCAGGATCGCGCGCTTGGCCCGCTCGTCCACCACGACCTCGCCGCCGACCAGGCGGGCGACCCGCGCCTCGCCCCTGTCCAGCAGGTCGACGGCGCCGACCACCTGGATGCGCGCCTCCACGTCGGCCGGGGACAGCTCCGCGCGTCGTTCCCACAGCTCGTCCACCACCGGGGACATCACGTGACTCATGGCCACGGAGCTTATCCGGCCGGGTAGGTTCTTCAGGGTGCGCCTGCGCTTCTCCCGTGGAGTCATCACCATCGCGATCATCGTCGTGGTGCTCGCCGTCGGCGTCTCCGTAGGGCTCTACCTCCTGCTCAAGCGGGCGACGCCGCTGGTCCTGCCGGAGGCCTACTGCATGGTGCGCACCCCCGAGGGCGTCCTGACCCTCGATCCGGAGCAGGCCCAGGTCTCCGCGACCATCGCCGCGGTCGCGGCCCGCCGCCGCCTGCCCGAGCGGGCCGTCGTCATCGCGTACGGCACCGCGTTGCAGGAGTCGAAGCTGCGCAACCTGTCCTGGGGCGACCGCGACTCGGTGGGCGTGTTCCAGCAGCGCGAGTCGCAGGGCTGGGGGCGCAAGAAGCAGCTGATGGACCCGGTCTACGCCAGCAACAAGTTCTTCGCCGCCCTGGTGAAGGTCAAGAACTACCGCAAGCTGCCGCTGGCCGAGGCGGCTCAGGAGGTGCAGCGGTCGGCGGGCGGCTACGCGTACGCGCAGCACGAGCAGGACGCCAAGATCCTGGCCGCCGCCTTCACCGGCCGGGTGCCCAAGTCCGTCCACTGCTGGTATCCGCCGCCCAAGCAGACGCCCGCGCCGCAGGCCAGGACCGCCGAGGCGCGCAAGCAGCTGGCCAGGGCGCTCGGCGACCCGGCGATCACGACGAAGAAGCGGGGCTGGCTGGTGGCGTCCTGGTCGGTGGCGTACGCGGAGAAGTACCAGCTGCGGCGCGTCGGCTACAGCGGCGCGACCTGGGTCAACGACGTCGAGGCGGACGGCTGGAAGAAGGGCGGCCAGGCCGGCGACCGCGAGGTCGAGCTGTCCTGACCGCCGGCCGCGCCCCCTGCCGGACGGACCTCAGGTGGCGCGGGTGACGATGGTGATCGAGCCCGGCGGCAACGGCTGGGCGTAGCTGGCGCTCCAGGCGTGGCCCTGGATGCGGTCGAAGGAGAGCAGGCGGCCGTCGGAGGCGTGGTAGTCGGCGAAGTCGAGCAGGCCGCGTTCGGGGTTGCCGGTCTCGCCCTCGCTCCTGAAGGCCGCGGTGCCGCGCTGGATCGGGAAGAACTCCACGCCCTCCATGATCAGCATGCTCTTGGCCGGGACCATGCCCTGCGTCGGCACCTCGGTCCACAGCAGCACCTCAAGATGGGACGCCTCGCCCGCGGCCTTGCCCTCGCGCACCTCGACCGAGAGCCACAGGCGGCGGCGGGCGACGTCGCGCAGCAGGTATTCGATCCACTGCCGGCCCTGCCAGGAGACGTGCATCGCGCCGAGCACCCGGTAGGGGGAGCCGTGCACCTCGATCCGGTCGGCGACCTGGATCGTGCGAGGGTCGGCGTAGTCGGTGCCGGCATGCCCGGGGGCCTCGACCGGCGCCGGCAGCGGGGCCTCGACCGGGGCGACCTCGGCCGGTGGCGGCGGCGCGCTCGACCGGCCCCTCCTGTCCTGCCGCATGGTGGCCAGGAACGCCCCCAGCAACAACAGGACGGTGGCGATGCTCAGCCCGAGTACGACCATGGAGGTCATGCTCATCCGTCAGCTCGCTCCACTCGCGGTCTGTCTCGGCAGACGCCTTTTTTTCAATTTGTCCGTGCGTTACGACGGGCGATCCTACTGGAGGCGGCGCACGGCCGCACTGATGCGTTCGTCGGTGGCGGTCATCGCGACGCGGATGTGCCGTCCACCAGCCGATCCGTAGAAGTCTCCCGGCGCGACCAAAATCCCGATTTCGGAAAGCTTACTCACTTGATCCCACGCGTTCTGCCCATTAGACGCCCATAGGTACAGACCGGCGGTCGAATGGTCGATCGTCCACCCCGCCCGCTCCAGCGCGGGACGTAGCACGGCGCGCCGCGCGGAGTACAGCTCGCGCTGGCGTTCGGCGTGCGCGTCGTCGCCGAGCGCGACCGTCATCGCGTCCTGGACCGGCTTCGGCATGAGCATGCCGGCGTGCTTGCGCGTCTCCAGCAGCCGCTTGACCAGGACGGGATCGCCCGTCACGAACCCGGCCCGGTAGCCGGCCAGGTTGGAGCGCTTGGAGAGCGAGTGGACGGCGAGCAGCCCCTCGTGGGAGCCCCCGCAGACGTCGGGATGGAGGACGGAGACCGGCTGCTCTTCCCAGCCGAGCTCGATGTAGCACTCGTCGGAGGCCACGACCGTGCCGCGCTCGCGCGCCCAGGAGACCACCTTGCGCAGGTGCTCGGCGGGCAGCACGCGCCCGGTCGGGTTGCCCGGGGAGTTGATCCAGAGCAGGTCGACGTGCTCGGGGCCGACCGACAGCGTGCTGTCGGAGGCGGTGGCGGTCGCGCCGGCGAGCCGGGCGCCCACGTCGTAGGTGGGGTAGGCCAGCTCGGGGAAGACCACCCGCCGGGCGCCGAGATAGGTGGGCAGCCAGGCGACGAACTCCTTGGAGCCGATCAGCGGCAGGACGTCCTGCTGGTCGACGGTGACGCCGTGGCGGCGCCGCAGCCAGCCGGCGGCGGCCTCGCGCAGCGCCTTCGTGCCGTGCGTCAGCGGGTAGCCGGGGCTGTCCGCCGAATCGCGCAGCGCCTGCTGGACGGCCTCGGGCACCGGGTCGACGGGGGTGCCGACCGAGAGGTCGACGATGCCGTCGGGGTGCGCCAGGGCGCGTTCCTTGTACGGTTCGAGCCGGTCCCAGGGGAAGTCGGGCAGCTTGTTCACGGTTCTCCAGGGTCGTTCGGGGCCGTACACGCCTGCCGCGGACGCGGGCGCGCGGGGCCCGCCCGACGTGGACGGCCCCGGCGCACGCGACTCGCTAGTGGTCCTCGCCCTGCGGCGGCAGCGCGGCCACCACCGGGTGGTCCTTCTCGATCTTGCCCACCTTCGAGGCGCCTCCGGGCGAGCCGAGGTCCTCGAAGAAGTCCACGTTCGCCTTGTAGAAGTCCTTCCACTGCTCGGGAAGGTCGTCCTCGTAGAAGATGGCCTCGACGGGGCACACAGGCTCGCACGCGCCGCAGTCCACGCACTCGTCGGGGTGGATGTAAAGCATGCGCTCGCCCTCGTAGATGCAATCGACGGGGCACTCCTCGATGCACGCCTTGTCCAGGACGTCCACGCAAGGCTGCGCGATGACGTAGGTCACCTCGAGCTCCTTTTTCTCCGCACCATGGCATGACTCTGACCGCGGTTTGCTACGCCCTAGTATTGCCGTGCTTGCCAGCTGGCCGAAACGGAGGGTGGCAAACTCATGGCCGCACGCCTCGTCGTCGCCATCACAACTCAGGACATAGGCGCACGGATCACCACTCGAAGACGCGTCCCAGAGGGCTTTCGGGACGCCGTCGGCGTGCTCGAATCCTGGACGGACGGCGTGTTGCGGGTTCGCAAGCGGGACGGCACTCTGGTGGAGATCGACGAGGAATCGCTGGTCGCGGCCAAGGTCGTTCCGGTCGCGCCTCCTCGACCTCGGGCGAAGTAACGGTAAGTATTCATCGTGTGACCGTACGTATCTGCGCCGCCGTAGCAGCCGTTCTCGCCAGCGCCGGATGCGGCGCGTCCACATCGCCGTCCGCGTCCGAGGGGTCCAAGGACCTTCCGGTGCTCAATGTCCGGGCCGCCTCGCTGAAGCAGGGCTTCGGCACGATGGAGCGCCTGGCCGAGGCCGCCAAGCGCGAGGGCCAGCTCACCGTGATCGGCCTGCCGCACGACTGGGTGAACTACGGCGAGATCATCGACACCTTCGCCGACAAGTACGGCATCAAGGTCAACGAGCTGGAACCGGGCGCCAGCAGCAAGCGTGAGCTCGACGCCGCCGACCAGCTCAAGCCGGACGTGTTCGATCTCACCCTGGACATGGCCGTCTACGGGGCCGACAAGTTCGCGCCGTACAAGGTGACGGGCTGGCAGGACCTGCCCGACTTCGTCAAGGACCCCAAGGGGGCCTGGTACGGCGCGTACGGCGGCTACATGTCGATCGGCTACGACCCGCGCGAGGTCAAAGCCCCTGCCTCCTTCGCCGACCTGCTCAAGCCCGGCTACCGCGTCGCCCTCGACGGCGACCCGCTGCGCTCGGCGGCGGCGTTCGGCGGCGTGATGGCCGCGTCCATGAAGGCCGGGGCCAAACCGGACGCCAGGCAGGGGGTGGACCTTTTCGCCAAGCTCAAGCAGGCCGGGCAGCTCGTCGAGCCGGCCAAGGCGAACGTGATCATCGACTGGGACCACCTCAACGCGGCCCGCAGCGCCGACCACGCCGACTCCTGGGAGGTGACGATCCCGCGCGACGCGCCGTTCGGCGGGTATCACGTCCAGGCGATCAGCAAGACCGCCCCGCATCCGGCCGCCGCCCGGCTGTGGCAGGAGTTCCTGTTCTCCGACGAGGGCCAGAACCTGCTGCAGAAGGGCTACGCCCGTCCGGCGCGCGGCGAGGCCATGCTCATGAAGGGCAAGCTCGACACCGAGCAGGCCGCCCGGCTGCCCAAGGCCGCCGGCCCGCCCGTGCTCATGACGATCCCGCAGACGGACGCGGCGAAGGCGTACCTCAAGCGGGAATGGAGCAAGAGCGTGGGATGAGTCCGTTGTGACTTGATATGTCGTAGAGACGATCAGGCTCTAAAGTGAACGGACAGCACGGCCACGGGGGCCCGATGTCTGACGAATGTGAGCTGATCGTCTTGCGATACGACGCACCGAGCTTGGAGCGGTGGAACAGTCGCGCCTACGACAGCAGTTTCGGGTACGTCTCCACCCAGGGCGCGCCGCTGGTCGACCTCCTCGACCCGCAGCCCGGGGAGCGCGTGCTCGACCTCGGGTGCGGCACCGGGGTGCTGACCGCGCAGATCGCCTTCAGGGGCGCGGACGTCCTGGGCATCGACGGTTCCGCCGCGATGATCGAGAAGGCGCTGGCCCAGTACCCGGGGATCGACTTCATCATCGGCGACGGCCACGACTTCACCGTGGTGGACCCGTACGACGCCGTCTTCTCCAACGCGGCGCTCCACTGGATGAGCCGCGACCCCGCCACCGTGATCGCCAACGTCCGCGAGGCGCTGAAGCCGGGCGGCCGGTTCGTCGCTGAGATGGGCGGCGCGGGCAACTGCGCGGAGCTGACCGCCGCGATGCTGACCGCCTGGCGCGAGTACGGCCTGCGCGAGCCCGATTTGCCATGGTATTTCCCCACGCCCGCCGAGTACGCGCGCCGGCTGGAGCAGGAGGGCTTCGTGGTCCGGCTGCTGGAGTACTTCGACCGGCCGACGCCGCTCGACGAGTGCCCCGGCGGGGCCGCCGACTGGGTGCGCATGTTCGCCTCGTCCGTGCTCGAAGGACTGCCGCCGGAGATCGTGGACCCCCTGCTCGGACGGGTCAACGAACTGGCCGCGCCCGCCCTGCGGAGGGAGACGGGCTGGATGGCCGACTACGTGCGTCTACGCTTTGCCGCTGTTCGGCGCTGATGCGTAGTGCATGATGCGTAGGGCTGTTTTGCCGGACTATGGTCTGTTCCGTGGGCGGCGAGATGTTGGCTGCGCCGCTCCGGCGGCGTGAGGGGCTGGTGAACGGAACGGGATGAACTTCTGCCTGAGCGACCTCGTGCCACCGTTGAGGTGGAGCGACGCGTCGACGATCACGCTACTGACCGGGCAGCCGGATCTGCCGGACGCGTGGTGGCGAAGCCTGCCCATGCCGCTGGTGCTCGCAGCCATCGGCCCGGAGTCGCTGGGCGAGCTGCTGACCGAGATCGCGCTGGAGCACTGGCCGGCCGCCGCCGTCGGCGACGTCCTGCCGGCTCTGCACGTCCTGGACCCGGACGAGGCCGACGAGCCCGCCGTCGCCATCGCGCTCGACCGTGCCGGGTCGTGGACGGGGCTGCTCTCGCTGACCGGGCGGGAGCTGGTGGACCAGCCGTTCATCCAGGCCCGGCCGGTGCTCAACACGTTGTTCGGGGCGGTGCTCGTCCGGCTGGCGCATCCGTACGCGGGTGGGCGGCAGGGCGAGGCGCACGTACCGGCGGCTCTCGCGGCCCCGGCGGAGGCCGTCGTGGCGGCGGAGCCCGCCCACGAGCCCGCGTTCCCTGAGGGCGGGGCCGCCGCGGAGGACGTCGAGGAGGCGGCCGACCGTGGCGGCGAGCGGGTGCTCGACGCCGACTCCGAGCCGGTCGTCGAGGAGGTGCCGCGGCCCGAGGCCGAGCCCGTGCTCGACGCCGCCGAGGAGCCCGCGCCCGAGCCCGCCGCCGCTGAGGCGGCCGCGCTGGAGGCGGAGGGGATCGGCGGCGAGCCGGAGCCCTTCGCCACGGACGGCCACGACGAGGAGGCTGAACGGCGCGAACCCGCCGACCTCGGCAGCCCCGCCGACGTCCCTGAGGTCCTTGAGGGGCGGGAGGAGGAGCCGGCCGAGGCCGCCCAGCCCGAGGCGCCCGCCGAGCACCCCGAGCATGCCGAGCCCGAGGCACACGCCGAGCACCCCGAGCACGACACCGAACCCGAACCCGAGGCTGAGCCCGAGGCCGACTTCGAGCACTCCGAGGCCGACGCGGAGCCCGAGGCCGACGCCGAGCCCGAGGCCGACGCCGAGCCCGAGGCCGACGCCGGACACGCCGAACCCGACGAGGCGGACGCCGAGCCCGCCGAGGGCGGCGCGGAGTTGTCCGAGCTGATCGAGGCCGCGTTCGCCGGGCTCGACGACAAGAGCTGGGCCGTGGCGCAGAACCGCGTCTTCACCGACGAGCCCTCGGCGGTCGACCAGCTGGCCAAGCTGTTCGCCGTCCCCCCGGCCGACATCTCCGCCACCGAGCAGGAGCTGCGCGTCCGTCTCGACCAGTGGCTGGCCAGCGAGGAGGCCGCGCCGTACCGCGCCCACCTGGACGAGCTGCGCAGGACGCTGGGCCCGGCCGCGCCCAAGGAGCAGCTGATCGGCGCGGCCGACTGGCACGCCAGGGAGATCCGCGCGCTGGAGGTGCCGGCCTGGCAGTTCGTGCTGGCCACGCTGCCCGCGCAGCCGAACCCGCCGGCGGAGTTCCAGCAGCCACACTCGGCGTTCGCCGCGATGCAGCCGCCGCCTCCCATGCCGCCGCCACCCATGCCACCGCCGCCGCCCCCGGCCAGTCCGCCCGGTCCGTCGGGTCCGTCGGGTCCGGCCGGTTTGCCTGGTCCGCCGCAGTTCCAGGCGTTCACGCCGGTCCCGCCGCCGCCCGCGGAGGGCAACGGCGGGGCGGAGCAGAACAAGCCGTACCAGCCGCTCAAGGACGTCTCCCAGACCAGGCGCTGCTTCCGCCAGCCGGACGGCCGCTGGTGGCTGCGGATCGACGTGACCGCCGAGCAGCTGGCCGGCGGCGAGTGCGCCCTCCCGACGGGCTTCGCGGCCTATTTGGGCCTGTCCCCCGGTGAGAGCCGGGCGGTCAGGAGCGCGGCGGGCGAGCTGACCATGACCTGGCACGGCAGGCCGGTGCTGGAGTCCATCGAGCGCCTGCTCGTGGACGTCGGCGCCAAGGAGGGCGGCCACCTGTTCCTCACGCTGTCGGACGAGGGCGTCCTGCGCGCCCGTCACCTGCCGGTCGCCGCCCAGAACGCCGAGAGCATCACCAAGGCGCTGCGCCTGGTCGGCTACACGGCGCCGGGCGGCACCCGGGACCAGGCGGCCAGGGTGATCGCGACGAGGATCGGGCTCACTGGCCCCGTCGGGCTGCCCGACCTGCTCACCAGGCTCCGCGAACGCGGCGACCGCGACCTGCTCGCCCTCTTGGACTGACCGCCCGTGCCGCGGCTCGCGATCGGCCCCGACTTTCCAGGGGAGCTCGGCGCACTGGCTCAGCCGGTGCGCAGGGACGCCGTGGTCGCGCTGCGCCGGTTCCTGCTGAACGTGTCCGGAGCCCCGCACCCCGAGCGGGTGCGGGGCTGCCGGGACGCCAAGGTCGCCACGCTGCGCCTGGCCGACGGGCATCGCGGCGTGGTGGTCCGGCAGCGCGACGTCTACTGGCTGCTCACCGTGCGGCCCGATCCGGAGGCGTGGTCGTACGCCCAGCGTCACCGGTACGGCGTCAACCCGGTGATCGGCGTCGTCGAGGAGTGGGACGCCGAGACCCTGGACCGGGTCGAGCCCGCCTTACGCAGGTCGGCCCGCCCCTCGCGGCTGTTCGAGCAGATCTGCGACGGTGACCTGCTGGCGCTCGGCATCGACGTGCACGCGCTGCCCCTGGTCCGGCTGATCTCCACCGAGGCCGACGTGGCCGCGCTGGAACCGCTGCTGCCGCCCACCCAGTACGCGCCGCTGGCCGTCCTGGCCAGGGGCGGCACGCTGTCGGAGGCGTGGCGGGAGCTGGACGACTGGCGCGCCCGCGACGAGGAGACGGGCGCGATCGACCCCGACGACCTGCACGCGGCGCTGCTGCGCAGCCCGGACCGCGCGGTGTTCGCCGCCGACAAGGTGGAGCTCGACCGGGTGCTCGGGGCCCCGGACTGGTGCACGTTCCTGCACCCGACGCAGCACCGGCTGGCCAGGGCCGGACGGTACGAGCAGCCGGTGCTGGTCGTGGGCGGCGCGGGCACCGGCAAGACGATCATCGCCCTGCACCGGGCGGCCCACCTGGCGGCGCGGGGCAGCGGCCCGGTGCTGCTGGTGACGTTCTCGCAGAGCCTGGCCGAGGAGCTGACCGGCCGGCTGGACGTGCTGATCGATGACGAGACCGTGCGCAAGCGCGTCGAGGTGGACAACGCCGAGCGCCTGGCCGTGCGGATCGTCGCCGGCGCGGAGGGACGCCGTCCCGCCCTGGTCGGCCCGGGGGCCCGGTCGCTGGCCCAGCTCACCGACGAGGCGATCAGGCTGCTGTCGATCACGACCGGCGACCTGCTTGACGACGTGGAGCCGGGGCGCAAGCCGTACCGGCACATCGTGGTGGACGAGGCGCAGGACATCAGCCCGGCGCAGTGGCGGCTGCTGCGGGCGGCGGCGCCGCACGCGCACGACGACCTGTTCGTGGTGGGCGACCCGCACCAGCGGGTGACCGACACGCGGGTGGCGCTCGGCGCGGTGGGCATCCCGGCCGTCCAGCACGACCTGCGCATCTCCTACCGGCTGCCGCAGGAGATCCTGTCCTACGTGGTCCGGCTGCGCGGCGGCGGCCCGGCGAACGGCCTGGTCAAGGGCGTGGCCGAGCTGTTCGGCTACCGCGCCACGCACAACGGCCGGCGGCCGGTGGTCCGGGCGTACGACACGCCCGAGTCCGAACTGGCCGGGCTGCGGGCCACGGTCGGCGGCTGGCTGGCGGACGGCGTGCCGGAGGGCGAGATCGCCGTCGGGGCGCGCACCCCCACGCTGGTCCGGGCCGCCCGGGAGGCGCTGGACGGGCTGGACGTGCGCGTGGCGACCTTCCAGCAGCTGAAGGGCCTGGAGTTCGAACGGGTGGCGCTCGTCGGCGTGGCGGAGGGCGTGGTGCCCGGACCGCTGCCCGAGGACCCGGCCGCGCGGGCTCGGGCGCTGCAACGCGAGCGGAGCATACTGTTCGTCGCCTGCACACGGGCCCGAACGATGCTCTATATCTCGCATTCCGGAAGGGGGAGCCCATTTCTGTCCCCCTGATCACATAGTCTGAACTGCGGATATCTTCCCTTTGCCGGTTGGACCTCAATGAACCTCAGCCTGAGCGACCTCGCGCCACCCCTGCGCTGGACCTCCCCTGGTCAGATCGCGCCGATCGTGGAGGAGCCCCAGCTGCCCGAGGCCTGGTGGCAGGCGATCCCCCTCGACCGCGCGTGCGCGATCGTCGGGACGCAGACCGTGGCGGGTCACCTGGCCGATCTGGCCGTGGCCTGCTGGGGGCACCTGCTGCTCGGCGACATCCTGCCGCTGCTGCGTTTCTCCGACCCCGCCGAGGCCGAGCGCACGCCGGAGTCGCTGGGCAAGGACGTGGTGCAGAAGCTGTTCACCGGTGTGTTCGAGCGGCTGCTCGAACCCGCGCCCGCCGCCCTGCCCGTCCCGGCCCGGCCCGACAAGCCCCTTCCCGAGCTGATCGACGCGGTGTTCGCCGCGCTCGACGACCGTCAGCGCGCCATCGCCCGCGACCGGCTCTACGCGGCGCAGCGCGCCACGCTCGACGAGCTGGCGCAGCGTTTCTCGGTCACCCGCGAGCGGATCAGGCAGATCGAGCGGGACCTGCGCGACCACGTGGAGGCCTGGCTGGGCTCGCCGGAGGCGGCGGGGCTGGTGGCGCACGTGACGTGGCTGAGGGGCAGGCTGGGGTCGGCGGTCCCGGCCGACGACCTCGCCGCCGCCGTGCCGTGGCACCGCGGCGACCTGCGCACGCTGGGCATCCCCGCGTGGCGGTTCGTCCGCACGCTGCTGACCGGCTACGAGCAGGCCGACGGGTGGCTGGTCTCCGGCGGGGCCGACGAGCTGCGGGAGAAGACGCGGCAGCTGTTCACCGACGGGCCGCGGCCGCTCGACGAGGCGGTGTCCATGGTGGCCCAGCTCGGCGTCCGCGAGGACGTCGCCGAGCGGTGGATCCTCGCCGTGCCGCAGCTCCGGGTGCTCGGCCGGCACGTGGTGCCCTGGCCGCGCAGCATCAACGAGAAGGCAGAGGCGGTGCTGGCGGTGGCGGGCACGCCGCTGTCGCCCGAGGAGATCCAGGAACGCATCGGCGAGGACTACAGCCTGGTCGGCATCCGCAACCAGCTCACCGCCGACGAGCGCTTCCGCCGGGTGGACCGGAACAAGTACGGGCTGACCAGGTGGGGCGGCGACGAGTACCTGGGCATCAGGGAGATGATCTCCAGGGAGATCGAGCGGGCCGGCGGCGAGGCCTCGGTGAGCACGATCGTGACGAACCTGACCTCCCGCTACGACGTGAGCGAGAGCTCGGTGCGCGCCTACTCGGGCGGTCCCGGGTTCGAACGCACGCAGCGGGGCTGGATCAGGGTGGCCGGAACGTCCCCGACCGGGGAGTCGGAGCCGTACCAGCCGCGCAAGGACGTCTCGGAGACGCGGCGCAGCTTCCGCTCCCGCGACGGACGGTGGTGGCACCGCGTGGACGTCAACGCCGAGCACCTGCGCGGGTCGGGCTCGCCCCTGCCGACCGGGTTCGCCGCCTACCTGGGCATGGCTCCCGGCGGGTCGCTGACCGCCTCGACGCCCTCGGGCGACGTGGTGATCAGCTGGCACAACCAGCCGACCATGGGGTCGATCCGCAACGTGCTGGCCGACTTCAAGGCGAGCGAGGGCGACCACGTGTTCCTGACCGTCTCCGACGGCGGCGAGCTGCTGACCCGCTACCTGCCCGCGGCCGCCGTGGCGATGCCGCCGCTGAACCGGGCGCTCTACCTCATCGGCTACACCGCCCCGGTGCACTCCGAGATGGAGGGGCTGCGGCTGATCGGGGCCCGCATCGGGCTGCCCGACACGGCCACCCGCGAGGAGGTGCTGGCCAGGCTGCGCGAGCGAGGGGACAGGGACATCCTCGGCTTCCTCGGCGGGTGAGGGCTAGGCTCGGGTGATGTTGCGGATCCACGACACCCGGGCCAGGCAGGTCGAGGAGATCTCGGGCGGGCGGGCGGTGCGCGTGTACACGTGCGGGCCGGCGCTGCACCGCCGCGTCCATCTGGGCGACCTGCGCGCGTACGTGCTGTCCGACCTGGTCAGGAGGGTCCTGGAGGGGCGGCGTACCCGGGTCGTGGCCTGCCGGCACGTCGCCGACCTCGGAGGTCCCGGGGGGCATGCCCGCGCCCACGAGGAGGCGTTCGTCGACGACGCGGCCGCGCTCAACCTGCGTCCGCCGGAGCACGCGCCGCGCGCCGGGGAGACGGTCGACCTGATGATCGAGCTGATCGCCGGGCTCGTCGAGCGCGGGCACGCCTACCCGGCGCCGGACGGCTCGGTGTACTTCGACGTACGGACGTTCCCGGCGTACGGCGACATCTCCGGCACCCGCCTGGACGACCTCAAGCCCGCCGACCCCACCGACCCTACCGACGCCGCCGATCCGCACAGACGTTTCCACGCCGACTGGGCCCTGTGGCGGCCCGCCGACGGCGACCAGGGCCGGGACGCGCCCTGGGGCCGGGGCCTGCCCGGCCCGCACGTGGCGTGCTCGGCGCTGTCGCTGCGTTTCCTCGGCGAACGGATCGACCTGCACGTCGGCGACGCCGCCCGGTGCTTCCCGCACCACGAGGCCGAGCGTGCCCAGTCGGACGCGGCGACCGGCCACGAGGTGGTGCGCCACTGGGTGCACGGCGAGCGCCCGCTGTTCGACGGGCGCGAGATGGCCGAATCCGCGGGCGACGCGGTGCTGCTGTCCGACGTGGTGGCGGCCGGGCTCGACCCGCTGGCGGCGCGCCTGGCCTTCCTCGGGCACCGCTACCGGGAGCGGCTCGACCTGTCCTGGGACGTCCTGCGGGCCGCCGACCGCACGGTGCGGCGGTGGCGGGCGCGGGTGGCCGAGTGGTCGGAGTCGCCCAGCGCGCCCATGGCCTCGTCGTACGCCGAGCGCGTCGGGGCGGCCCTCGACGACGACCTGGACACCCCGGGGGCGCTGGCCGTCCTGCGGGAGCTGGAGCTGGACGAGTCGGTCGCGCCCGGCTCGAAGTTCGAGACGTTCCTGCACCTGGACCAGGTGCTGGCGCTCGACCTGTCCACGGAGATCGGCAAGCCGCGGGTGCCGCCCGCCGGGGCCGGCGAGCTGCTGGCGCAGCGGGAGCGGGCGGTGGCGGCCAACGACTGGGCGGCGGCCGACCGGCTGCGGGACGAGCTGTCCGACCTGGGGGTTCGCGTCACCGACACCCCAGAGGGACAGAGCTGGGCCCTCTGACCGGAAGCTCCCCGCGCGAGGCCGCTCCGACCACCTGAAACGGCCGGAGCAGTGAGCCGGTACTGCCAGACTTGTTCCAGTTCGGCAAGATGGAGGTATCGGTGAGACCCTTTGCGTGGATGCCGTGGCCTTTCCGGTGGTTCGCCCGGGTGTTGACCGTGCTTCTCGTGCTGGCGCTCGTGCTGGCCGGGGTCCTGGTGTACACGGTACGGAAGTCGTTCCCGCAGGTGGACGGGACGCTGCGGCTGCCCGGACTCACCGAGAAGGTCGAGATTTATCGCGATAGATCGGGGATTCCGCATATCTATGCCGACACTGCGGCCGACCTGTTCATGGCGCAGGGCTTCGTCCACGCCCAGGACCGGTTCTTCGAGATGGACTTCCGCCGCCACACCACCGCCGGACGGCTCTCCGAGCTGTTCGGCAAGGCCACGCTCGGCAACGACAAGGCGCTGCGGACCATGGGCTGGCGCCGGGTGGCCGAGCAGGAGCTGCCCGGCCTCGACCGGCAGACCCAGGACTTCCTGGCCGCGTACGCCAAAGGGGTGAACGCCTGGCTGGACGCCAACCCCAACGCCTCCGACCGCAGCCTCGAATACTCGGTGCTCAAGCTGCAGAACGGCGACTACCGGCCGGAGCCGTGGACCGCGGTCGACTCCGTCGCCTGGCTCAAGGCCATGGCGTGGGACCTGCGCTCCAACATGGAGGACGAGATCGACCGCGCCCTGGCGCTGACCAAGCTGCCCAAGGAGCGCGTCGAACAGCTCTACCCCGGCTACCCGTACGACCGCCACTCCCCGATCGTCGGCGAGGGCGCGCTCTCCCACGGCCGCTACGACCAGCAGGCCGAGCCGCGGATCGGCGGCGTGCGCGCGCTCTCCCAGGCCGCCGCGACGCTCGACGCCGTGCCGAGCACGATGAGCAGCGAGGAGCGCGAGGGCATCGGCTCCAACTCGTGGGTGGTCTCCGGCGCGCACACCACCAGCGGCAAGCCGCTGCTGGCCAACGACCCGCACCTGTCCCCGCAGATGCCGTCCGTCTGGTACCAGGCCGGGCTGCACTGCAGGAAGCTGTCCGAGCAGTGCCCGTACGACGTCACCGGGTTCACCTTCTCCGGCGTGCCCGGCGTGATCATCGGGCACAACGACAAGATCGCGTGGGGGTTCACGAACCTCGGGCCGGACGTGGCCGACCTCTTCCTGGAGAAGGTGGACGGCGACACGTACCTGTACAAGGGCGAGCAGGTCAAGCTGGAGACGCGGCAGGAGCAGATCAAGGTCGCCGGCGGCGACCCCGTCACGATCACCGTGAAGAGCACCCGGCACGGCCCGCTGATCAACGAGGTGATGACGGACGCCCGGCCGAGCGGCGAGGCGAACGCCGTGGCCCTGCAATGGACCGCCCTCACCCCCGGCAGGACCGTGGACGCGATCTTCGCGCTCAACAAGGCGGGCGACTGGCCCGAGTTCCGCTCGGCGGCGGCGCTGTTCGAGGTGCCGTCCCAGAACCTGATCTACGCCGACACCAGCGGCAAGATCGGCTACCAGGCCCCCGGACGCATCCCCGTACGGGAGAAGGGCGACGGCGCCTGGCCGGTGCCCGGCTGGACCGGCGAGTACGACTGGAAGGCCGCGCCCATCCCCTACGACCAGCTGCCCACGGTGGAGGACCCGGCCGAGGGGTTCGTCGTCACGGCCAACAACGCCGTCATCGACCCCCGCCGCTACCAGCCGCTGCTGACCAAGGACTGGTCCTACGGCTACCGCTCCCAGCGCATCCGCGAGCTCATCGAGTCCGCGATCGGCAAGGGCAAGATCGACGCCGGGACGATGTCGGACATCCAGCAGGACACCTCCAACGAGTTCGCCGGGACGCTGGTGCCCGCGCTGCTGCGGGTGGACCTGGCCGGGCCCGCCCGCCAGGCCCGCGAGCTGCTGCGCACGTGGGACCACTCCCAGGGGCTCGACTCCGCCCCCGCCGCCTACTACAACGCGGTGTGGCGGCACCTGCTCATGCTCACGTTCGACGACGACCTGCCCGAGCAGGTGTGGCCCGGGGGCGGCGACCGCTGGTACGACGTGGTCGCCAACCTGCTCACCACCCCCGACGACCCCTTCTGGGACGACGTGACCACCAAGAACCTCACCGAGACCCGCGACGACATGCTGCGGCAGGCGATGGCCTCGGCCTACCACGAGCTGTCGGAGCTGTTCGGCACCGACGTCAGGTCCTGGAAGTGGGGCGACCTGCACCAGCTCGAACTGGTCAACGGCACGCTCGGCACGTCGGGCCTCGCCCCCGTGGAGGCGCTGTTCAACCGCGGCCCGTTCGCCGTGCCCGGCAACAAGGACGCGGTGAACGCCACCGGGTGGAACGTGCAGAAGGGGTACGGGGTCACGGCGGTGCCGTCGATGCGCATGGTCGTCGACCTGGCGGACCTGGACAAGTCCCGCTGGATCAACCTGACGGGCGCCTCGGGGCACGCCTTCCACGACAACTACTGGGACCAGGCCGAGGCGTGGGCTCGGGGTGATCTGCTCCCGATGTACTCCAAGCCCGAGTCGGTCAAGAACGCCGCCGTCCACACCCTCACCCTGACGCCCTGACCTTCCCCTCCGCCCCTCTCTGAGGGCGTCCTCCCTCTCTGAGGCCCGTCCTTCTTGGAGGACGGGCCGGCGGGGGTAGGGCGGTCCGTCCGGTGTACGACCGTGGTCGTAGTCGAAGGCCAGACCGCGGTCCGACGCGCCGGGCCCCCGGCCGCTGTCAGCATGGCCGCATGACTCGCCTCCGGTACTCCGATCGCCTCTGGTACTCCGTCGGGGTCTTCCTCCTGCTCGTGGGCCTGGCGCACCTGGGCGTGCTCCTCGTGGCCGGCGGCCCGTGGGAGGGGGCCGTGTCGTGGCGCAAGCCGTTCACGTTCGGGGTGTCGTTCGGGTTGAGCGTGCTGACCCTGACCTGGGTGTCCCAGTGGTTACGGCTGCGTGCCCGTGCGTTCGTCCTCGGGGCGTTCGCGGTGGCCTCCACGGTCGAGGTGGCGCTGATCACGCTTCAGGCGTGGCGCGGGGTGCCGTCCCACTTCAACATGGAGACCCCCCTCGACACGGCCATCGCCCGCACGCTGGCCGCGTTCGGCATCACGCTCATCGTCATCGCGATCACCATGACGGTCGCCGCCTTCCGCCCGGCGCCGGAGATCGCCCCGAGCACCCGTCTGGCGGTGCGGGCGGGCTTCGCGACGCTGCTGGCGTCCATGGTCTTCGGCGGCGTGATGATCGCCCGTGGCGTCGTGGCGGTGATGACGGGCGACCAGCAGCTCGCCTACACGGTGGCCACCGCGCTCAAACCGGCCCACGCCGTGCTCATGCACGGGGTGCTCCTCCTGCCTGCCCTGTCCTGGCTCCTGTCCCGCACGCTCCCGTCCGAGGGCGCGCGGCTGCGGGCCGTACGCCTGGCCACCTGGGCGTACGTCGCGGTGGCCGCGCTGGTCTCCGGCCTGGCCGTGGCGGGGGTTGCGGTCGTGGGGCCGTCCACAGCATCGGTGTTGTCAGCCGGGACGATCTCGGCCCTGGCCATCGCGGCGGTCGCGCTGGGCCGGTTCAGCCCCCGCCTCGGCCAGGCGAAACATTGAGGACGGGGTAATGGGTCAGCCGTTATGCCGTCGCCGCCGCCACCGCACGGGCGCGCGCGGATAGCCACCGTCGTCCAGGTCGGCCAGCCGCTCGAACACGTTGTACGACGCCTGATGCCCGCACACGACCACCGACACGAGCATGGCCAGCAGGTAGAGCGGGAGCATCGGCAGCCCGGCGCAGCAGGCCCACTGGGTGGCGTGCCGTGCTTCGTGCCGGATGAGCCGGTCGTCCAGCTCGTCCTGCCTGGTCAGGACGACGTTCCCCACCGTGAACGCGCCCGCGACGGGAAAGCGGTAGCGGTAGCCGAAGGCGAGGATGAGCCCGTCGGGGCCGGGCCGGCGGGCCGCGCCGCCGACGATCGAGATGAGGAGTCCGAGCGGGGTGGCGAGGTTCACATAGTTCACCGCCCGCCGGAACCGATGGCGTCTGTTCATGCGTCTCAGTCTTGACCAATCTTGACAAGTCGGAATAATGATCTGCGTCCTGAAATCTCCCACAAGAGCAGGATTATGAGATTCTCCATCCTGGGCGCGCTGCTCGGCGCTGTTGCACTGGCCGGAGCCGGCGGAGTCGCGATCACCCAGACATCAGCCACCGATCCCCTACGTTCCACCGATTCTCCTTCCGGCGCGCAGGTGGCGTTACCCGTCGCCGCGACCCCGACGGCGACCCCGACGGCGACCCCGACAGCGACGCCCACGGCGACGCCCTCGGTCGGGGATTACACCGCCACGACGAAGGTGGTCAAGAAGAAGGGCGTCTCGTACTTGAATGTGTCCGTCAAGTACGACGGAGCGGCCCGCTTCACCGTTAAGCAGAAGGTGTGCAGGAGCAAGTCCTGCAGGAGCGCCACCGCCCAGTTCCCCGTCACCACCGGGGCCGGGCAGACCACGAAGAAGCTGGGCAAGGGCACGTACAAGGCGAGGGGCAAGCCGGCCGTCAAGGTCAAGCCGCTCCCCTGGCCGACCCGCACCGTGACGGTCTCGCCGACCGCCACGGCCGCGCCGAGCGCGACGGCGACCGTGACGTCCACGGTGACCGAGCAGGCCACGGTGACCGCCACGGTGACCCAGCCCGGCCCGACCGTGACCGTGCCCGGCCCGACGGTGACCATGCCGGGGCCGACGGTGACGTTCACCTGTCAGCCCGCCCCGCCGACGACCCCGCTTCCGCCGTCCGAACCGCCGACCGCCACGCCGTCGACCTCGGTCTCGGAATCCCCGGACGTCCCGGACGCCCCGGCCCAGGCCCCCGCCCCACCGGCGAGCGACACCCCGACGCCGACGCCGACGCCGACCGCGACGGACGTCCCGACCGACAACCCCACCGGCACCCCGACCGACGTCCCCACGGACGTCCCGACGGACATCCCGACGTGCGCGCCACCCACGGATCTCCCCTCCGAGACCCCGACCCCGACCCCGACCGTGACCTCCACGGACACCGGCGCCCCCACCGACACCCCCACCCCGCCGGAGCCCCCCACCCAGTAACCTCTGACCGACACAACGCATGACCCCGGGCCAGGCCTCAACGCCTGGCCCGAGTCATGTCCCCATCGCCTGCCGCGTCCCCCTCTCGGATCCGCGCCGCGCTATCGCCCCACCGTTCCCCGAACTCGTGGCCCGGTACGCCCCGGGCGCGGGCAGGTCACTGTGGGGCGGTGGTGGGGTAGCGCCGCGCTACCGCCCCACCGTTCCCCGAACTCGTGGCCCAGTACGCCCCGGGCGCGGGCAGGTCACTGGAGAGCGGTGGTGGGGTGGGGCGGTGGGGTGGTGGGGAGCAGGCGGGTGAGGGTGTCGGTGAGCCAGCGTTCGTAGGCGTCGGCGTCCCAGCCCAACATCTCCCGCCCCAGCAGGTACGTCTCCGTGTGCACCAGGACGGCGGTGGTGTCGGTCAGCCAGTCAAGGTCGCGCCCACCCCCCAGGAGCCCGTCGGCGGCCATCTTGTCCCAGAAGGCGCGCATGTTCGCGCGGGTGGCCTCGCGCCCGGCCCGGGTGGCGGCGGCCAGGTCCGGCTCGGTGGGAGCGGCCTGCAGGGCGACGGCCAGCAGGTCGCCGGCGCGTTCGGCCATCTGGCGGCTGCCCCCGGCCAGGGCGGCGATGCGCTCCCCGGCGGTGGGGGCGGTGCCGGCGCGGACGTACCAGTCGCGGCCGGTGATGTCGACGGCGGCCCCGTCACCGGCGAAGGCGACGTCGACGCAGCGTTTGAGCAGCGCGGCCTTGGTGCCGAAGCGCAGGTAGACGGTACGGTCGCCGACCTGGGCGGCCTGCGCGACGGCGGTCAGGGTGGTGGCCGCGTAGCCGTTGCGGAGGAACAGCTCGGTGGCGGCGGCCAGGATCTTCTCCTCGGTGGCGGCGATGCGGGCGGCGCGCAGATCACGCTTGACGGGGTCCGACATACAATGCAGCATAACTGCATCGATGCAGTGCAACTGCAGAGAGGGGATTGCCGTGTCGTACCTCCCGCGCCTGGACGGCGTGCACCACCTCAAGCTCCCGGTCACCGACCTGGACCGTTCTCTGGCCTGGTACCGCTCCCGGTTCGGCTACGAGATCGACATCGAGTTCGTCGAGCGGGGCGTGCCGATGGGCTACGCGCTCGCCCATCCGAGCGGCGGCCCGGTACTGGCGCTGCGGCTGGACCCGGACCGGGCCAGGGCCGCCGCGGGTTTCGACTACTTCGCCATCGGCGTCCCGGACAAGCAGGCCATCGAGGATCTGGCCGCCCACCTGACCACGCTGGGCGACAGCCACGCCGGCGTGCACGAGGCGACCATCGGCTGGATCCTGCCCGGCCTGCACGACCCGGACGGCCACGAGATCCGCTTCTACACCACGCAGCCGCTGCCCCCGCGCTAGCGGCCCGCCCCCGCCACGGCGGACCCGGACGAGGAACGTCAGAACGACCCTCGTCCGGCCGAGACCTCCTGAGCCCTGACCGCGGCCCGCGACCACGACGGGCGCCCGAAGGTCTTCGCGCCCACCAAGACGCCCACCAGGACGCCCGCCAGGACGCCCGCCTGCGGCACAGCCGCCTGCGGCACAGCCGGCAGCGGCACGGCCGGCAGCGGCACGAGGAAGGCTGATCGGCACACACCCCGGGCTTCCGCGCGTTCCGATCCCGGCCGGTCACCTCGCAGAGCGGGACCGAGCGGCGCCCCGGCCGGGACGCCGCCCGCCCCTTCCTTGAGCGCGACGAAGTTCGCGTGCGACTCGGTGTCCCCGATGGCACCGGCCAGGTGTAGCCGGGGAGTCAGAGGTTCTTGTAGCGGCCGTCGTGGTAGAGCAGCGGCGAGCCGTCCGCGGGGGTGCCGAGGGCCGTCACCTGGCCGAGCACGATCGAGTGGTCGCCGCCGTCGTACACCGCCGTCGTGGCGACCTCGACCGTGGCCAGGGCGCCCGTGAACAGCGCCACCCCCGACTCCCCGCGATGGTGCTCCCACCGGGCCAGTTGCCCGTTCAGCGGACGGCCGCGATGGGCGAAGAAGCGGGAGGCGTCCTCCATCGAGGCGTGCAGCACCGACACGCCCCACACCCCGGCCTCGATCACGGCGTCGTGGAAACGGGCCACCTTCTCGGCGCAGAAGAGCACGAGCAGGGGGTCGAGCGACACCGACGTGAAGGAGTTGACGGTCATCGCGTGGTCCACGCCGCCGAGCCGGGTCGTGACGATCGCGACTCCCGTGGCGAAGCGGCCGACGACCTTACGGTAGTTTCCCGGGTCCACATGCCGCTCTATGGAATGCACGACGTTACTTTATGCCTCTACGTCGGATTCTTTGGAGGTGGGTATCCCCGCAACAACCACGAACCCCCACCGGATGAGGGCGAGCACAGGAACGCCACCACAAGAGCCAGCAATCCGCCATACAGGTAGACGTACCCCGCCGCCCCCTGAGAGATCACCAGATCTCCGGCACTGAGTTCGAGCGTGAACGGCATCGTCACCAGCAGCCAGCCGAGCCCGACCGCGAACGCGGCGAGCTTCGTCCGCATGAGTTTGGCCGCCCCCAGCGGGAGGAGGAACAGCGCGAGCACCCACCCGATCGCCACCCACGGCACCGCGCCCAGATGGTCGAGCGCGTGCGTGAACCCGCCGACGACGCCGAGCACGACACCCAGCACGAACAGCATGCCGTACGCCGCCCCGCCCAGCGCCGACTCCGCCTGGCTGCGATGCTCCATGGGGAACGAGGTTAGTGGATGCCCGCGAAGAGATCGTTCTCGCGGTTGTGCGGCTCGCCGAGCCCGCCGGCGTCGACCGGCGGCCCGGGCACCGGCCGGCCGGGCACGCCGATGGCCAGGACGAAGTGCTCCACGCCGAGCACCTCCTGCCCGATGTTGTTGGACAGGGCGTACCAGGGGCCGTCGACGGTGATCTGGGTGGCGTGGGCGCGCATGGCCTCCCGCTTGTTGCCGACCCAGGGACGGGCGTCGATCTCGGTGGTGATGTCCTCGTCGGGGCTGCCGAAGGGGATGTCGTCGACGTCCTCGACGAGGAAGCCGGTGCCGGAGCCGGGCAGCGCCTCGGCCGTGCGCCGCATGACGGACCTGGGCACGGCCGTGTGGTAGAACTTCGCGATCTGCCACGGCTCGTCCTGGCGGGGGGCGGGCCGGCCGCCCGGGACGTAGTCGGGCTTGGCGGCCAGCTCGAAGGCGCGGCGGGCCACCCGGTGGGCCTGGATGTGGTCGGGATGGCCGTAGAAGCCGTTGGCGTCGTAGGTCACCAGCACCTGCGGGCGCACCTCGCGGATGACCTTGACCAGCTCGCCGGCCGCCTCGTCGAGGTCGGCCTGCCAGAAGGCGTTGGGACGGTCGTTGGTGGCGACGCCCATCATGCCGGAGTCGCGCCAGCGTCCGGGCGAGCCGAGGAAGCGGTGGTCCTCGACGCCGAGCGCCTGGCAGGCCGCCGCCAGCTCCCCGATCCGGTACGGCCCGAGCAGGTCGTCGCGGTCGGCCGCCAGGTGGGCGAGGTCGGCGGGGATGACCTCCCCCTCCTCCCCCAGCGTGCAGGTCACCAGCGTGACGTGGGCGCCTTCCGCGACGTATTTGGCCATGGTCGCGCCGGTGCCGATCGACTCGTCGTCCGGATGAGCGTGCACGAGCAGGAGGCGGCGATCAGTCATAGTCATGAGCGTAACAATGGCTGGATACTGGCAGGATTGAGCCCATGAGTGAGAGCTTCCCGCGACTGTCGGCACGGACCCGCCGGTTCACCCTGGGAGTGCCCAGGGGGTTCACGATCTCCCCCGACGGCGGACGAGTGGTCTTCCTGCGGACGAGGTCCGGCACCGACCCGGTCACCTGCCTGTGGGAGCTCGACACCGAAACCCACGTCGAACGCCTGGTGGTCGATCCCCGCACCCTCCACGCCGACGACGAGAACCTGCCGCCGGAGGAGCGCGCGCGGCGCGAGCGCAGCCGTGAGGCGGCCGGCGGCGTGGTGGCCTACGGCGCCGACGCCGCGCTGACCAGGGCGGCCTTCGCCCTGTCCGGCGGGCTCTACGTCGTCGAGCTGGCCAGCGGCGAGACCCGCAGGCTGGAGACGCCGGGCGCGGTCATCGACCCCCGGCTGTCCCCCGACGGGCGGCAGGTCGCCTACGTCACCGGCGGCGCCCTGCACG
The DNA here is from genome assembly GCF_040298265.1 of Nonomuraea sp. NPDC001636. NCBI lineage: Bacteria > Bacillati > Actinomycetota > Actinomycetes > Streptosporangiales > Streptosporangiaceae > Nonomuraea > Nonomuraea sp. NPDC001636. Next base: position 117,217 of record NZ_JBEOZT010000005.1, read on the forward strand.
TCCAGGACCTCGACTCGGGGCGCGGCGAGGTGCTCGCCACGCCGGAGTCGCCGACCGTCACCTACGGCCTGGCCGAGTTCATCGCCGCAGAGGAGATGGACCGGATGCGCGGCTACTGGTGGTCGCCGTCGGGCGACGCGCTGCTGGTCGAGCGGGCCGACGAGGAGCCGGTCGACACCTGGTACATCGCCGACCCGGCCAACCCCTCGCGTCCGGCCGTCGCCCAGCGTTACCCGGCGGCCGGCACGCCCAACGCCCGCACCGAGCTGTTCGTGCTCGGGCTCGACGGCTCGCGGGTGGCGGTGCCGTTCGAGGAGGAGTACCTCACGACGGCCGCCTGGGACGACCACGCGCTGTCGATCGTGACGATGACGCGCGACCAGAAGACGCTGCGGCTGTTCTCCGTCGATCCGGCGACCGGCGTGTCCACGCTGGTCCGCGAGGACACCGACCCGGCCTGGGTGGACATCGTGACCGGCGTGCCGGCGCACCTCGACGACGGCTCGCTGGTCTGGGTGGCCACGTCGGAGGGCGGCCACCGGCTGTTCGTCGGCGACCGCGCGGTCACGCCGCCGACCCTCCAGGTCCGGTCGGTGCTCGACGTCGACCACGACAGCGTGCTGTTCAGCGCCAGCGGCGGCGACCCGACCGACATCCACCTGTGGACCTGGGACGGCCACTCGCTGCTGCCGGTCTCGACCCGGTCCGGGGTGTTCTCGGGGCGGATGTCCGGCGGCGTCGGCGTGTTGTCGGAGCAGAGTCTCGACGCCGAGGGCGTCTCGACCACGGTGGTGCGGCGCGACGGCATGGCGGTCCCGATCCCGTCGTACGCCGAGCGTCCGGGGCTCGACCTGCGGGTGTCGCTGGGGCGTTCGGGCCGGCGGGAGCTGGCCACGGCCGTCGTGCTGCCGTCCTGGTACGAGCAGGGCTCGGGCCGGCTGCCGGTCCTGATGGACCCGTACGGCGGCCCGCACGCGCAGCGGGTGCTCAACCGGCGCGGCGCGTTCCTGGAGAGCCAGTGGTTCGCCGAGCAGGGCTTCGCCGTGATCGTGGCCGACGGACGCGGCACGCCGGGCCGCGGTCCGGCGTTCGAGCGGGCGGTGCTGGGCGACCTGGCGACCCCGGCGCTGGAGGACCAGATCGACGCCCTGCAGGGCGTGGCCGAGCAGTACCCCGACGACCTCGACCTGTCGAGGGTGGCCATCCGCGGCTGGTCGTTCGGCGGCTTCCTGGCCGCGCTCGCCGTGCTGCGGCGTCCCGACGTCTTCCACGCGGCGGTGGCCGGCGCGCCGGTCACCGACTGGCGGCTGTACGACACCTGCTACACCGAGCGCTACCTGGGTCACCCCGACGAGCAGCCCGAGGTCTACGACAACTCCTCGCTGTTCGCCGACGCGCCCAAGCTCGAACGCCCGCTGCTCCTCGTCCACGGCCTGGCCGACGACAACGTGGTGGCCGCCCACACGCTGCGCCTGTCCTCGGCACTGCTGGCGGCCGGCCGCCAGCACAGCGTGCTGCCGCTGTCGGGCGTGACGCACATGACGCCCCAGGAGGTCGTGGCCGAGAACCTGCTCCTGCTCCAGGTCGACTTCCTGAAGAAGGCGCTCGGCTAGTGTCAGCAGCCCGCGCGGGGGCGTGATCGATGGGATCGGCAGAGTGCGGCTGATCCGGCGTACGGACGCCGGCAGGCGGATGCCGGGTCAGCAGCAGGCTCAGTAGCCGACGGTGAACCGGCGCTGGACGAAGTGCGGCAGCTCCGCCTCGTCCACCAGGGCGACCGCGGCGTCCTCCGCCGAGATCCGGCTCAGGCCGTCGGCGTCCAGCACGGGCTGGTCGCCGCCGATGCGGAAGCGGCCGGTGCGCTCGCCGGGGGCGATCTGCTCGGCGGGGCTGAAGTAGGTCCAGAGCCGGTTCGAGGCGCGCAGGACGTTCAGCGCCTCCCGGTGGCCGCGTACGGCGGCGGCGTACTGGCGGGGCAGGCCGAGTTCGTCGAGCGAGGCGTGGATGAGTTCCTCGTGGTCGGCTCGGACGACGCCCGGCTCGATCTCCAGGCTGCCGGCGCCGCCGATGACGATCAGCCGGGTGCGGGGGTGGCTCTCCAACGCCTTGAGCAGGGCCTGGGCGGCAGCCGCATAGACGGTCGGGTCCGCGATCGAGCGTTGGACGGTGTCGGCGAAGTTCTTCGCCGCGTTCCCGGGCTGGAAGCCGCTGATCAGGACGTCCAGGCCGGGCAGGACGGCGGCGATGCTGGCCGCGTTCAGCACGTCGATGCTCGCCCAGCTGAGGTTCTCCCGCTGGTCGGTGATCGCGGAGGCGTCCCGGCTGAACGCCGTGACGCGGTGTCCGCGTCGAAGGGCCTCGCTGACGACCCGGCTGCCGATGGTGCCGGTGGCTCCGATGACGCCGATGTGCATGGTTCTCCCCTTGATTCGTGCCGTGGTCATGCCGGATGGACGTATGAGGCCGGACGACCTCACGCCGTGCACTCGACTATACGGCGTGAAGTTTATGTACGGCAATCAGCCGGGTGACGCTGTAAAGTGGGCCCATGGCAGGCACCCGGAGCACTGAACGACGCGAGCGACTGCGGGCCGAGACGACCGCGGAGATCAAGCGCACAGCGCTGGGGTTGATGGGCTCGGGCGGTCCCGACGCGATCACCCTGCGGGCGATCGCCCGTGAGATGGGCATGACCGCCAACGCCATCTACGGCTACTTCGCCACCCGCGACGACCTGGTCACCGTCCTCATCGCGGACGTGTACACCGCGCTCGCGGACGCCGTCGACGCCGCCTGGGCCGCCACGGCGCAGGGCGGGCCGGCGGAGCGGATCCAAGCCTGGGCGCACGCCTTCCGCGACTGGGCGCTGGCCAACCCCGAGGGCTTCCGGCTGATCTACGGCGACCCCGTTCCCGGCTACCGGGCCCCGGCCGGCGGCGCCGCACCGGACGCGGCCCGGCGGGTCTGCGTCGGCATCGCCGCGCTGGCGGACACGGCCTGGGGAGGCGCCGAACGGTCGCACGGGGACGGCGACTTCGGCTGGGACGACTTCGACCCGGGCCTGCTCGACAAGGTCCGCCCGGCGTTCCCCGCGCTACCGCCGGCCGGGGTGGCCCTGGCGCTGCGGATCTGGGGACACCTGCACGGCCTGGTCACGCTGGAGATCTACGGCCACCTGCGCGCCCAGACGCTCTCGCCGGACAAGCTCTTCCACGCCGAACTCACCCAGCTGGTGAGATCGTTGGGTCTCCACGCTCAGCGGGCCGGTTCCGACGAAGGCGTCCTGGAGTACTAGGCGGCCCGCAGGGCGTCGAGCAGCCTCGACGCCCCCAGGCCGATCAACACGACCAGCCCCATGACCAGCAGGAACACCCACAAGGGGGCGCCGAGGTAGGCGAGCAGGCCCTGCGCCACGGCCAGGATCAGCACGGCGAGCACGGTGCCCGCCACGCCGGCGCGCTCGCCGTACGGGCTGGTGCCGCCCAGCAGGACGGCGGCGAGCGCGAACACGGTGCTGTAGAGCCCCTGGTCGCCCGGCGGCGCCGCGCCGAGGCGCAGCAGCAGCGCGATGCCGCCCGCGGCGGCGAGCATGCTCGACCCGGCGAGGCCGAGCACCGCGCCGGGCCATCCGGCGCCGAGCTCCTTGCGCACTTCCTGCCGGTTCCACAGCAGGCCGCCGGCGATCGAGACGACCGCGAACACGGCGAACCCGAGCGGGCCGGGATAGAGCGCGGCGCTCTCCAGCGGGATCGTCCCGTCGCCGAGCAGCGCGACGGCCACCGCCTCGCACACGACGGCGGCCCCGAGCGTGACGGCCCAGGCCGGGGCCGTCAGCAGCATCGTGAACGCGCTCATGGCGGCCCCCAGGAGCCCGGCGAGCACGAGCGCGAGCAGCATAGCCAGCGGCAGCGGCACCCCGGCGCCCGCCGTGGACGCCACGAAGGCGGCGCTCGCGGCGGCGACCGCGCCCACGGCGAGATTGGGCGTGCCGGTGCGCAGCGACAGGCCGAACCCCATGACGATCAGGCCGAGCTGCCCGGCGTGGGCGAGGATGTCGAGCAGGCGGTCACTGACCGTAGTGATCAGGACGAGTGCCAGGCCCAGCAGGGCGAGGAGTCCGAGCACGCCTTCCCAGGCGCGCTGCCAGGTGCTCACTCCGACGATGCTGACAGCGCCGGACGATCATCGCAACCCCCGGCGGGCGCTACCGCGGCGCCGCCCGCTCCAGCAGCTCCTGGAGCACGGACTGCTCGTCGGGCGTGAGGGCGGCCAGCGGCGAGCCCTCGGTCAGCAGGCCCAGCAGGCGCTCCCGCAGGCCGGCGCCCTCCTGGGTGAGCACCAGCAGCTTGGCCCGGCGGTCGCTCGGATGGGGGCGGCGCTCCACGACCCCCTGCTGCTCCAGCCGGTCGATGACGAACGTGGCGTTGGAGGGCTCGCATCCCATGCGCCCCGCCAGGTCGCTCATGGTCATCGGGCCGGTCAGCTCGCGCAGCGCCACCGCCTGGGCGGTGGTGAGGTCGAGCGCGGCCGCGCGTTCCCTGACGTGCCCCTCGATGTGCCTGGCGAGCGTGCCCACCAGGCCGCAGAGGTTCCGCTCGGCCGCGGCCCGCGCTTCGGCTTCGGACGTTGTCATACCCCAAAACTACCTCAAGCTTGGATGTTTGCAACTTGAAAGGTTCTAGCTATAAGTTTCCGCCATGAGCACTTCTGAGAGCCTTCGTCTGCGCCGCCCGTCCACCCTCCGGTCGCTGCGGGTCGGCGACCTCAAGGTCACGTTCGTGCCCGACGGGAGCGTGCGGCTCAAGCCGTACGGCTGGCTGCCGGGCACCACCGAGCGCGACTGGGCCGAGAACGCCGACCACCTGGACGAGACCGGCAACCTCGTGGCCGGCATCGGCGGCCTGCTGGTGGAGGCGGGCGAGCGGGCCCTGCTGATCGACGCGGGGGTGGGCCCGGTGCACCAGCCGGACGACCCGGCCGACCCGCTGATCGGCGAACTGCGCGGCGGCGACCTGCTGGACAACCTCGCCCGGCTGGGCCGCCGTCCCGAGGACGTCGAGGCGGTGGCCTTCACCCACCTGCACATCGACCACATCGGCTGGGCCTGGCGCCCGGCCGCCGGCGGGCCCGCGTTCCCGTCCGCCGCGTTCCTGTTCGCCGAGCCCGAATGGACCGAGCGCCACCGGACCCTCGACTTCGGCACGCCGGCGGAGGCCCTGACGACCATGGCCCCCCGGGTCAGGACGTTCGGCGACGGCGAGGAGATCTTCCCCGGCGTGCGGGCCACGTTCGCGCCCGGCCACACCGCCGGGCACACCGCCTACACGATCACCTCGGGCGGACAGCGGCTGCTGGCCTTCGGCGACGCCCTGCACTCCCCCGTGCAGGTGCGCCGTCCCGAGTGGCCGGCCGGCTCCGACCTGGACAGCGTGGCGTCGACCGTGCACCGGCGGCGGCTGGTCGAGGAGCTGCTGCGGCCGGACACGATCGGCTTCGGCATCCACTTCGCCGACGTGGTCTTCGGCCGCGCGCGGAACACGGCCGAAGGACCGGTCTGGGAGCCCGTGGCCTAGGGAGTGGCGGCGGGGGTGCCGTGCCAGCTCGCCCACAGGGCCGCGTACGAGCCGCCCTCGGCGACCAGCTCCTCGTGCGGGCCCAGCTCGGTGATCCGGCCGTCCTCCACGACGGCCACCCGGTCGGCGTCGTGCGCGGTGTAGAGCCGGTGGGCGATGGCGATCACCGTACGGCCCTCCAGGACGGCGGCCAGCGAACGTTCCAGGTGGCGCGCGGCCCGCGGGTCGATCAGCGAGGTGGCCTCGTCGAGCACCAGCGTGTGCGGGTCGGCCAGGACCAGCCGGGCCAGCGCGAGCTGCTGGGCCTGCGCGGGCGGCACGGCGGTGCCGCCGGACCCGACCTCGGTCTCCAGGCCCTCGGGCAGCGTCCGCACCCAGTCGAGCGCGTCGACGGCGGCCAGCGCCGCGCGTACCGCCGCGTCGTCCGCGCCGGGGCGGGCGATCAGCAGGTTGTCGCGGACGGTGCCCTTGAACACGTGGTGCTCCTGGGTGACCAGCGCGACGTGCCCGCGCAGGTCGTCGAGCGGCAGCTCGACCAGCGGCACGCCGCCCACGCTGACCTCGCCGGTGCGCGGCCCGTGGATGCCGGCCAGCAGCCGCCCGAGCGTCGACTTGCCGGCCCCCGACGGGCCGACCATGGCCAGCCGCTCACCCGGCTCGACGGTCAGCGACACGCCGTGCAGCACGTCGCGGCCCTCGCGGTAGGCGTACCTGACGTCGTCGGCCCGCAGCAGCTCGCCGGCCGGGCGGGCCGCGGAGGGCGCGCGGTCGTCGGGCACGTTGGCCACGCCGAGCAGCCGGGCCATGGCCGCGCCGCCCACCTGGAGCTCGTCGATCCACATGAGGAACCGGTCGAGCGGGTCGATGAGCTGCTGGGCGTAGACCAGGGCGGCGGTGACCTGCTGGACCGTCACCCAGTCGTTGGTGTAGAACAGGCCGCCGACCAGCAGCGTGGAGACCACCGGGATCACGTAGCCGAGCTCGACCGCGGGGAACCAGAGCGTCCGCAGGCCCAGGGTGTAGCGCTCGGCGGCGTAGGAGCGGCGGATGTCGCCGTCGGTGCGCGCGCGCCGGCGTTCCTGGAGGCCGAGCGCCTCCACGGCCCGCGCGCCCTCGACGGTCTCGGCCAGGCCCTCGGTCATGTCGGCGTACGCGGCGTTCTCGCGCAGGTAGCCGTCGCGCGCCCGCTTGAGGTACCAGCGGGTGGCGAACCAGATCAGCGGGCCGGCGACCAGCATCGGCAACATGAGCAGCGGGCTGACCAGCACCAGCGCGCCCATGGTGATCACGAAGGTGACCAGCGCGATGAGCGTCTCGGGCACGGCGTGCCGGACGGTCCTGGACAACGAGTCGACGTCGCGGGAGGTACGGGTGATCAGGTCGCCGGCGCCCGCCCGCTCGACCGTGGACAGCGGCAGGCCGAGCACCCGGTCGACGAACTCCTCCCGCAGCTCGGCCAGCACCTTCTCGCCCAACCTGGCCGAGGCCAGCACGGCGAAGCGGACCAGCAGGCCCTGGAGGAACAGGAACGCGCCGATGACGACGGCCACCAGCAGCCCGTCGACCTCGCCGCCGTCCTGGACGGTCTGGACCAGGCTGCCGAGCTGCCACGGCACGACGAGCCCGGCGACGGCGGCCAGGCCGTGCAGGGCCAGGGCGACGGTGAGCTGCCGCGGGTACTTCAGCGTCAGCCTGCGCGCGTAGGCGCGCACCTGTCTCCGGTCGGCGACCGGCAGGATCTCGCGGGCCACGGTCAGCCCTCCCCTCGGGTCACGGTCGCGGCGTACTCGGGGGACGCGTCCAGCAGGTGCCGGTGTGTCCCCTCGGCCAGCACCCGGCCGCCGGCCACGTAGACCACGTGGTCGGCCCGGTCGAGCACCAGCGGGCTGGTCGTGCAGATCATGGTGGTGCGGCCCGCGCGCGCCTTGGCCAGCCGCTCGGCGATGCGCGCCTCGCTGTGGGCGTCGACGGCGCTGGTGGGCTCGACCAGGATGAGCACCTCGGGGTCGGCGACCAGGGCCCGCGCCAGGCGCAGGCGCTGCTGCTGGCCGCCGGAGAACTCGCGCCCGGCCTCGGACACCTGGGCGTCGAGGCCGTCGGGCAGCGCCTCGACGATGTCCTCGGCGCAGGCGGCGTGCAGGGCGGCGCGCACGTCTTCGTCGGTGGCCGCGTCGCGGACGTCGAGCTCGTCCCTGAGCCTGCCGGTGAACAGGCGGGCGTCGTTGCCGGCGACCAGGATGCGCGCGCGGATCTCGGCAATGGGCAGCGAGGCCAGCTCGACGGCGCCGAAGGTGACGTCGCCGGGCGCGTACCGGCCGAGGCGGTCGGCGATGGCGGCGGCCTCCTCGGGCGCGTCGGCGGCGACGGCGGTGAGCATGCCGGGCTGGAGGGTGACGCCGCTGTAGCAGTCGCGCAGCACGCCGCCGCCGCTGGTCTCGGTGCCGCCGGCGACCTCGGGCTCGATGGCCAGGATGCGGATGACGCGGCGGGCCGCGACGTGGCCCTTGGTGAGCTTGTCAGCGGCCTCGGTCAAGGTGCGCAGCGGGCCGATGAGGAAGGCGGCGTAGCCGTAGAGCGCGACGAGGTCGCCGGTGCTGATCTCGCCGCCGACCGCGAACGTGGCGCCGATGCCGGTGACGACCGCGATGAGCAGGCCGGGCAGCAGGATCTGGGCGCCTTCGAGCAGCGACTCGACCCGGGCCACGCCCACCCCGGCGTGCCGCACGCGCTGGGACTCCTCGCCGTAGCGGCCGGCGAACACCTGCTCGCCGCCGATGCCGCGGAGCACCCGCAGGCCGGCCACGATGTCGGCGGCCCTGGTGGACAGGTCGCCGGTCAGCTCGCGCTGCCGCTTCTGCCGCCGGTGCAGCGGCTTGAGCAGCGGCGAGACGGCGAGCGCCATGAGCGGCACGCCGAACAGCACAAGCAGCCCGAGCGGGACGGAGGTGGTCAGCAGGATCACGGTGACCGCGACGATGGCCACGACGGACCCGGTGCCGCGCAGCAGGATGTCCATGGAGCTGCCGATGTGGGCGATGTCGGAGTTGCCGACGCTGACGACCTCGCCGGTCGAGACCTTCTTGGGCAGCGTCGCCCCGAGCCTGGCGGCCTGCCGCGCGGTCACCTGGACGGTGCGGTAGGCGGCCGACAACCAGTTGAACACCGCCATCCGGTGCCGCATGATCCCGGTGAACGCCTGCAGCAGCCCCAGCCCGAGCAGGATCGCCGCCCAGGTCAGCAGCGCCCGGGTGTCCTTGGCGGTGACCGCGTCGATGCCCTTGCCGAGCACCGCGGGCACGAGCGCCTGCACCAGCCACCACAGGGTGGCGAAGCCGATGCCGGCGAGCAGGGCACGCCCCTGACGCCGCGCGTTCCACCACAGGTAGCGGAGCGGGCTGCGGATGTCGGGCAGGCCGGGATCGGCCTCAGGAAGGGAGCGCATGACCTGACAAGGTTGACAAGCCGGCGCCCGGCCCGGCAAACGGTTTTTCGCCTGGCTAACGATCGGGCACGTGCCTGAACGTGCGCACGGTGTAGGCCAACGTGACCAGGGCGGTCAGCGCGAGCAGCAGGTAGCCCACGGTGTACGACCCGGACGCGCCGTAGACGGCCCCCATCACCAGCGGCGGGAAGTACCCGCCGAGCCCGCCGGCCGCGCCCACGAGCCCCGTCACCGTCCCCACCTTCGACGCCTCGACGAGCTGGGCCACCAGGGCGAAGACGCCGCCCGTGCCGAGCCCGAGGAAGAAGGCGATGAGCACGAAGCAGGCCCCGGCGGGCACCTCGGCGGGCGGCCGGAACGACAGCGCGACCGCCATCACGACCGTCCCGGCCAGCGAGATGAGCAGCACCCTGACCGGCCCGATCCGGTCGGACAACGTGCCGCCGATCGGCCGGGCGGCGACGGCGGCGATCGAGAACCCGGCCGCGCGCAGCCCGGCGCCCGTCTGGGCGAAGTGGTAGACGTTCTGGAGCAGGGTCGGCAGGTACGTCGAGAACGCCACGAAGCCGCCGAAGGTGACGGCGTACAGGAAGGCGCACTGCCAGGTGGCCCTGAGCTTCGTGGCCTCGCGCATCCTGGGCAGGGCCGGGGCGGTGGCGGGCGACCAGGCGGGCGAGTCGCGGCTGCCGCCGATCATGATCACGCCCATCAGGGCGAGCACCGCGGCCATGAGCAGGTGGGTCGGGAACCGGCCGAAGTCCTCCACCAGGCGGGGGGTGAAGAACGCCGACAGCGCGGTCCCGCCCATGCCGGCGCCGAACACGCCGGTGGCGAACCCTCTGCGGGCGGGCTCGTACCAGGCGTTGACGAACGGGATGCCGATGGCGAACGACGTGCCGGGGATGCCCAGCAGGAACCCCCAGAACAGCAGCCACCCGTACGACTCGGACCAGCCCACGAACAGGACGGGCACGATCGACACGAAACAGATGACCGCGAACATGCGCCGCCCGCCGAGCCGGTCGGCCAGCACGCCCACCGGGATGCGGCCGAGCGAGCCGACCAGCACCGGGATCGCGACCAGCAGCGAGGTCTGTGTCGCGGACAGGTGCAGCTGCCTGCTGTAACTGCCCGACAGGGGGCCGATGAGGTTCCAGGCCCAGAACGTCACGGCGAAGGCCGCCGTGGCCAGCGCCAGGTTCCGCACCTGACCTTTACGGAGCACAGACATACACCCTGTGTAACAGAGGGTTACCTTCTGTGATGAAGTGGGGGTATGAGCGCCGAGGATCTCCTGCTGAAGACCGGTCGGTTCCTCCGCAGATCGGCCACCAGTGGTGACCTGCGGACTCTCTACCTGAAAGGCGGCACGGAAGGCGACGCGTTCTACCGCGACCGGTGGAGTCACGACAAGGTGGTGCGCTCGACGCACGGCGTGAACTGCACGGGTTCGTGCTCGTGGAAGGTGTTCGTCAAGGACGGCATCATCACCTGGGAGACGCAGGAGACCGACTATCCGGGCGTGGGCCCCGACCGGCCGGAGTACGAGCCGCGCGGCTGCCCGCGCGGGGCGGCCTTCTCCTGGTACACCTACTCGCCGACCCGGATCCGCTACCCGTACGCGCGGGGCGTGCTGGTCCAGCTCTACCTGGAGGCACGGGAGCGGCTGGGCGACCCGGTGGCCGCCTGGGCGGAGGTCACCACCGATCCGGAGAAGCGGGCGAGCTACCAGGGCGCGCGCGGCCGGGGCGGGCTCGTCCGGGTGACCTGGGACCTGGCCGTCGAGATGATCGCCGCGGCGCACGTGCACACCATCCAGGCGTACGGGCCCGACCGGGTCGCGGGGTTCTCGCCCATCCCGGCGATGTCGATGGTCTCGCACGCCGTCGGCTCCCGGTTCGTGTCGCTGATCGGCGGCACGATGCTCTCCTTCTACGACTGGTACGCCGACCTGCCGGTGGCCTCGCCGCAGGTGTTCGGCGACCAGACCGACGTCCCGGAGTCGGCCGACTGGTGGGACGCCGCGTACCTGGTGATGTGGGGCTCCAACGTCCCGGTCACCCGCACGCCGGACGCCCACTGGATGGCCGAGGCGCGCTACCGGGGCCAGAAGGTCGTGGTGGTCTCGCCGGACTACAACGACGCGGCCAAGTTCGCCGACGAGTTCCTGAGCGTGCGTCCCGGCACGGACGGCGCCCTGGCCATGGCCATGGGCCACGTGCTGCTGAAGGAGTTCTTCGTCGACCGGGAGGTGCCCTACTTCACCGGCTACGTCAAGCGCTGCACCGACCTGCCCTTCCTGGTCACGCTGCGCGAGCACGAGGACGCGTACGTGCCGGACAAGTTCCTCACGGCCAAGGACCTGGGCTCGGCGGAGGAGGCGGCCGAGTGGAAGACCGTGCTCATGGCCGGGTCCGGCGAGCCGGTGGTGCCGAACGGCTCGGTCGGCTTCCGCTGGACCGACTCGGGCGAGGGCCGCTGGAACCTCGACCTGGACGTCGACCCGAAGCTCACCCTGTACGGCGGCGAGTCGGCCCAGCTCCTGCTGCCGCGCTTCGACGGCGAGGGCTCCCTGCGCCGCGGCGTGCCGGTCGCCCGCGTCGGCGGACGGCTGGTGACCACGGTGTTCGACCTGCTGCTCGCCCAGTACGGCGTCCCCAGGCCGGGCCTGCCGGGCGTCTGGCCGGGCGGGTACGACGACGCGGCCGAGCCGTACACGCCGGGCTGGCAGGAGCCGGTCACCGGCGTCCCGGCCGAGCGGGTGGTCAAGATCACCCGTGAGTTCGCCAGGACGGCCGAGACCACCCGCGGCCGATGCATGATCATCATGGGCGCGGGCGCCACCCAGTGGTTCCACGGCGACACCATCTACCGGGCGTTCCTGTCGCTGCTGCTGCTGACCGGCTGCCAGGGGCGCAACGGCGGCGGCTGGGCCCATTACGTCGGCCAGGAGAAGTGCCGTCCGCAGAGCGGCTGGGCGGTGCTGGCCGGCGCGCTCGACTGGTCGCGCCCGCCGCGGCAGGCGCCCGGCACGCCGTACTGGTACCTGCACACCGACCAGTGGCGTTACGACCGGTTCGACGCGGGCGCGCTGGCCTCGCCGCTCGGGCCCGGCGCGTTCCGCGGCCGGCACACGGCCGACCTGGTGGCCGAGGCCGTGCGCAACGGCTGGATGCCCATGTCGCCCGCCTTCGACCGCAACCCGCTGGAGCTGGGCGAGCAGGAAGACCCCGTGGCGTACACGCTGGAGGAGCTGCGGCGGGGCAGGCTCCGGCACGCCGCCGAGGACCCCGACGACCCGGCCAACTGGCCGCGGGTGCTGACCCTGTGGCGGTCCAACCTGCTCGGCTCGTCGGCCAAGGGCAACGAGTACTTCCTGCACCACCTGCTCGGCGCCACGTCCAACCTGGAGCACCCCGACCCCGAGGCGCCGAAGGGCAAGCTGGACCTGCTGCTCACGCTCGACTTCCGGATGACGTCCTCGACGGTCTACTCCGACATCGTGCTGCCCGCTGCCACCTGGTACGAGAAGTACGACCTGTCCTCGACGGACATGCACCCGTTCGTGCACGCGTTCAACCCGGCCATCTCGCCGCCCTGGGAGACCAGGACGGACTTCGCCGCCTTCCACGCCATCGCCCGGGCCTTCAGCGCGCTGGCCAAGGAGCGGCTGGGGGTGCGCAAGGACGTCGTGGTGGTCCCGTACCAGCACGACACGCCGGGCGAGACCGGGCAGCCCGGCGGGCGCGCGTCCGGCGCGCCGGAGCCGACGCTGAAGGTGGTCGAGCGCGACTACGGCGCGGTCGCGGAGCAGCTGGCCGCGCTCGGCCCGCTCACCGAGCGGCTCGGCCTCCAGGTCAAGGGCGTGACCTTCATGCCGGACGAGGAGGTCGCCTGGCTCGGCCAGCGCTGCGGCCTGGTGCCGCGCGGCGTGGCCAAGGGCCGCCCCGAGCTGGACACCGACGCCAAGGCGTGCGAGACGATCCTCGCGCTGTCCGGGGTGAGCAACGGCAGGCTGGCCGCCCAGGGCTTCCGCCAGCTCGCCCGGCGCACCGGCCGGAGCTTCGACGACCTGATCGACGAGGGCCACCGCATCGTCTTCGCCGACACCCAGGCCCGGCCCACGCACGTCGCGGCCAGCCCGGAGTGGTCGGGCAAGGAGGCGCACGACCGCCGCTACTCGCCGTTCACGATCAACGTCGAGAACGGCAAGCCCTGGCACACGCTCACCGGCCGCATGCACTTCTTCCTCGACCACGACTGGATGCACGAGTACGGCGAGGCCCTGCCGGTCTACCGCCCGCCGCTGGACATGGCCGAGCTCTTCGGCGAGAGCGCCACCCTGCGCTACCTGACCCCGCACTCCAAGTGGTCGATCCACTCCGAGTACCAGGACAACCTGCTCATGTTGTCGCTGTCGCGCGGCGGCCCGACCATCTGGATGTCCACCGAGGACGCCACCCGGCTCGGCATCGCCGACAACGACTGGATCGAGGCGGTCAACCGCAACGGCGTCGTGGTGGCCAGGGCCATCGTGTCCCACCGCATGCCGCAGGGCACGGTCTACATGTTCCACGCCCAGGACCGCCTGATCGACGTGCCGAAGTCGGAGGAGACCGGCCGCCGCGGCGGCATCCACAACGCGCTGACCAGGGTGCTGATCAAGCCCACGCACATGATCGGCGGCTACGCCCAGCTCTCGTACGCCTTCAACTACCTCGGCCCCACGGGCAACCAGCGGGACGAGGTCACCACCATTCGCCGCAGGTCGCAGGAGGTGCGCTACTGATGAAGATCATGGCTCAGATCGCCATGGTGATGAACCTGGACAAGTGCATCGGCTGTCACACCTGTTCCGTCACCTGCAAACAGACCTGGACCAACCGTCCCGGCGTCGAGTACGTCTGGTTCAACAACGTCGAGACCCGCCCCGGCCAGGGCTACCCCCGCCGGTACGAGGACCAGGAACGCTGGCGGGGCGGCTGGAAGCTCGACCGCAGGGGCCGGCTGACACTGCGCGCCGGAGGACGGTTCCGCAAGCTGGCCAACATCTTCGCCAACCCGCTCATGCCCTCCATCCAGGACTACTACGAGCCCTGGACCTACGACTACGAGAACCTGACCCGCGCCCCGCTGTCCGACGACGTCCCGGTGGCGCCGCCGAGGTCGCTGATCAGCAACGAGCCCATGAAGATCCGCTGGAGCGCGAACTGGGACGACAACCTGGGCGGCGACCCGTCCCCCGACCCGGTGCTGGGGAAGCTGTCGGAGCAGGTCAGGCTGGAGTTCGAGCAGGCGTACATGTTCTACCTGCCGCGCATCTGCGAGCACTGCCTGAACCCGTCCTGCGTGGCCTCGTGCCCGTCGGGGGCCATGTACAAGCGGGCCGAGGACGGGATCGTCCTGGTGGACCAGGACAGCTGCCGGGGCTGGCGGATGTGCGTGACGGGGTGCCCGTACAAGAAGGTGTACTTCAACCACCGGACCGGCAAGGCCGAGAAGTGCACGTTCTGCTACCCGCGGGTCGAGGTGGGGCTGCCGACGGTGTGCTCGGAGACCTGCGTGGGCCGCCTGCGCTATCTCGGGGTGCTGCTCTACGACGCCGACCGGGTGAGCCAGGCCGCCTCGGTGGCCGACGAGCGGGACCTGTACGAGGCCCAGCTCGGCGTCTTCGTCGATCCCGACGACCCGGCCGTGGCCGCGTCGGGGCTGCCCGCCGACTGGATCGAGGCGGCCCGCAGATCCCCGGTCTACGACCTGATCATGAAATATCGCATCGCGCTCCCCCTGCACCCGGAGTACCGGACGTTGCCGATGGTCTGGTACGTCCCGCCGCTCTCCCCCGTCGTGGACGCCCTGGCGAACACCGGGCACGACGGCGAGGACGCCGACAACCTGTTCGCCGCCATCGAGTCGCTGCGCATCCCCGTGGAGTACCTGGCCGAGCTGTTCACCGCGGGCGATCCCGTCCCGGTGACGGCCGCGCTGCGCCGTCTGGCCGCGATGCGCTCGTACATGCGGGGGGTCAACCTGGGGCAGGAGCCGGTCCTGCCGGACACCGGCCTGACCGAGGACGACATCAGGGCCATGTACCGCCTGCTGGCCCTGGCCAAGTACGAGGACCGGTACGTGATCCCGACCGCGTACGGCAACGTGCCCGGCGTGGTCGAGGAGGCCGGCTGCAGCCTCGACTACTACGGCGGCCCCGGCATGCAGGCCCCCTTCGGAGAGGCGTCGGGCAAGCCGCTGCCGGTCTCCGTCGAGTCCTTCCACGGCCTCAAGGACCGCCAGACCAGCGACGAGATCACCCACGACCGGGTGAACCTCCTCAACTGGGACGGCCGGGGCATTCCAGCAGGACTCTTCCCACCAAAAAAGGGAAAATCATGAACAAGGCCGTGATCTGGCAGGCCGCCGCGCACCTGCTCGCCTACCCCGACGAACGTTTCCACCGCCGCCTGCCGCTGATCAAGGAGGCCGCCGAGCCGCATTTCGCGGCGTTCCTGGCACGGATCGCGGACATGGACGCGGGCGACCTGGCCGCGCACTACGTCGACACGTTCGACCTGCACCGGCGCTGCTGCCTCTACCTGACCTACTACACCGACGGCGACACCCGCCGCCGCGGGGCGTCCCTGGCCGCGCTCAAGCAGCGTTACCGCGTGGCCGGCTGGGAGCTGATGGACGACGAGCTGCCCGACTTCCTGCCGGTCGTGCTGGAGTTCGCGGCGCTCGACCCGTCCGGGGCGGCGCTGCTGCGGGAGCATCGCATCGGGCTCGATCTGCTGCTGTCCGCCCTGACCGAGCTGGGCTCGCCGTACGCGGAGGTGATCGGGGTGGTGTGCGCGGCCCTGCCGCCGCCCACGGCCGCCGAACGCGCCGCGGCGCACCGCCTGGCCGCCGGGGGGCCGCCCGCCGAGACCGTGGGAGGGTACCGGTGAGCTGGGGCGAGAGCATCTTGTGGGTGGTCGCGCCGTACGTCACCCTGGTGATCTTCATCGGCGGCCTGATCTGGCGGTACCGGTACGACAAGTTCGGCTGGACCACACGCTCGTCGCAGCTCTACGAGAGCCCGCTGCTGCGCGTGGCCAGCCCGGTGTTCCACTACGGCCTGATCTTCGTGATCATCGGGCACGTGACCGGCCTGCTCGTCCCGCTCTCCTGGACGGACGCGATCGGCGTGTCGAACGAGGCGTACCACGCCAACGCCCTGATCTGGGGCGGCCTGGCCGGGCTGGCCACGCTGGTGGCGCTGGCCCTGCTGGTCTACCGCCGCCGCACGAACGGGCCCGTCTTCCTGGCCACGACGAAGAACGACAAGACCATGTACGTGGTGCTCGCCGCGGCGATCGTCGCGGGCGTGGTGACGACGGTGGCGGGCTTCGTGCCGAGCGAGGTGAGCTACCGGACGACGGTCGCCCCCTGGTTCCGCGGCATCTTCGTGCTCGCCCCGGACGCCACCGCGATGGGGCAGGCGAGCATCCTTTACAAGGTGCACACCGTGATCGGGATGGCGTTGTTCGTGCTTTTCCCGTTCAGCCGCCTCGTGCACGCCCTTTCGGCGCCGATCACCTATTTGTTCCGCCCTTACATCGTGTATCGGGCCCGGTCCCGATAGCGCGCCGCGCCGCCCGGAACGGGGGCCGGTGCGTCAGAATCGTTGGCTGTGGAGCACGGGTACACCAACAGCACGGTCGGCGACGGCGCTCTGGTCGTCAAGTGTTACCAGGGCCCGGAGGCCGCCTTCAGGCTGGGCACGGAGAGCAGATACCTGCGCCGGCTGCGCGGCCGGCTGCCGGTGCCGCGCGTGCACCAGATCACCGCCACGAGCCTGACCACCCGCTTCGTGGCCGGCGCCCACGGCCAGGACCTGCTGGACGAGGGCCGCGCCGCCGAGGTGCTGGCCGAGTGCGGCCGGGTCCTGGCCCGCATCCACCGCCTCGGCATCGTGCACGGCGACTACGGGCCCCAGAACCTGCTGTTCGACCCCGCCACGTTCGAGACCACCGCGATCCTCGACTGGGAGTGGGCCCATCCGGGCCGGCCGGTGGAGGACCTCGCCTGGTGCGAGTGGATCGTCCGCAGCCACCACCCCGAGCACGTCTCCCTGCTGCCGCGCTTCTTCGACGCCTACGGCGGCCCGGTGCCGTCCTGGGCCGAGCGGCAGGCGTCGATGGTGGCGCGCTGCCGCGACCTGCTGGAGTTCTGCGGCAGGTGGGAGCCGGGCGGGGGCGGCGAGAAGTTGTGGCGCGAACGCCTCGACCGCACCGCCGCCTGGAGCGCCTGACGCGTCCCGCGGTGCCCGAGCCCCGGGGGCGAGGCCCGGACGTCCTGACGGGGATCAGCCGCAGTGGCTCCAGCCGCTGGTCCACACGTACGGCGACTCGTCCCAGGCGCCGCCCCACTTGACGCAGGTGTCCACGGCCGACAGGATCACCGGCCCCGCGTACGACTTGAACTCACCGGCGTCGGTCCTGGTCGCGCCGCCCTGCACGCTCAGCGTCGCCCGCATCCACCGCGTGTACGGCGTCTTGTTGACCGTCACCACGCAGTTCTTGCCGGTGCCGGAGTTGTAGGACAGGTAGATCGTGCCCAGCGCCGTGCTGCCGGACTTGAACGGGTGCGAGTCGATGACGCGGAACCCGGACCCGCACACGCCGGCCGGGTCCACGGCGGCGACGGCGGCCTGTGCGGGCAGGGCGCTCGCCAGACCGCAGGCGAGCACGCCCGCGGCGAAGAGCGTCTTGGTGATGGTGCGCATGTTCATCCTTACTGTCGCTCTGAACGCCCGTCAGCTTCGCGCAGCGAGTGATCAAGAAAGCGAACGGCAGGCGAACAACACACAAATGCGATTTCGGCTCCCCCGTAATCCACGACCTTCCGGCTCGTCCGGAGGGCGACCGCGCAGGTGCGGCGGGGTCGTCTCGGCGCCGCGGCGAGCCGCGTGATCTCCGCCACAGCGGCGCCGAAGACCGGGCGGGTCTCCGGCGACATGCGCCCTGCTTTGGGGCAGGATCCCATCCATGGTGTCGGTATTGCAGAACGTCGCGATCGACTGCGCGGATCCGTACGAGCTCGCCCGGTTCTGGAGCGAGGTGACCGGCTGTCCCGTTCACCCGGAGGACCGCCCGGGTGACGAGGAGACGCGGGTGATGCTGAAGGAGGGCCCGATCCTGCACTTCAACAAGGTGCCGGAGCCGAAGGCGGGCAAGAACCGGCTGCACCTGTGCCTGCGTCCCGACTCCACGCGCGACGAGGAGGTCGAGCGCCTGGTGCGCCGGGGCGCCACCCTGATCGCCGACCTGCGCGAGCCGGACGGCACCGGCTGGGCGGTGCTCGCCGACCCCGAGGGCAACGAGTTCTGCGTCCTGCGCAGCGCCGCGGAGCGCGCCGGGACGGCCCCGCCGCACCCCTGAGCCGTCCCGCGTGACCGCGCACCCGCCCGGCCCCGTCTCCGGGGCCGGGCGGGCGATCAGCCCTTGATGGAGATGAGCTGCCGCAGGTGCGCCACGACCTCCACCAGGTCCCGCTGCGCGGCCATCACCGACTCCAGGTCCTTGTACGCCCCCGGGATCTCGTCGATCACCCCGGGATCCTTGCGGCACTCGACCCCGAACGTCTGCTCCTCCAGGTCCTTGACCGTGAACGTCTTCTTGGCCTTGGTCCTGCTCATCTTCCGCCCGGCCCCGTGCGAGGCCGAGTTGAACGCCCGCGGGTTCCCCAGCCCCTTCACGATGTACGTGCCGGTGGCCATCGAGCCGGGGATGATCCCCAGGTCTCCGCTGCCCGCCCGGATCGCCCCCTTACGGGTGACGAGCACGTCCACCCCGTCGTAGCGCTCCTCGGCCACGTAGTTGTGATGGCAGGAGATGGGCTGGTCGAAGCCGATGCCCGGCAGGTGGCGGCGCAGGACGTCGCAGACCAGGCCCATCATCAGCGCCCGGTTGCGGCGCGCGTAGTCCTGGGCCCAGTACAGGTCGCGGCGGTAGGCGTCCATCTCCGGGGTGTGGCCGAGGAACACCGCCAGGTCCCGGTCCACCAGGCCCTGGTTGTGGGACAGGCCGCGGGCCACCCCGATGTGGTGCTCGGCCAGTTCCTTGCCGATGTTGCGCGACCCCGAGTGCAGGACCACCCACACCCAGCCCTCGTCGTCGGCGCACACCTCCAGGAAGTGGTTGCCGCCGCCGAGCGTGCCCATCTGCGCCTCGGCCCGCTCGCGGCGGGCGCGGACGGCCGGGGCCAGGTCGTCGAACTCGCGCCAGAACTCCGCCCACCCGGCCGTCCGCATCCCGTGCACCTTGCCGGGATCGACGGGCCGCTTGTGGTGCTGGAAGCCGACGGGGATCGCCTGCTCCAGCTTCCCCCGCAGGTAGGCCAGGTTGTCGGGAAGCTGCGAGGCCCTGTACGACGTCTTCACGGCGGTCATCCCGCAGCCGATGTCCACCCCGACGGCCGCCGGCGACACCGCGTCCTTCATCGCGATGACCGACCCGACCGTCGCCCCCTTGCCGTGGTGCACGTCGGGCATGACGGCGACGCCATGGACCCACGGCAGGTTGGCCACGTTCCGCAACTGCTGCATCGCCTGCGGTTCGACCGTCTCCGGCTCCGCCCACATCCGCAGCGGATGCTTGGTCCCGCTCACCTCGTTGTACGCCATGTCGCCTCCTCCCTGCCGCCTTCATGAACACGATCTATCTGGCCAGACATGACATACCCCCTGCAACCGAATTAGTACGGCCCCGGAGATCTTGGCGAGCCCGGTCCGGGTCCGTGCTCCATTGGCTATGGTGACCGTGGTGTGCCGACATACGCCCTGTATGCGCGCACCCGGGAGATATACCGTTGAGAACGGCCCGACCCCTCCAACAGATCGTGGCCGGGCAGCAGCTCGCCGTCGCGGAGAAAGCGGGGCGCACATGATCGCCGTCGCCGGCCAGCCGGACGAGCCTCCGCTGGTCCACCAGGCGCTCGTCTACTCCACCGACGCCGGCTTCCTGGCCGCGGCCGTGCCCTTCTGCCGCGACGGGCTGGCCGCGCGGGACAGCGTGCTCGTGGTGACCACGGCCGCCAACATCGACCTGCTCACGCGGGCCCTCGGCGGCGACGCGGGCGAGGTGGAGTTCGCCGAGGCCGGCGGCTGGTACGACGCCCCGGGCCGCACCCTGGCCGCCTACGGCCGCTACCTCGACGCCCATCCCCGCGTCAGGGTGATCGGCGAGCCCGTCTGGCACGGCCGCACCCCGGTCGAGGAGGCCGAGTGGACCCGGTACGAGTCGGCGCTCAACGCCGCCTTCGCCGCCCGCGCGGCCTGGATGGTCTGCGCCTTCGACGCGCGCGCATTGCCGGACCGGGTCGTCGGCGGCGCCCGCCGCACCCATCCGGGGCTGCTGACCGGTGACGGCCCCCGTGCCAGCACCGATTACGTCGAGCCCGAGTCCTTCAGCCACGCCTCCGACCACGACCCGCTGCCGCCTCCGCCGCCCGGGGCCGCCGGGCTGCGCTTCGACGGCGACCTGCACCGCGTGCGCCGGCACGTGCGGGCGACCGCCGAACGGCTCGGCCTGTCCCGCGCCCTGACCGACCGCCTGCTGCTGACCGTCAACGAGGTCGCCGCCAACGCCGTCGAGCACGGCGGCGGGCACGGCGACCTCGCGATCTGGACCGACGGGAACGCCGTCGTGTGCGACGTGACCGACCCGGGCAAGCTGACGGCCGTCCTGCCCGGCTACCTGCCGCCCGCCCCGACCGCCCTGCGCGGGCACGGCCTGTGGGTGGTGCGCCAGCTCTGCGACCTGCTCCAGGTGCGCTCGGAGCCGGCCGGGACGCGCTTCCGCCTGCACCTGCTGCGCGACTGACGGCGCGGGCCGCCGCGGGGCTCAGCGCTTGGGGCCGGCGTCCGTCCAGCCGGCCTCCAGCACGGCCTCGGAGCTCGACACCGTGCCCGGCTCGAAGCTCTTCCACAGGCCGCGCGGCTCGACCACGACGCTCTCGGTGCCCAGCGCCCGCCCGGTGGCCTCGTCGAAGAGCAGGCGGCTCTCCCGCACGCCGGTGCGCTCGTCGCTCTGCCGGATGGCGGCGGCCGTGCCGGTACGCCCCTCGGCGTCGGTGACGTTCTCGATGACCTTGACGGAGTCGAGCCCGGCCAGCATGCGGAAGGCGGCGCCGCGCACCTGCGGCGTCACCGGCATGGAGACGATCAGCCCGACGCTGACCGTGAACAGCCAGGTGTCGGCGGACATCTCCACGCTGGACGACTCGGTCGAATGCCCGTCGTAGGAGTCGAGCAGCCACTTCTTCAGCTTCGCCGGCTCGTCCGGCAGGCCGCGCAGGTCCTTCATCGTGACGTTGCGGCCGAGCCAGAACACCTTGTCGCCGTCGACCAGGGGGCTGTGCGAGGTCGTGGCCTTGTCCGGGGTGGTCCGCAGGGTCAGCGGGGCCACCTTCTTCATCGGCACGACGACCTCGATCCCGGCGGGCGAGCCCGCCTGCTCCCAGGCCAGCCGGTCGGCCTCGGTCGCGGGCAGCGCGCCGAGCCGGCGGGTGCGGCTCCACTGCTCGCCGCCGGTCGCGCGCGGCGTCCACTCCTCGTCGCGCTGCCGGTCCAGCACCAGGTACCCGCCCTTGACGGCGGGGTAGGCGTGCCTGCTCACCGTCACGGTGTACCACCAGTCGCCGGTACGGTCGGGCTGCCGGTCGGCCTTCTCCGCGGCGGCCAGCAGCACCTCCCTGGCCGACAGCGTGACCTTGCGCGGCGTCGCCGACGCGCTCTGCCCGGCCTGCGGAGCCTGCTTCCTGGGCGCCGGAGCCGCGTTCCCCGCCACCACGACGGCCACCGCGGTCGCCCCCGCCGCCAGGGCCGCGAGCCCCCACACCGGCCGTACGGCCGCGCGCCGGCGCCGGGACCCGCGCGGCCCGGACATGGCGTGCGCGAGCTCGGCGGCCCTGGTGTGCTCGTCCACCGGCCGGTCGCCGAGGTGCGCGGGCCGCGCGGCCCGGAGTTCGTCCATCGGGTTCATGACCACTCCTCGCTGAGGTTGCGCACGTAGGGACGGGACGGTTCGGCGGACTCCATGGCTCGCGTGAGCCGCTTGCGGGCCCGGTGCAGCCGGACGCGGAAGGCCGCCGACGAGCAGCCGACGACCCGGGCGCCCTCCTTGGGCGACAGCCCGTGCCAGGCGACCAGCATGAGCACCTCCCGGTCGTCCTCGTGCAGCTCGGCCAGGGCCCGCAGCACGCCCATGCGCTCGGTCACCTGCTCGGCCACGTCCGGGCGGCCGTCCTCGGTCCACGAGCTCAGCTCGGCGGCCAGCGCGTCCCTGCGCGCCTGTGAGCGGGCGTCGTCGCGCAGGAGGTTGCGCGCCACGCCGAGCAGCCACGGCAGCGGCGGCTCCGGCACGTCGTCCAGCCGCCGCCACGCGATGGCGAACGTCTCGCTCACCACCTCGTCGGCCACCTGCCGGCCCGCACGACTGACCGCGTAGGCCCACACCCGTTGTCGGCATTCGTCGTACATGCCGGTGAAACGGTGGGAATCATCCGTCACCGCGCAGCCCCTTCGTCCCTGATGCGTTCTGCTGACACCGGGAAGTGGTGGGAACGTCCGTGTTGTTACAGCTCGCCGGAAAAAGCAGAAGCCCCGCCTCCGGTGGCGTTCCGGGACGGGGCCTGCTCGACCTGGCCTACTTGGCGTTGGCCTTGAGGTAGTCGCTGTTCATCTGGGCGATCGTGTCCAGCGGGATGCCCTTGGGGCACACCGCCGTGCACTCGCCGGTGTTCGTGCAGCCGCCGAAGCCCTCGGCGTCCATCTGGTCCACCATGGCCTTCGCGCGGGTCAGGCGCTCGGGCTGGCCCTGGGGCAGCAGGCTGAGGTGGGTGATCTTGGCGGCGGTGAACAGGGAGGCCGAGCCGTTCGGGCAGGCGGCCACGCAGGCGCCGCAGCCGATGCAGGTCGCGGCGTCGAATGCGGCGTCGGCGTCCTCCTTGCGCACCGGGACGCTGTGCGCGTCCGGGGCCGAGCCGGCCGGGACCGAGACGAATCCGCCCGCCTGGATGATGCGGTCGAACGCGCTGCGGTCCACGACCAGGTCCTTGACCACCGGGAACGGCGCGGCGCGCCACGGCTCGATGGTGATCTCGGCGCCGTCCTCGAAGTGGCGCATGTGCAGCTGGCAGGTCGTGGTGGCGCGCTGCTCGCCGTGCGCCACGCCGTTGATGACCATGCCGCACATGCCGCAGATGCCCTCGCGGCAGTCGTGGTCGAAGGCGATCGGGTCGTCGCCCTCCAGGATCAGCCGTTCGTTCAGCACGTCCAGCATCTCCAGGAACGACATGTCCGGGGACACGTCCTCCACCCGGTACGTCACCATGCGTCCGGCGTCCGAGGGGGCGCTCTGACGCCAGACCTTGAGGGTCAGGTTCACTTGTAGCTCCGCTGGGTCATCTTGACGTACTCGTACTCGAGCGGTTCCTTGTGCAGCACCGTCTCGCCGGAGGGCGTGCGCTCCCAGGCCGAGACGTGCGCGAAGTGCTCGTCGTCGCGCAGGGCCTCGCCGTCGGGGTCCTGCGACTCGGCGCGGAAGTGGCCGCCGCAGGACTCGGTGCGGACGAGGGCGTCCAGGCACATGAGCTCGGCCAGGTCGAAGAAGTCGGCGACGCGGCCGGCCTTCTCCAGTACCTGGTTCAGCTCCTCGGCGGTGCCGGACACCTTGACGTTCTTCCAGAACTCCTCGCGCAGCTCGGGGATGCGCTCCAGGGCCTTGCGCAGCGACTCCTCGGTGCGCTCCATGCCGCAGTAGTCCCACATGAGCTTGCCGAGCTCGCGGTGGAAGGAGTCGGGGGTGCGGGTGCCGTTCACCGACATCAGGCGGTCGATCCGGGTCCGGACCTTGATCTCCGCCTCGGCCACGGCCTCCTCGTCCACCTCGCCGTACGGGCCGTTGGCCAGGTAGTCGCCGATCGTGGTGGGCAGCACGAAGTACCCGTCGGCCAGGCCCTGCATCAGCGCCGAGGCGCCGAGCCGGTTCGCGCCGTGGTCGGAGAAGTTGGCCTCGCCGATCACGAACAGGCCGGGGATCGTGGACTGCAGGTCGTAGTCCACCCACAGGCCGCCCATCGTGTAGTGGACGGCGGGGTAGATGCGCATCGGCACGTCGTAGGGGTTCTCGCCGGTGATGCGCTCGTACATCTCGAAGAGGTTGCCGTACTTCTTCTCCACGGCGTCGCGGCCGAGCCGGCCGATGGCGTCGCGGAAGTCGAGGTAGACGCCGAGCCCGCCGGGGCCGACGCCGCGGCCCTCGTCGCAGACGTTCTTGGCGGCGCGGGAGGCGATGTCACGCGGGACGAGGTTGCCGAAGGCCGGGTAGATGCGCTCCAGGTAGTAGTCGCGCTCCTCCTCCGGGATGTCGCCGGGGGCCCGGTCGTCGTCCTTGCGCAGCGGCACCCACACGCGGCCGTCGTTGCGCAGCGACTCCGACATCAGCGTCAGCTTCGACTGGTACTCGCCGGAGACCGGGATACAGGTCGGGTGGATCTGCGTGTAGCACGGGTTCGCGAAGTACGCCCCGCGCTCGTGCGCCCGCCAGATGGCCGTCGTGTTGCAGCCCTTGGCGTTCGTGGACAGGAAGAACACGTTGCCGTAGCCGCCGGTGGCCAGCACCACGGCGTCGGCCAGGTGCCGCTCGATCTCGCCGGTCACCATGTCGCGCACGATGACGCCGCGCGCCCGGCCGTCGGAGACGATCAGGTCGAGCATCTCGTGGCGGGTGTGCATCTCCACGGTCCCGGCCGCGATCTGCCGCTCCAGCGCCTGGTAGGCGCCCAGCAGGAGCTGCTGGCCCGTCTGGCCGCGGGCGTAGAAGGTGCGGGAGACCTGGGCGCCGCCGAACGAGCGGGTGTCCAGCAGGCCGCCGTACTCGCGGGCGAACGGCACGCCCTGGGCCACGGCCTGGTCGATGATGTTCACCGACACCTGGGCCAGGCGGTAGACGTTCGACTCGCGGGCGCGGAAGTCGCCGCCCTTGACGGTGTCGTAGAAGAGCCGGTAGATCGAGTCGCCGTCGCCGCGGTAGTTCTTGGCGGCGTTGATGCCGCCCTGGGCGGCGATGGAGTGGGCGCGCCGGGGCGTGTCCTGGTAGCAGAACGACTTGACGTTGTAGCCCAGCTCGCCCAGGGTCGCCGCGGCCGAGCCGCCCGCCAGGCCGGTGCCGACCACGATCACGTTGAGCTTGCGCTTGTTGGCCGGGTTGACCAGCTTGGCGCTGAACTTCCGCTTCTCCCACCGCTCCTCGATGGGACCGGCGGGCGCCTTGGTGTCCCGGATCTCCGAGCCTTCGGTGTACTTCACTTCACAACTCCGAACGTGATGGCGAGGGGCGGGGCCAGGAAGCCGACGACCAGGACCGCCGAGACGAGGGCGGCCGTCAGGCGCAGGCCGCGGTAGCGGCTGCGGTTGGCCCAGCCCAGCGTCTGGAAGGCGCTCCAGATGCCGTGCCGCAGGTGCAGGCCGACCATGACGACGGCCACGAGGTAGATGAGGGTCACCCACCAGCGGGACGGGTCGAAGCCGGCGACCATGCGGTCGGCGGGCTCGGAGTCGAAGCCCTTGGGGTTGACGACGCCGAAGGTCAGGTCGAGCAGGTGCCAGATCACGAACAGCAGGATCGTCAGGCCGCCGAACCGCATGATGTGCGTGGCGTAGCCGTTGGCCTGCGACTTCTTGGCCACGTACTTGACCGGACGGGCCTTGGCCGCCTTGCGCGCCAGCGAGATCGCGGCCCACATGTGCAGCACGACCGAGACGACGAGCCCGATCTCCAGGATCGTCAGCACCGTCCGGTACGGCGCGATGGGCTCAAGGAGCGTGCGCAGGGCGACGGCGTACTCGTTGAACGAGTCCTTGCCGAGGAAGATCTTCAGGTTGCCCAGCATGTGCAGGACGAGGAAGGACACCATCACGGCGCCCGTGACGGCCATGACGACTTTCTTGCCGTTGGACGAGCTCAGGAACCGGCTCGGCTTCTTGGACGTCGGTGCGGGCGAGGCACCCTTGGGGGCGTTAACAGGCGCGGTGGCGGCGCCGCGCTCTATCGTGGCAGTCACGTTTGAACGCTAGGTATCCAGCAATGATCCGTCCAAGTCATCACGGATCTGGTTTCCATAGCTTCCGGCTATGATGCTTGGTTTATACGGTCGGCATAAGGAAAAATGCTCGGCCGGTGCGAGGAAAATCACATGCAGTTGCAGCAGCTCGCCTACTTCGTCGCGGTCGCGGAGACCAGGCACTTCACCCAGGCGGCCGAGCGCATGCGGGTCGCCCAGCCCTCGCTCAGCAAGCAGATCAAGGCTCTGGAGAACGACCTCGGCGCCCCGCTGTTCTCCCGCGCGCGCGGCAACGTCACGCTGACGGCCGCGGGCGAGGCGCTGCTGCCGCTGGCCCGCCGCATGCTGGCCGACGCCGACACCGCCCGGCAGGAGGTGGCCGAGCTGGCCGGGCTGCGCCGGGGCCGGGTGCGGCTGGGCGCCACGCCGTCGTTGTGCGCGGGCCTGCTGGCCGACGCGCTGGCGCGCTTCCACCGGGCCTACCCGGGGGTGGAGCTGCTGGTGGAGGAGGGCGGCTCGCGCGACCTGGTCAGGGCGCTGGCCAGGGGGCAGCTCGACCTGTCGCTGATCATCATGCCGCTGCAGAGCGACGACCCCTCCCTGGTGACCGAGGAGATCCTGCGGGAGAACCTGGTCGTGGTCGCGCCCTCGCACGAGCGGACGCGGGGGCCGTACCTGCGGATCGAGGACCTGCGCGGCCGGCAGATGGTGATGTTCCGGCGCGGTTACGACCTGCGCGAGGCCACTCTCACCGCCTGCCGCCAGGCCGGGTTCGAGCCCCGGTTCTCGGTGCAGGGCGGCGAGATGGACGCGGTGCTGCGGTTCGTGGAGGCGGGGCTCGGCGTGGCCGTGGTGCCCTCGATGGTGCTCGACGGGCGGCCGGGCCTGTCCGGCACGCCGCTGGCCCCGCCCGGCCTGAGCCGGACGATCGCCCTGGCCCACCGCAAGGACGTCGAGCCCACCAGGGCCGCGCAGGCGTTCCGGGAGACCCTGCTCGCCTTCGTGGTCGAGGCCGGGCAGGAAGGCACGCTTCCGCAAGGGGTCGAACTCATCGCAGAATGAGCAGCAACAGCCCGACTCCCCCGGGAAAGGCGTGTGTGACGGCAAACCTCAACGAGCCGCTGACACTGCTCCTCATCGAGGACGACGACGGCGACGCCTTCCTCGTCGAAGAACTGCTCAACCAGGCCGAGGCGCCACCGACGATCTTCTGGGCGCGCAGCCTCCAGGAGGCCAAGGCCAAGCTCGACCCGACGATCCAGTGCGTCCTCGTCGACCTCACCCTGCCCGACGCCAGCAGGCTGGAGGCGCTGGAGGGGGTGCTGGCGCTGGCGCCGCACACGGCCGTGCTGGTCCTGACCGGCCTCAGGGACGTGCACGTCGGCGTGGCCGCCGTGCAGGCGGGCGCCCAGGACTACCTGGTCAAGCAGGACATCGACGCCCGCCTGCTGGCCAGGTCGATCAGGTACGCCATGGAACGCAAGCGCGCCGACCTGGCCCAGCTCAGGCTGTTCGAGGCCGAGCTGACCGCCAAGGAGAACGCCCGCCTGGAGAGCGGCCTGCTGCCCGTGCCCCTGCTGCGCACCGAGGCGATCACGTACCAGATCCGCTACCTGCCCGGCAACCAGGGAACCCTGCTGGGCGGCGACTTCCTCGACATGGTCCAGACCCCCGACGGCGCGGTGCACGTCGTGGTGGGCGACGTCTGCGGCCACGGGCCGGACGAGGCCGCGCTCGGCGTGGCGCTGCGCATCGCCTGGCGCACGCTGGTGCTGGCCGGGCAGACCGACGACACGCTGCTGCGCACGATGGACGCCCTCCTGCGCGCCGAGCGCAAGGCACCCGAGATCTTCACCACGCTCTGCATGGCCACCTTCACGCCCGACCTGCGCCAGGCCCGGATGCGCGTGGTCGGGCACCCGCCGCCGGTGCTGGTCCGCGACGGCGTGCCGTCGGTGCTGGCCGGCACGCCCTCGGGGCCGCCGCTCGGCATCTTCCCCGACGCCCGGTGGACGGTCATCGACGTGCCCCTGGGCGAGGACTGGTCGATCATGCTCTACACCGACGGCCTGATCGAGGCGGCCGTCGGTGAGCGGCAGCAGCTGCTCGGCGTCGAGGGCCTGGTCGGCCTGGTGCGCGAGCACGGCGTGATCGACCTCGACCGGCTGATCAGGCACGCCGGCCGGCTCAGCGACGATCTCGCGGTGGTCCTGGTGTCGAGGAGGAAGGCATGAGCATCCATCCGCTGCCACCGCCGAAGGCGCCGACCGGGCTCGGCCGGCTGCCGGTGGCCCGCTGGTTCCTGGTCATCGGCGTGCTGGCGGGGTTCGCGTTCGCGACCGGTGTGGTGGTCACCATGTCGATGATCGCGCACGCGCGGGCCCTGGGGCCGAGGCCGGAGATCGCCGCCCAGCTCGACCGGCTCAACGTGGCGCTGATCGTGCTGTTCGGGGTGCTGCTGGCGGGCGGGGCGGGCCTGGCGTTCGTGATCAGGTACGCCGTCCTCAAGCCCATCGACCAGCTCACCGAGCAGGTCCGCACGGTCGCCGCCGGCGACTTCGACCACCGGCTCGGCGTCGACCGGCCGGCCGAGCTGAGCGAGCTGTCCAGCCACGTCGACTCCATGCGCCGCCGCATCGTCTCGGCCTGGCGCGGGGCCGCCGACCAGGCCGACGAGCTGCGCCGCTCCAACGGCGAGCTGGAGCAGTTCGCCTACGTCGCCAGCCACGACCTGCAGGAGCCGCTGCGCAAGGTGGCCAGCTTCACCCAGATGCTGGAGCAGCGGTACGGCCCGCAGCTCGACGACCGCGCCCGCCAGTACATCCACTACGCGGTCGACGGCGCCAAGCGCATGCAGCTCCTGATCAACGACCTGCTCGACTTCTCCCGGGTGGGCCGGGTGAGCGGCGAGCGGGTGCCCACCGACTCCGGCGAGGCCCTGGACCGGGCCCTGGAGAACCTGTCGGCCACGATCGAGGACACCGGCGCCACCATCACCCGCGACGACCTGCCCGTGGTCGAGGGCAACCGGATGCAGCTCACGCAGCTCTTCCAGAACCTCGTCGAGAACGCGGTCAAGTTCCGCTCCGAGGACCCGCCGCGCGTGCGCCTGACGGCCGAGCGGAAGGGCGACATGTGGGAGTTCAGCTGCTCCGACAACGGCATCGGCGTCGACCCCAAATACGCCGACCGCATCTTCCTGATCTTCCAGCGGCTCCACCCCCGGGACGTGTACCCCGGCACCGGCATCGGCCTGGCGCTCTGCCGGAAGATCGTCGAGTACCACGGCGGGCAGCTCTGGCTGGACGCCGAACCGGCCGGTCACGGCACGACGTTCCGCTGGACGCTGCCGGCGGCGGGAGGCGACGCATGACGGACTGGCGCCCGATAGACGTGCTCCTCGTGGAGGACGACCAGGGGGACATCCTGCTCACCAGAGAGGCGTTCGACCTCAACAAGGTGCGCAACCGGCTCAACGTGGTCAACGACGGCGAGCAGGCGATGGCGTACCTGCGGCGGGAGGGCGCCTACGCCGGCGCGCCCCGGCCCGACCTGATCCTGCTCGACCTCAACCTGCCCCGGATGAACGGCCTGGAGGTGCTGAGCGAGGTCAAGGCCGACGCCGCCCTGCGGACGATCCCCGTGGTGATTCTGACGACCTCCGAGGCGGAGGAGGACATCCTGCACAGCTACCGGCTGCACGCCAACGCCTATGTCGCGAAGCCGGTGGATTTCGAGCAATTTATCCGTGTTGTCCGGCAAATAGATGATTTTTTCGTGACCGTAGTGAAGCTGCCGGCGCCCGGCCCGCGGCCCTGACGCGTATACGTGACAGGAATCACAGTGGGTCATCGAAAAAGTGAGTGACCCCGCTCACAAAATCGTATGCGGTCGTCGTAACGTATCCCCCACCAATGCGCGCCCAGAGCGGTACCGCACCCGCCGTACGCGCGCCCAGTGAAACGACCCGGACCCCCCTGTGTGCAGGGTCCGCGGGAGGTGGAGAGGTCCGCGATGACCCAGACGACGCCCGAAGCCCCGGTCAGAAGGCAACGTGCCCAGGTGAGGGTGCGCACGCTGCGCACCGACAGGTGGTGGCTGGTCCCGCTGCTGACGTTCCTCGGGCTCAGCTCGTTCCTCGTCTACGGCGTGTGGGCGATCATCGACGGCAGTTATTTCGTCGATCCGTACATCGCCCCGTTCGCCTCGCCCTGCCTGACCACGGCGTGCCCCGAGGGCGCGCGGCTGTTCGGGTGGGCGCCGATCGGCGACTGGTTCACCCTGCCGCCGGGGCTGCTCATCCTCGGCCTGCCGGGCGGGTTCCGGCTCACGTGTTACTACTATCGCAAGTCGTACTACCGCTCGTTCTGGCTGTCGCCGGCCGCGTGCGCCGTCCAGGAGCCGCACGGCAAGTACACCGGTGAGACCCGGTTCCCGCTGATCCTGCAGAACATCCACCGGTACTTCTTCTACGCGGCCATCGTGATCGGCCTCGTGCTGGCCTACGACGCCGTCCTGGCGCTGGTGCACAAGCCGCAGGGCCTCGGCACCTGGATCCTGGTCGTCAACGCCGTGCTGATCAACACGTACACGTTGTCGTGCCACTCCTGCAGGCACATCACCGCGGGCAGGCTCAACCACTTCTCCCGTCACCCGCTGCGCTACAAGGCCTGGACGTTCGTCTCCAAGCTCAACGCCAAGCACCAGCAGCTCGCCTGGGCCTCGATGTTCTCGGTCATGATCGCCGACTTCTACGTCCGCATGGTCGCCAAGGGCGTCATCGCCTTCCCGTTCGCATAAAGGACTTCTTCCAGTGGAAATCGAGCGTCACGAATACGACGTCGTCGTCATCGGTGCGGGCGGCGCCGGGCTGCGGGCCGCCATCGAGGCCCGTCAGCAGGGCAAGCGCACGGCGATCGTCTGCAAGTCGCTGTTCGGCAAGGCCCACACCGTCATGGCCGAGGGCGGCGCGGCCGCCGCGATGGGGAACGTCAACTCCGACGACAACTGGATGGTGCACTTCCGTGACACCATGCGGGGCGGCAAGTTCCTCAACAACTGGCGCATGGCCGAGCTGCACGCCAAGGAGGCCCCCGACCGCGTCTGGGAGCTGGAGGCGTGGGGCGCGCTGTTCGACCGCACCAAAGACGGCAAGATCAGCCAGCGGAACTTCGGCGGTCACGAGTACCCGCGGCTCGCACACGTGGGCGACCGTACCGGCCTGGAGCTGATCCGCACCCTCCAGCAGCGGGTCGTCGCGCTGCAGCAGGAGGACTTCGAGACGCACGGCGACCACGAGGCCTACATCAAGGTCTTCGCCGAGTGCACGATCACCCGCCTGCTGAAGGACGGCGACCGCATCTCCGGCGCGTTCGGCTACTGGCGCGAGACCGGCAACTTCCTGCTGTTCGACGCCCCCGCCGTGGTCCTGGCCACCGGCGGCATCGGCAAGTCGTACGTCGTCACCTCCAACTCCTGGGAGTACACCGGCGACGGCCACGCCCTGGCCCTGCTGGCCGGCGCCAACCTGATCAACATGGAGTTCATCCAGTTCCACCCCACCGGGATGGTCTGGCCGCCGTCCGTGCGCGGCATCCTCGTCACCGAGTCCGTCCGGGGCGACGGCGGCGTGCTGCGCAACTCCGAGGGCAAGCGCTTCATGTTCGACTACATCCCCGAGGTGTTCAAGGACAAGTACGCCACCACCGAGGAGGAGGGCGACCGCTGGTACACCGACCAGGCCAACAACCGGCGCCCGCCGGAGCTGCTGCCGCGTGACGAGGTGGCCCGCGCGATCAACGCCGAGGTGAAGGCGGGCCGCGGATCGCCCCAGGGCGGCGTCTTCCTCGACGTCTCCACCCGCCTGCCGGCCGAGGAGATCAAGAAGCGGCTGCCGTCGATGCACCACCAGTTCAAGGAGCTGGCCGACGTCGACATCACCGCCGAGCCCATGCAGGTGGGCCCGACCTGCCACTACATCATGGGCGGCGTCGAGGTCGACGCCGACACCGGCGCGGCGGCCGTGCCCGGCCTGTTCGCGGCGGGCGAGGTGTCCGGCGGCATGCACGGGTCCAACCGGCTGGGCGGCAACTCGCTGTCCGACCTGCTGGTGTTCGGGCGGCGCGCGGGCGCGGGCGCGGCGGCCTACATCGACGGGCTCAAGGCCCGCCCCAAGGTCGTCCAGGAGCTCGTGGACGCGGCCCGCGAGGAGGCCCTGGCGCCCCTCCAGCGCGACGGCGAGAACCCGTACGAGGTGCACCACGAGCTCCAGCGGACGATGAACGAGCTGGTCGGCATCATCCGCAAGGCCGAGGAGGTCTCCGAGGCCATGGAGGTCGTGGAGAAGCTCAAGGAGCGCGTGCGCCAGGTCGGCGCGGCCGGCTCGCGGATCTACAACCCCGGCTGGCACCTGGCCATCGACCTGCGGAACATGGTCCTGGTCTCCGAGTGCGTGGCCCGCGCCGCCCTCCTGCGCGAGGAGAGCCGCGGCGGCCACACCCGCGACGACTTCCCCGGGATGAACCCGGAATGGCGCCGCAAGCTGCTCGTCTGCTCCACCGCGGACGGCAACGACGTCCAGGTCGTGGAGAAGGTCCAGCCGTCCATGCGCGGCGACCTGATCACCCTGTTCGACCGGGACGAGCTGAAGAAGTACCTCACCGACGAAGAGATGGCCGAGTTCGACGGGATTGCCAAATGAGTTACAAGGCGAAGTTCAAGGTCTGGCGTGGT
Source organism: Nonomuraea sp. NPDC001636 (assembly GCF_040298265.1). Classification (NCBI taxonomy): domain Bacteria; kingdom Bacillati; phylum Actinomycetota; class Actinomycetes; order Streptosporangiales; family Streptosporangiaceae; genus Nonomuraea; species Nonomuraea sp. NPDC001636. Next base: position 150,064 of record NZ_JBEOZT010000005.1, read on the forward strand.
GAGGGCGGCGAGGGCAAGCTCGAGGACTTCACGGTCGAGGTGAACGAGGGCGAGGTCGTCCTCGACATCATCCACCGGCTGCAGGCGACGCAGGCCCCCGACCTGGCGGTGCGCTGGAACTGCAAGGCCGGCAAGTGCGGCTCGTGCAGCATGGAGATCAACGGCAAGCCGCGCCTGGGCTGCATGACCCGGATGTCCACCTTCTCCGAGGACGAGACCATCACGGTCACCCCGATGCGGACCTTCCCCGTCATCAAAGACCTGGTCACCGACGTGTCCTTCAACTACCAGAAGGCCCGCGAGATCCCCTCGTTCACCCCGCCGGCGGGCGTCCGGCCCGGCGAGTACCGCATGCAGCAGGTCGACGTCGAGCGCTCGCAGGAGTTCCGCAAGTGCATCGAGTGCTTCATGTGCAACAACGTCTGCCACGTGATCCGCGACCACGAGGAGAACAAGCCGGCCTTCGCCGGCCCGCGTTTCCTCATGCGGATCGCCGAGCTGGACATGCACCCCTACGACGTGGCCGACCGCCAGGAGTCCGCCCAGGAGGAGCACGGGCTCGGCTACTGCAACATCACCAAGTGCTGCACCGAGGTCTGCCCCGAGCACATCAAGATCACTGACAACGCGCTGATCCCGATGAAGGAGCGCGTGGCCGACCGCAAGTACGACCCGCTGGTCTGGCTGGGCAACAAGATCTTCAAGCGCGCCAAGTAGGCGCCAGGAAAGCGGAAGCGGGGGCCGGACGGATCCGGCCCCCGCTTCCGCTTTGCGCTACTTGCGGCCCCAGCGCTTCTTCCGGTGCTTGGGGTCCTGCAGCTCCTTGGTGGCGTCCTCAGGGGGCTGCGGCGGCAACGGCTGGACGACCGTCGCGGCGTCCCCCTCCGGCGGCAGGTACGGCGACGGCTGGTAGCCCTCCGGTGGCTCCGGCTGCTCGGCCTGCGGTCGCGCCGGCGGGCGGGGCTGCACCGGCTGCTTCGGCTCGAACAGGGACGGGCCCTGCTGCCAGGGCTCGGAGTCGCCGCTCTCGGCCGCCGCCGCCGGGGCGAGCGGGAACTCGCGCTCGTCCTCGTACGGCTTCCCGCCGCCCGGCGGGATCTCGGCCGGCGGCTGCTCGGCCGGGATCAGCGGCTCGAACGGGTCACGGTAGTCCTGGGCGGGCTGCGGCGGCTCGTTGTAGGAGTCGAACTCGTCCGGGTGCAGCACGACGGGCTCGGGCGCGGTAGCCGGCATGGTGGCGGGCATGTTGGCGGGCATGGTCGCGGGTACGGTGGGCGCCGGCTCGGGCGGGTAGCCGCCCTGAGGCCCGTACGGGTCGTGGTAGGCCGGGTCGTGGTAGGCCGGGTCGTGGTGGGCCGGGCCGTAGCCGGGCTGGCCGGCCGGGTAGGTCTGGATCGGGACGAAGCTGATGATCGGCGCGTACGCCGTGCCTCCCGGGTAGCCGGGCGCGGGGAAGGACGCCGTGGCGTAACCGGGTCCGGCGGGGTAGCCGGGCGGCGGCCCGTCCGGACGGCCCATCGGGGCGGCCATCGGCGGGCCCGCCTTGCGCACGGCCGCCGCGTGGGCCATGCGGCGCAGCCGTCCCTCGAAGATGAGCACCGCGAACAGCGCGAGCAGGACCAGCACCAGCGCCGGAATGCTGAGCTTCTGCGTCAGCGACTTCTGGTCGAACTCCGGCGCGGCCGCGCGCACCTCAAGCTGGACCGAGTCCGTGCTCGGGGCGGTGTCGGCGGTCAGCGGGGCGGTCGTGGCGGGCGGGTCCGTCGCCGCGACGGACGGCATCTCGACGGACGGCTCCGTCGTCTGCTCCGTGGGCAGCGGCCCGGCCGTGGTCTGCGCGGTGGGCAGGGGCGCCAGCGGCTGCTGCGTCGTCTCCTGGACGGGCGGGGGCGTGGGGGCCGTAGTGGTCTTGGGCGGCTTCGGGGCCTTCGTGGTCCTCGTCGGGCTCGCGGTGACGGTGTGGGTGATCGTCGTCTCCGGAGCCTCCTCCGGCGTGGGCGTGCCTAACGTCGTCGTGACCGTGACCGTGGTCTGCGGATCGCAGGTCTGGCCCGCGTCGCACGGCTCCACCGCCGGGTCGAACGCCGCGCGGCTGACCGATGCGCTCGCGCTCTGACCGACGAAGGGGGCCACGCCGACGCCCGTGAGCCCGAGCGCTAGGACGATCGCGGACACGGCCGTCGCTCGCGTGCGTGCCACCGGAGCCCTCCGCATAGTCCCGGAACCATGGTCAAGGGAATACTAGTCGGGTCAAAGCAACAGTAAAGACGGAATTACCATACGTTTCGCGGCTTATGGCGCCGTTTTGCTCGCGTAACCAGCCACAACGCCCCCAGCAGGACGCCGATCGCCCCGATGACCAGCGAGAAGCCGCGCGGCCCGTCCAGCGGGCTGGTGTACGCGACCGGACGAACCGGTTTCCGCGCCTCCACGACCTGCACCGGCCACGGCGCCCCGGCCCCCGACTCCGGCGCCAGACTCACCACCCCGCCGCCGGGAACCACTCCGCCTTGCACTCCGCCACCGACGCCCCCCGGCGCCACACCTCCGGCCACACTCCCCGGTGGCGTGCCGCCGGGCAGGCTCTGATGGGTCATCCCCGGCACCCCGCCCTGTGCCAGCCCCGCCGCACCGGACAGCCCTCCGTGCGCCGCGCCACCGGGCAGTCCCTTCTGGACGGCACCACCGGGCAGGCTTCCCGTCACGCCACCAGGCAGGCTCCCGCTCACGCCGCCCGGCACACCCCCTGCCGCACCGCCCGGCAGGCTCCCCGCCAGTCCACCCGGCAAGCCGCCCGCGACACCGCCAGGCAGAGGCCCTGTCAGTCCGCTCGACAGGCCGCCCGCCGCGCCACCGGGCACGCTGCCCGTCTGGCCGCTCGACAGGCCGCCCGTCGCGCCACCGGGCACGCTGCCCGGCGTCAGGCCGCCGGGGAGGCCGTTTCGTGCCGTTCCCCCAGCGCCGGCGGGCGCCCGGCCGGTCGTTCCAGGGGCGACCCGCTGGCCCACGCCTCCCGCACGCGGGAACGCCCCCAGGGTTCCGCCCGTGCCTCCCTGTCGCGGCGCCCGCGCCACGCCGCCGCCGCCGACACGCGGGAGCGCCCCTCGGGCTCCACCTTTGATCGGCGAGCCCGCGGCCCCTCCGGGGAGGACGCCCCTTCCCACCGTCGTACCGGTCAGGCCGGGGAGGCCGCCTCGCGTCTTTCCGCCCGCCCCCGGCACCAGCCCGGCGACGCCTCCGCCCGTACCCGCGAGGAGCCCGGCGGCCCCCGGCCGCTGTCCCTGTCCGCCTGCCACCTGCCGGCCCGGCCGCCTCCGCTTGTGGGGGGCCGTGGCCGGAACGGGCACCGCCTGGCCGCTGATCGTGGCGGCCTCGCGCGGCATCTCCTCGGCGACCTGCATGGACGTGCTCCTGTTGACGGTGGTCAGCCCACCGGAGGGCGTCCGCATCCTGGCCACCGCCGCGAGCACCACCTCCTTGGCCCCCTCGGGCGCCTGGAAGGTCACGTCCAGCGCCCGCTCACCGAAGATCGGCCCAAGGGCGCAGACCCGCGCGCCGGGCAGCGTACCGCCATCGGAAGCCGCGCCCTCCGCACCGGCCAGCGCCCGCGCCGCCAGCACCCCGGCCGCCTGCCGCCCCCCACCGACCTGCCCCCCACCCGGACCACCCTCAGCCGGAAACACCCCTCGACCACCCTCAGCCTGAGACATCCCCTGACCACCCTCGGCCCGAGACACGCCCCGACCGTCCTCGGCCCGAGACACCCCCCGACCGCCCGCAGCCCACGGCGCGCCCTGACCGGCTTCAGCCCACGGCGCGCCCTGTCCTGCCTCCGCGCGCGACACCCTCTGACCAGCCTCCGCGCCCGGCCTCCTGTGACCGGCCTCCGCGCGCGGCATCTCCTGAGCCGCGCCACCCGGCGGCATCCACTGACCGGCCCCGCCGGGCGGGGCGTCCTGCGCGCCCGGCGCGCCCGGGCCGAACTGTGCCGCCTCCCGGTCGGCCCCCACCTGCGGCGCTCGCCGGCCGGACTCGGCCCGTGGCGCGCCGCGACCGGCCTCCGCTCGGGTCAGGCGCCGGCCCGGCGCCGGCCGCCACGCCTCCGGTTCCTCCGGGAACGCCCCGGACTCCGGATCCGCCGCACTGCCGGCGCTCCACGGCCCCGATACGGGATCCCCTCCGGACGCCGGAACCCCACCAAAAGCCTCGGAAGCCTCAGAATCCTCCGCGCCACCGGCCGACAGCCGGGAAGCACCGGAGGGCGACGGGCACGCCAACCCCGACAACGCCGCCGCCGGACTGGTCGCCACCGCGACCCTGGCCCCCTTGCCCATGCCGTTGAGCCGGACCCTGAAACGCTGGACGTCACCCGTCCTGATCCACTGGCCCACACCCTCGGGCCCGCTCACACGTTCGAGCACGAGCGTCACCCCCGCCGCCGCCACGGGCACGGAGGGCAACGCCACCAGGATCAGCGCTCCAGAAAGGATCCAGCCACGCCGCATCACTCCACTCCCCCACTGCGACAAATCACGTGTAGTAATCGTTATGTCACAGAGAGAGACGGTCTAATCCTGCTGAAGCAGACTCTCCACGGTCTTCATGATCGGCAGGTCGGCGCCCAGCCACTCCACGTCGTAGTACTCGCCCGGCCCCAGCCAGCGAAGAGCCAGGTGCTCACGGGCCTCGGGCGTGCCGGAGGTGAGCGTGGCCAGCCAGACGCGCAGGACGTACCCCTCCGACAGCGCCCAGTCCTCGCCCACGCGCGCGCCCACCGCGATCTCCACGCCGAGCTCCTCGCGGCACTCCCGGACCAGCGCGGCCACCTCGCTCTCCCCCGGGTCCACCTTGCCGCCGGGGAACTCCCAGCCCCCGGCCAGCGCGGCGGGCGCGGCGCGCTGCGCGGCCAGCACCCTGCCGCCGGGGGCGACGATCACCGCCGCGACCACGATCGTGCTCATGCGTTCGTCATCCTCATAGTGCGGGATTCTGCAGCTTCTTCAGCTGGTCGAGCACATCGGGGTTCTGCAGGGGACGGGTGAAGCCCACCTTGTTGTCGCGCGCCTGGTAGCTCGTGACCTTGATCGGCCCGCAGAGCGTGCACCGGGCCTCCAGCATCTTGCCCTTCGACACCACCAGCCCGACATGACCGGGACTGTCGGCCGACGTGCCCGGCCCGGCGTTGAAGAACACCAGGTCACCGGGCTCCTCCTGGCCCGCTGACACCTTCACCCCGAACGGCCACTGCGTGAACGTGGTGCGCGGGATGCTCAGCCCGGCGGCCCGGTAGGCCGCGTAGATGATGCCCGAGCAGTCGAACGCGTCCGGCCCGGTGCCGCCCCACAGGTACGGCTTTCCGCGCTGCGCCAGCGCGAACTGCAGGATCTTGGCCACGACGTCGCTGGGCGCGGCCGCCACCAAGGGGTCGTCGCACTCCTCGGCGGCCTGCGGCGGCACCTCCACCTCACCCGACTTGGCGTACTTCCTGGCGATCTCCTCGACCTGGTCGACGTACCACCAGGCGCGGTTGTAGGTGAACAGGGCCCGCCGGACGTTCTCGGGAGCGCCGTTGCGCTTGAGCATCTTGGCGGCCCCGAGGATGGCGTCGGCCGGGTTGTAGACGTCGCCCACGCCGTCGCCGTCGCCGTCGGAGGCGTACCCGTTGAACGTCGAGGAGATCGGGATCTGCGCCTTGCCGCCCCAGGTCGAGATCAGGAACTGCATCGGACCGGCCGCGCCCGCGTAGTTGGTGCCGCTCTTGACGCCGGGCAGGTCGGAACGGCCGTGGTCGGTCTCGCGCTTGCCCACGGCGGCCAGGATGGTCCACTGGACGCCGATCTTCTTGCCCCACTTCTTGTACAGGTCGAGGTAGTCGCCCGGGATGTCGGCGGCGCCCGAGTCGGACACCTCCTGCACCTGGGTGCCGCCCTCGCAGTCGACCGAGCCCTCGCCGCCGCCGTTCAGGAAGGACGGCATCGTGACCAGCAGCATCGGCGAGATGATGATCGCGGCCAGCAGCAGGACCCCGGCGAGACCGAGCAGCAGCGCCAGGCGGGTTCGGGAGGACTTCACCGCTAGCTGTCCCCGTCCTGGCCCTCGGTGGCGGGCAGCACGTCGAAGATCCGCCAGTCGGCGCCGAGCTGGCTCACCGTGACCGCCAGGTCCTCGACGTCCTGCCGGTTGCCGCTCTTCGCGGTGACCTGCCTGGTCTCGGTCACGACGAACACGATGGAGGTCTTCTCGATCTGCCTGATCTCCTTCAGCCTGGCCGTGGCCTGGGAGACGATCTGGTCGTCGCGGTTCTGCTGGACGGTGCCCGCCGAGGTGAGCGTCCGGGCGAGGATGTTGCCCAGCTCGGCGGTGGTGAACGTCTTGACCCTCGTGGCGTACGCCGCCGGGTCCTCGTCGTACCTGAAGGTGCCGTAGACGGCGGTGAAGCGCTCGGCGAGGTCCGCCGCCGCGGCGAGCTGCTCCTTCTTCATCGGCAGGTACGAGTAGACGTCGAACGGCGCGGCGCTGGCCGTGGCCAGCGGCTTGCTCGCCGCCGTGGGCGCGGACGCGGACGTCGTGCCCGTGGCCGGGGCCTGCTCGGGCGGATCGTCCGAGCTCGGCCACATCGTGAGGTAGACGCCGACCGCGGCGATGACCACGACGATGGCGGCGAAGGCCAGCCCGCGCTTGTCACCGGACTGAGCCATGGTCAGTCCTTGCCGCGGTTGGGCTTGAGCCAGAAGGGCACCGACGGATCGTCACCCGAGCCGCCGTTGCCGCTGCCGCGCAGCCACAGCGGCGGCGCCTCGGACGAGCGGGACGACGGCTCGTCCGAACCGAAGATCCTGGACCCCGACGACGCGCCGGACGGCCGCGACGCGCCCCCTCCGGCCCTGGACCCGCCACCGGACCTGGACCCGCCACCGGACCTGGACCCGCCACCGTTCCTGGAGGACCCGCCACCGCCGCCGAACAGCCCGCCACCGGAGCCACGCGACCCCGAGGACGGCGAGCCACCCGACCCGCCGGACCCGCCGAACCGGGAGCCCCGCGAGCCGCCCGACGACCCGTTGCGCGAGCCGCCCGAACCACCACCGCGCGAGGCCCATCCGCCGCCCGACCGGCCGCCGAACCAGCCACCACCACCGCCGCCACTGCTGGAGCCGCCGCCGGAACCGCCGCCGGAGGTCGTGGCTCCGGCGGCCATGCCCCCGGACGCGGTGCCGCCCGCCGCCGCGCCACCGGAGCCGCCGCGGGCGCCGCCGGCCGACGCGGGACGCGTCCGGCCGGCCTGGCCGCCGAGGTTGAGCGGGGGCGCGGTGCCCCTGCGGGGTTCGAGCGGGGGCCGGGCCCCGGCCTTGCCGCCGTGCTGGTCGGTGTCGAGCGGCGCGGCCGCCACCGGCATCCGGGTGCCGGCCGAGACGCCCTCGCCCTCCTCGCCGCGCATCCGCGCCTGGGCGACCGCGGCGCCGGCCGCCGCGCCCGCGCCGCTGCCGGCCGCCGCCGCCCTGATGAGCGGCTCGGCCTTGCGCAGGCCCCACCGGCCGAGCTTGGCCCCGGCGACCGGCGGCAGCACGTTCGCGGCCCGCTCCAGGACGGGCGAGCTCGCCGCGTCGCCGAGCATGCGGGTGGTGACCGTGTGGCCGCTCAAGGACGCGAACAGGTGCTGGAACGGACGCCGGTAGAAGAACACCGCGATCGTCAGCAGAGCCATGAACAGCACCTGGAGCCCCCAGGGCATGGCCGTGGAGATGATCAGCGCGTACCCGTAGACCAGGACGCTGAGCACGAGCGTCAGCACCGCCTGCCTGAGCAGCGTGCCGACGAGCATCTCCACCCACCGCATGGCGATGATGCGCCCGCTGCCCGGATGCACGCCGACCAGCAGGAACACCGGCCCGAGTATCAGCAGCAGCAGGAAGCCCACCTTGAGCACCAGCAGCGAGACCGCCACCAGGAAGATCAGCAACCCGGCCACCACCGCCGCGATGAGCGCGCCGACGGCCACGCCGAGCCTGCTCGACCAGTCGCGGCCGGAGAAGACGGTGTAGCGGGAGTCGTTCTTGAGCAGCTCGGCGACCTTGGCGTACTCGGCCTGGTGGGCGGCGATGTCGGGGGCGGGCTGGCCGGCCACGGCGGGGGCGATCGACTGGGTCTCCAGCATCTTGCGCCCGAAGTCGCGCACGATCGGCTGCTGCGGGTCGGCGGTGCCGAACATGCCCACCAGCCACGGCTTGCAGACCAGCGTGGACCACAGGGCGTCGGCGTTCTGGTCTACGCCGGCCGTGCCGACCTGACCGTAACCGCCCGGTTTGACCTGCGGGTTCGTCTGGCCGGGTGGCGGCAGGCAGGACGCGCCGCCGGCGCCCGGCAGGCCGGAGAAGGCGGAGTTGACCACCTCGCCCGTCTTGTCGGTCACGACCTTGCCGAGCCCGGTGAAGTCGCCGGGCCTGCTGAAGAACCACACGGCCACGGTGACCGCGAGGACCATCCAGATCACGCCTTCGGCGGTGGTGGTGGCCCGCTTGCGGATCAGGCCGTACCAGGCGAGCCAGATCGCGCCGAGGATCACGATCGGCCGCAGGAACGGCCAGTACATGGCCTCGGACAGGTTCTGGACGATGTCGTCGACGACGTCCTTGATGGACTGGAGCGGTCCTTCCGTCGCGGCCGCCTGGTACGTCGTGATCGTCAGCCGGTCGATGGCCTTGGCCGCGGTGAAGACGCCGTTGGCCCACATGTTGCCGAGCACGGCGACGTAGTCGGAGCAGCCGAGCCCGTGGGTCTGCCAGAACTGGCCGGCCATGCCGAACTGGCCGTAGTTCGTCGTCGGGGCCTGGACGCCGCCCGCGGGAGGCGGCGGCTGGATCATGCCGTCGGTGCCGCCGCCGATCATCTCGGGGTTGAGCGGCCCCGACAGGTCACAGGGCGCCGCGGCGACGGGCGTGGAGAGACCGCCCACCACCAGCGGAACCACGAGGACGGCGCTCACGAGCGCGAGCACCAGCGCCAGTCGTCGGGATAGTCGGATCTTCATGACCGTACCTCCTGCGCCCTGCCGATGCCCCCTCGAAGATCATCATGCCCGCCACCGTCTGGTTTGTCGTGTGTCGGGTTCGTGTCGAGCCAGCGGAGCAGTTCTTCGGAGATCAGGTCTACTCCGATGCGCCCGGCTCTGCCATCCAGATCACGGAATACGCATTCGCCGTTGCCGAGCGAGCGGAGCACGGCCTTGTGCTCCTCCGACGGCTCCACGCCGAGCAGCGACATGACGTGGTCCACCTCCACCCTTTCGGTGGAACGGAACGCGAACACCGAGGACAGACAGTTGGTCACCTGCTCGTTCAGCAGGTCTCCGGCGTTCTGGGAGACCAGGACGAGCGCGGTGTTCCTCGACCGGCCCATGCGGCTGACCTCGGGGACCAGCTTGGCGCCCTCCGGCGTGGAGGTGATCGCCCACGCCTCGTCCAGGAAGATCGCCTTGGGGGCCCGCCGGTCGAGGCCGTTCATCAGCCTGCGGGCGAACTGCGAGACCAGGTAGAGCAGGGCCACCGACAGCCGCTGCTCGTAGGAGTAGTCGTCCCTGGTCGTGGCGACGTCGGGCAGCGTCAGGCCGCCCAGGGTGAACACGGTGGTCCAGCCCTCGCTGTCGATCTGGTCGCCGCCCGAGGGGTCGAAGCAGAGCCTGGCCAGGTGCATCTCCGACATCGAACGCAGCACCGCGCCCAGGTTCTTGGAGGCCGGGTCGTCGGCCTGCTCCAGGTAGTCGACCACCTTGCCCAGCGACGGGTCGGGGCCGTTGGAGACCGCGGCCACGGCCTGGATCATGGCCGACTCGCGCTCCTCCGACATGCGGGGCAGCAGCAGCCGCAGCGTCTCGGTCGCCATGGTCTTCTTCGCCGCGATGTCGTCGCCGAAGGAGAACGGGTCGAGCAGCCCCGGCGCGGCCGAGCCCAGCGGGATCACCCTGGCCTTGCGCCCGCGCTTCTCCAGGAGCTGGACCAGCGACTCGGCGTCGCCCTTGGGGTCGATCACCGCGACCGTGACCCCGCGCAGCGCCATCTGGTAGATCATCAGCAGCGCGAGCGTGGTCTTGCCGCCGCCCGGCTCGCCGGTGATCGCGATGGCGGTCGGCCGGTTGCGGCTCGCGGCCAGCAGCGGGTCGAAGTGCACGATGCTGCGCGCCCTGCCGACGGTCTCCCCGATGTACGGCCCGAGCCAGCCCTCGCTGCCGTCGTCGAGCCGGTCGCCGAGGTCGACGGTGGCCGTGGCCATGCCGCCCGCGATCGTCCGCAGCGGCTGGCGCTGGGCGTAGGCGTTGACGCGCACCTTCTCGCCCGGCAGCGCCTCGCAGAACAGCGAGAACTGGTCGCCGGTCGAGTTCACCACGTCGATGCCCATGTCGCGGTAGTGCTCGACGACCGCCTCGACCCGCTGCACGCAGATGTCCTCCGTGGGGGCCGAGACGATCAGGCGGTGCCAGCCGTACACGAAGGGCAGTCGTTCCTTGGTGATGCCGTGTTCGAGCATGCGGGCCGCGTCGATCTGCTCGGCCAGCGCGATCGGCGCCTCGGCGCCCGCCTCGCGGATGTGGTGGTCCATGTCGCGGGCGTGGGCCAGCTTGCGCGCTACGTCCTTCGACGCCTTGACCGGCGGGATCAGCCGCATCCTGGACGAGACCTCCACCGGGAAGGGCAGCTGGTCGGCGAAGTGCATCCACGGCTCCCCGTCGGGGAACGGCATGAGGTCGGGGAAGCGGGCGAACGACAGGTGGGCCACGTACGAGTCGCCCTGCGGCTGCACGATCCGCAGCAGCGACCTGCCGTTGTGGATCTCGCCCTCGACCAGCGACTCGATCTCTCCCTTGCCCCAGCGCCGCTTCGGGCTGGCCGAGGGCGGTGGGTCGCCGACCGCCCCGGCGGCGGCGTGCTGGAACAGCCAGGCCACCTCGACGGACGTGGCGTGCCTGGCGTACAGAGCGCTGGAGGCCAGGGCCCGGCCCAGCCGTTCGGCCGACTCCGTCCAGCGGCCGATCTCGCTGTCCGGGACGTGGTCGTCCTCCATGCCGAGCGCCTTCTCGGTCTTCTGGTAGAAGCCGAGGAGCTGGGCGAGCACGCCGCTGCCGAGCTGCTTGCCGCGCGGCCCGAGGCGGACGCCCAGGTAGACCTCCTTCGACCAGAAGTCCTTCGCCCAGACGTGCCGGTACATCTCCTCCAGGTAGTCGCGCCAGCCCGGCCCCTCGTCGGAGGTGGCGTTGAGCGCCATCGCCCACTCGGCCGCCGGGTAGGTGCGGTGCGCGACCCGCAGGTGGACCTCGGCGTCGGGCATCCTGATCGCGGCCAGCGCGATCGTGACGTTGGTGGCCAGCGCCTCGCGCTCCTCCGGCGTGACGAACTCGTAGCTGACCGTCGGAAGCCGGAAGTACGCCCACGCGCAGGTGTCCGTGAGCAGGATGCGGTCGTCGAAGTAGCGGACCGCCAGGCGCTGGTGCGCTCGGGACGCCCTGCTCATGCCGCCCCCTCGGCGCATGAACGGGCCAGACCTGCTCGCATGTTCACTTAACGCTCACCGATTCTCGTGCCCGGGGGGTCACTCGCCAACTCCTCTTCGCTCGGTCGGACGGCCTGTCCGTGTGCCTGTACCGCGAAGCCTGCAACCACGACGCCGGCGAGGGCGAGGTAGGCCCGCCGTCCGGCCGCGCGCAACTGACCGGGGTCGACGATCTCCGCGCCGCCGGGCGCCAGGCCGTCCTCCCACGGGACCCTGACGATGGCCCGGCACCTGCCTCTGGCCACCGCCTCCGCCTGCTCGACGTCGGCCATCGACCGCCTGCTCACGCCGTTGACGACCATCACCGCACGCCTGCGCAGCTCGCCGCAGCCGTGCCCGTCGAGCCATTCGTACGTCATCGCCACCGCCTCGGCCGCCTCCTCGCTCGCCGGGACCACCAGCACGAGCTGGTCGGCGTACGGCAGGATGCGGGCCGCGAGCGCGGCGGCCGGGTCGATGACCGACAGCTTGTAGTGGCGGTCGAGCAGGCGCATCGACTCGCCCAGCCGGTGGTCGGAGAAGAAGCTGCGGTCGGCGAGCCGCTGCTCGGCGCCCGCGTCGGTGTCGGCCGAGATCACCTCAAGGCCGGAGGCGGTACGGGTGGTGAAGCCCCGCATCGTCAGGTAGCCGCTGACCTGGTCGAGGCCGGTCAGCAGCGACGTGAGGGTCTCCGGCGTCTCGGGCTCGATCCTGCTGGTCAGCGTGGTGCCGCCGGTGTTGGCGTCGACGGCGACGATCCGGTCGTCGCGGTAGGTGGCGAAGGTGTGGCCGAGCATGAGCGCCGTCGTGGACTGGCCCGCGCCGCCGGTGCAGCCGAGCACCACGATCCGCCGGCTGCCGCCGAACACGGCCCTGGCCCTGGCCTCGTCGATCTCGGACCCGTCGGTGCGTACGCCGCCTCCGCCCACCACGACCTGGGCGATCCGGCGCCATCCGCCGGAGTCCCGGCCCACCACGGACTCGACCCTGCGCACCCGTCCCTCGGCGGGCCTGCCGCCTTCCCCGGGCCTGGGAACCGGCACGGGCGCCACGAACCCACCCGCCCTGTCCCCCGGCCGGCCGCCGGCCCTGTCCCCCGGCCGGCCGGCGGCGGGCCGCAGCCGCGCCGCCACGTCCCGCCCGGGCTCGCCGTACGCCTCGGAAGGCTTGGACTGCTCGTCCGGTACGACCCCATCGTCCTCGAACCGATCGGCCGCCGCCTCCGCACGTCCGCCCCAAGACCGTTCGACGGCCACGCCCGCGTCGGCGGACACCTCTACGGCAGCTTCCTGCTCGATGGCGGCATCCTCACCCGCGGAACCGCCCCGCCTCCCGGCACCGGCCCTCCCGTCGGAAGCGTCCTGCTCAGCGGGGCCGTCCTCCTGTCCGATGACAGCCTGCCCGGACGACACGTGCCCTTCGCCGGAGACCGGCCGCTCGGCAACATCCTCGCCACCAACGGCGGCTTCGCTGCTGGTGGAGGCTGCGGCCGGGGCGGGGACTTTGCTGGAGGCTTCGGTGGCAGCCTCGTGCGTGGTCTCGAAGGACCGTTCGGCGTCGGGCGCGTCGGGGCTCGGAGCGTCCGTGCCAGCGGCGGGAGCGGTCTCCCCGACGGGAGCGCCTTCGCCTTCCGGCTCGCTCTCGCCCGTCGGGACATCTGCGCCGGTCCGCACTCCCTTGCCTGGATGCGCACTTTCTGCCACATGCGCGCCTTCTTCCAGGGGCACGCTTTCTCCCGCGTGCGCGCCCTCGACCGCATGCCCGGCTTCGCCCACATGCGTGGCTTCGGCTGTGGGTGGGGTGGCGGTGGGGGGCTGGGGGGTGGGGATCTGGTCCTCAAGGCGGAGGGGCGGGCCGGAGAGGGGCTTGGCGTCGGGGTCGACCGGGGGCCAGGAACGCTGGGCGCCCAGGATCACCGTCCCGGGCGCGACGCGCGGCGGCTGCCCCTTCCTGTGCTGGTCGCGGGCGATCGTGTGCTCGTCCTCGCGGCCCACGCCTTCGGGACGGCCGGTGACGCCCTGGCGGCGCTCGTCCGTGCTCTCACGACGTCCGGTGACGTCGTCGCGGCGCTCCGCGACGCCGCGCTCGCCTTCCGCGCGGCCCGCGGCCTCACCGGGCGCGTCGGCGGTGGCGGCGAGCCGGCGCAGCCGCCGCAGGGCCTCGGTGTCGATCGGCTTGCCGGCCACGGGCTTGAGCCCCTCCGCCGACCGGATCGGCACGACGGCCCCACGACCACCCTGCACCTCGCCCACAGCGGCGTCCGCACGCTCGCCCGACGCCCTGCTCGTGGAGCCCCTGCGCGCGCTCGGCTGCGCCGCCTCCGCGGCGTCCCGCTCCTCGGGAGCAGCGGCTTCGGACCTCACGACCTCGCGGTCGGGGGCGGCGCGGCGGGGGCGGGCCGGGAGGGCGCCGCCGGTGAGCTCGCGGCTGGCCAGCTCTCCGGCGGCGACGTCGTTCTCGACCGGCGGCAGCGCCGGTCCGTTCTCATCCCCTGGGACCAGGACCAACGGCACGTCCCGGCCGAAGGCGGGGGCGGGACGGCGGGCCTGCGGCGCCAGCGCGGGCGCGATGCCCCGCCTGGTACGCGACCCCCACCCGGTACGCGCCTCCGCCACCGGCGCCTGCTGGGCGGCCGCCGCCGCGGCGGCCACGGCCGGACGGACCTGGCGCGGACCCGTGATCCGCTGGCCCTCACGCTTGCGCTGTGGCTGGCGGGACTTGCGCGCCGCCTTGGCCTTGACCCGCACCGGAGTGGTACGCCAGATGCGCCCCGAGAACGTGACCCCCTCGGGCTCGGAGGAGGGCGCGAGCCGGTACCAGGCCTTGGGCTGGCCCAGGTAGCGCAGCTGGGACTCCAGAAGCTCGGTGAGCCGCTTCCCCTCGATGACGGGACGCGTGGACAACCACGTCACGATCCCCGGCGGGACCAGGAACAACACGTGCCACGGCATGGCCACCGGCACGCCCACCAGGATCAGCAGGAGCGACCACGGCACGAACACCCCGACGAACACGCCGATCCAGACGATGGGGAGCGGCATCGGGAGGCGAAGGTCGTAGAGCTTGTAGAGCCGCTTCTCGATGCGCCAGATGTTCGTATACGTGGGCAGGTCCACGCAGTCCTCCTCTCCACCCGCTCGTACATGACCGCCCTGGAGCGGTCTCAACCCTTTACTTGATGCCGAGAGCGCCCGCGATCGCCTTCGCCGTCACCTCGATGATGTTGGGCACGTAGAAGATCACTCCGATGGCCACAGCCAGGATGAGGAACTGAACGAAACGCGTGATCTCGCGGGTGAAGAGGAAGAACAGCGCGACCACGGAGACGACTACCAGGAACAACGGGGCAAAGAAGGCACGCAGGAAGTTGGCGAGCCCTCCGGTGTCAATGCCGGTCGGCGACGGCGACGGCGACATTTCGATCAAGGTGAGCACTACGGTCTTCAACGTCACTTCTTGTCCTCCCGGGGGGTACCGAACAACAGCGCGGTCGTGCGTCTATCCAACGGCCCGACCAGCGCCGCGGATGTCGGCGACGTACCACTTGTCGCCCTGCTTCTCCACGGTGAGGCGGTAGGCCTGCTCCAGCCGCCCGCCGACGGCGGCCGGGTCGGTGGCGCTCGGCGTGGCCGGAGCGTCGCCGTTGGGCACGATCCACACCACGACCGCCTGGATCTCTCGGGTGGCACCCCCCACAGGCACCACGATGTCCTTCAGCTCCGCGAAGGTGAAGGCGCTGCCGAAGCTCGGCAGGGTCTTCCCGGCGGCCACGTAGCGCTGCAGCCCGGCGGTGTCGCCGGAGGCGTAGTCCTTGAAGAAGCCCTCCAGTTGCGGCTTGAGCTCGGCCGCCGCCGCGTCGTCGGTCTCCGGCTTCGCGAGCTGCGGCAGGTCGGCAGGGGCCGGCGCGGGAAGGATCGCCGGACGGCCCGCGATGACGAACCGCCTGCCGTTGTCGTCGCCGGAGTAGTAGATCGGGACCGACAGCATGAGCCGGCGCGGCCCGGACTGGAAGGCCACGCTGACCACGGCGTTCTGGGCGTCGGTCGCCTCGATGTCGTACGGCTGGATCGCGACGGCGGCCATCTTGCCGAAGCCGTCCCACCACATCTGCGCGTCCATGCCCTCGGCCAGGAACGCGGCGAGCTTCCTGGTGCGGCTGGCCGCGTCTTCCGGGCTGAAATTCAGATAGACCCCCGCGAACTGGGCGGCGAAAGCCATGCCCTGGTCGGCGGGGAATCCCTTGTGCGCCACGGCGGCGCTATTCGTCGTCGTGGGCTCTTGCTGGGTAAACCGCTCAAATGGGGCACGAATCCCATTCACCACGATAACCACAATAAGCGCCCAGAGAATGATGCGGCCGGCCCAGACCAGCCACCGTCCGCCGCCACCGGACCAGCCGCCCCGACGCGGCCTGCGCGAGGGCGGCGCGTCGAAGTCAGCCATGTCCGGGCGCGCGGAAAGCTCGGGCTCGCCAGCGATCCGAGGATCGTGCTGGACGGTAGACCTACGAGCCATCACGCCTCCGCTCGCGCCGATCCCCCCGGTTGGCGCGGTGTCGTCCGTTGCCGATCCCCATCATCCGCGGTGAAGTAGTCACCCTATCCGGTCCCGCCATTCTTCCAGGAAAGCCACGCCCATGCTGCAGGCATGACCGCCCTGACGGCAAACCGGATCCGTATGGCAGACGTCAGTGCCGCTTCCCGTCACTAACTGGCGGAATCACCATTTGACCAGGCCAGACGCCCGTTTCCGCCTAGCGCGGCAGACATGGATTCCTGTCCAAAACAGGCATAGATGCTCACGACCTGCGCATTTGGCATGAGAGGAGGACAGAGGGTGTTATGCCCCACTTCTGGGGGTACGACAGTCTCGGCTCAGGCGGGCTCGGGGTCCTGGCTCGTGCGTGCCCGGCGACGGCTGTGCAGGTCGACCACCGTGGGCGACACCGCGCGCTCCAGCGACCCCCGCAGGTCGGCGAGCATCGAGGCGGCGTCCCGCTCCCGCATGCGGCTGGCCAGCTCGTTGCGCTCGTCGACCTTCCTGCGCAGGTACGCCTCACGGTTGACGCGCAGCCCGTACATGAGCTCGACCCTGATCAGGGCCAGCTCCTCCTCCAGGCTGATGCCCGCGAGGGTGGGCGCCGGACGTCGTTTCCGGATGATGCGTCGGATCATGAGGGCCTCCCGAGTCAGCGTGAACGCCGTGACGATTCGACGCGTAGGGACCCAAAGTGGTTGACGCGTCAGTTGTCCCGGAATCACATAATCCCGGAGGGGCCTGCGCGTTCGTCATCCGGACGATGGGCTTTCGACGGCGATCCGCCGGTAACCTAGCGTAGCGAAAGTTAGCCCACCGTGATTGGACTGATGTGATGCGTCGCCTCGCCGCCGCCCTCCTGCCCGCCGCCGCGCTCGCCGCGTTCGCCCTCTGCGCGCCCTCCCCCGCCGCCGCCGCGCCCTCCTGGGTCACCGACAGCGAGTGCACCGAGGCGGGCGGCAAGGTCTCCCCCGTCGGCCGCGGCAAGGCCGTGTGCCAGGGCGGCACGTACGCGAACGAGATGATCCACTTCGACAAGAAGCCCGCCGGCAACGGCGGCGGGGGGCCGCTCAGCGGGGCCGGCGGCCCGCTCAGCGGCGGCCCCGCGGCCCTGCTCGGCGGGCTGCTCGGATAGCTCGGGCCGGCGGATCAGACGTTGAAGCGGAACTCCACCACGTCGCCGTCGCGCATGACGTAGTCCTTGCCCTCGATGCGGGCCTTGCCCGCGGACCGGGCGCTGGCGATGGAGCCCACTTCGACCAGGTCGTCGAAGGAGACCACCTCGGCCTTGATGAAGCCGCGCTGGAAGTCGGTGTGGATCACGCCGGCCGCCTCGGGCGCCGTGGCGCCCTTGCGGATCGTCCAGGCCCTGGTCTCCTTCGGGCCGGCGGTCAGGTAGGTCTGCAGGCCCAGCGTCTCGAAGCCGACCCGGGCGAGCTGGCGCAGGCCCGACTCCTCCTGGCCGACCGACTGGAGCAGCTCCAGGGCCTCCTCCTCGTCGAGCTCGACCAGCTCGGACTCGATCTTGGCGTCGAGGAAGACGGCCTCGGCGGGCGCGACGATGGCCGACAGCTGCTCCTTGAGCGCGGTGTCGGTCAGCTCGTCGGCGTCGAGGTTGAAGACGTAGAGGAAGGGCTTGGCGGTGAGCAGGTGGAGCTCGCGCAGCTCCTCCCGGTCGAGGCCGCTCTCGAAGATGGTCCTGCCGGTCTCCAGGACGGCCAGCGCGGCCTCGGCGGCCTCCAGCGCCGCCTTCTTGTCCTTGTTGTTGCGCGCCTCCTTCTGCAGGCGCGGCACGGCCTTCTCGACCGTCTGCAGGTCGGCCATGATCAGCTCGGTGTTGATGGTCTCGATGTCCCGCTTGGGGGAGATCTCGCCGTCGACGTGCGTGACGTCGGGGTCGCCGAAGACGCGGATGACCTGGCAGATCGCGTCGGTGTCGCGGATGTTGGCGAGGAACTGGTTGCCCCTGCCCTGCCCCTCCGAGGCGCCCTTGACCAGGCCCGCGATGTCGACGAACTCCACCTTGGCGGGCAGGATGCGGGCCGAGCCGAAGATCTCGGCCAGCTTGGGCAGGCGGTCGTCGGGCACGCCCACGATCCCCACGTTGGGCTCGATGGTGGCGAACGGGTAGTTCGCGGCGAGTGCGTTGCCGGTCTTGGTCAGCGCGTTGAAGAGCGTGGACTTACCGACGTTGGGCAGGCCGACGATGCCGATGGAAAGGCTCACGGACAGCGAGTTTACTTGCTGAGCAGGTGCAGGCAGGTCACCGGACGGTAGGTCCCGGGCGCCGCGCGCAGGTAGCGCTGCACTCCGGCCGGGCAGGCCGCGGGCGTGGTCTCGAGGGAGACGACGCGGGCCCAGGCCGCGGACGAGTCGCAGGCGGCCCTGGTCACGGCCGACCTGGCGACGACGTCGGCGGCCGGTCTGGCCACGCACGCGCCCTCGGCGAGCACCTGACCGCCGGGGCCCAGGCAGACGACGTTCGCTCCGCTTTCGAGCGTGTCGAGGGTGGTCGAGGGGCATTCGTCGGCGGTCGAGGCGATCGCGACGGACCTGCCGTACCAGCCGGTGCCCGCGCACGGGCGTTCGCGGCCGTCGAGGGCCACGCAGTCGCCGGGCCTGAGCACGCCGCCGCCACCGCCGGGCGCGCCGGCGTGCGGGGCCAGGAAGGACCGCACGCAGGCCGTGCGGCCCAGGCCGATGCGCAGCACGTCGTCGGTGTCGTCGGGGCAGTCGGCGGGCCGCGGCGGGTCGTGGGCGATGGCCAGCACCTCGAAGTCGCCGCCGTTGCAGGGGATCAGCGCGTAGCGGTCGGTGACGCAGGCGCCGGGCGTCCAGCGCAGGGTCGGGCGGGTGGCCGCCGGCTCCTCGGCCCCTGGACCGGTGATCACGGCTCCGGCCAGGGCGATCAGTGCGACCGACACCGCGGACACGGCGACGGCGAGCCTCGTACCGGTAGCCATCCCAATACTGTGCGTGACGGATCAGTCGGCGCACAAGCGGATTCCGCAAGCGTGTCGGGAAGATCCAGACGCGATGTGCTGCAATCATCGTTGGAGTGGATGTCGTCTCGCTGCTCATCGGACTCGCCCTCGGACTCCTCGTCGGCTTCCTGGTCGCCAGGACCCGCGCGGCGGTGCGGGTGGCCGAGGCCGACGCGCGGGCCAGGTCGGCCGCCGAGAAACTGGTCTACGTCGAGGAGCAGCTCGCCGAACGGTTCCAGGCCCTGTCCACGCGCGCCCTCGACGTCAACAACGTGCGTTTCCTCGAACTGGCCGAGACCCGGCTGTCGGCCAGCCGCGCGGAGGCCGCCGGCGATCTCGACCAGCGCAGACAGGCCGTCGAGCACCTGGTCGAGCCGCTGAAGGACGCGCTCGCGCGGGTCGAGTCGCAGCTTCGCGACACCGAGGCCGGGCAGCGGGCGGCGCGGGCGGAGCTGGCCAAGCAGATGGAGTTCGTGCAGCAGAGCAACGAGCAGCTGCGCTCGCAGACGACCGCGCTGGTCAGGGCCCTGCAGCGGCCCGAGGCCCGCGGACGGTGGGGCGAGCTGCAACTGCGCCGGGTGGCCGAGATCGCCGGGATGCAGCGCCACTGCGACTTCGAGGAGCAGGTCGTCGAGGGCGCGATGCGTCCCGACATGGTGGTCAGGCTGGCCGGCGGCAAGAACATTGTGGTCGACTCCAAGGTCTCGCTCGCGGCCTACCTGGAGGCGGCCGAGGCGGGCGACGAGTCGCTGGCCACCGTCCGGCTCGACGCCCACGCCAGGCACGTGCGCGAGCACGTCGACCGGCTGGCGGCCAAGGCGTACTGGCAGGGGTTCAACCCCACGCCGGAGTTCGTGGTGCTGTTCATCCCGGGCGAGGCGTTCCTCGCGCCCGCGCTCGAACGCGACCCCGCGCTGCTGGAGTACGCCATGGCGCGGCGGGTGCACATCGCCACCCCGACGACGCTGATCACGATGCTGCGCACCGCCCACTACGCCTGGCAGCAGGCCGCGCTGAGCGAGAACGCGCGGGCGGTGTTCGAGCTGGGCAAGGAGCTGTACGAGCGGCTGTCGTCCCTCGGCAGGAACGTGGAGTCGCTGGGCAAGGCGCTGACGCGGGCGGTGGAGGCGTACAACAAGTCGGTCGGGTCGCTCGAAAGCCGCGTCCTGGTCACCGCACGCAAACTTAACGATCTGGGCGTCGTGGACGGCGACCTGGACGCCCCGGACATGCTCGAAGGGCTGCCGAGACCCCTGGCCTCGCCCGAACTGCTCGAAACCACGTCTCTGATTTCGCACTCGAACGGTAAGTTGGCAGGCGGGTCGCCGTAAACGGGGGTGGGACAGTGGCAGAGAAGGGCAGGCGTTCTGGCGTCAGGCTGACCGCTCGCGGCGCCATCGCGCTCACCTTGGTCGCCACCCTGGCGGGCTATGTCCTGAGCGCGGTGCTCGGCCTGTCCTACCTGGTGGGGGCCGCGTTCGTGGTGTCGAGCCTGCTCGGCGTGCTCCTGGTCAACAAGCGCGAGCTGCTGTCGCTGGTGGTCACGCCGCCGCTGGTGTTCTTCTGCGCGACGCTCTTCGTCGAGCTCGGGCGCGCGTTCGGCTCGGTGTCGATCATGCAGTCGCTGGCCCTCGGCCTGTACGGCTCACTGACCCGCGGCGCCCCCTGGCTGTTCGCCGGCTCGGCGGTCGTGCTGGCCGTCGCCTGGCGGCGCGGCCTGCGCGACAACGTGCGGGAGCTGCGCGAGGAGCTGAAGGCGGGCGCGGAGATGCCGCGCCCGCGCCAGCCGTTCGTGCCCGAGCCGGAAGGCTACTTCGAGCCCAAGGTCTACGGCACCCCGCGCGGCGACGACTAGCCGACGCGAAGGTCCTTGCGCAGCTCGTGCGGGAGCGCGAAGCGCATGCTCTCCGGCACCGACTCGACCTCGCGCACGTCGCCGAAGCCGTGCCCGGCCAGCCGCGCGAGCACCTCGTCGACCAGCTCCTCCGGCACCGACGCGCCGCTGGTCACGCCGACCGTGGTGACGCCGTCGAGCCATTCGTCCTGGATGAAGCCGGCGTTGTCCACCAGGTACGCGGCCTCGGCGCCGTAGTCTTTGGCCACCTCGACCAGGCGCTTGGAGTTGGACGAGTTCTCCGACCCGACCACGATCACGAGCTGGGCCTCGGCGGCGATCTCCTTCACCGCGACCTGCCGGTTCTGGGTGGCGTAGCAGATGTCGTCGCTCGGCGGGTCGATCAGGGTGGGGAAGCGCTCCTTGAGGCGGGCGACCGTCTCGGTGGTCTCGTCGACCGACAGGGTGGTCTGCGACAGCCACACGAGCTTGTCGGGGTCCTTCACCTGGACCTTCTCGACCGAGTCGAGGCCGTCGACGAGCTGGATGTGGTCGGGGGCCTCGCCCGAGGTGCCCTCGACCTCTTCGTGGCCTTCGTGCCCGATGAGCAGGATGTCGTAGTCCTGGGCGGCGAACCGCTTGGCCTCGTTGTGCACCTTGGTGACCAGCGGGCAGGTGGCGTCGATGGTGCGCAGGCCCCGCTGCCTGGCCTCCTCGTGCACGGCCGGCGAGACGCCGTGGGCCGAGAACACCACGATCTCGCCCTCGGGCACCTCCTCGGTCTCCTCGACGAAGATGGCGCCCCTGGCCTCCAGCGTCTTGACGACGTGGGTGTTGTGCACGATCTGCTTGCGGACGTAGACCGGCGCGCCGTACTGCTCCAAAGCCTTCTCGACCGCTACCACGGCTCGATCGACTCCGGCACAGTAGCCGCGCGGCTTGGCTACGAGTACTCGGCGGGAAGTGGGGGTCTGGGGCTCCATACTTCTTATGCTACGTGGAGCGGCCATCAGGGCTGCGCGTGCGTGGTCGCCCGCCGTTTGCCAGACTGGCCGTCCAATACAGACCTCCCAGGGAGACGTCATGTCCCTCAGCGACGTGATACGCAACATCGCCAGAACCGTTACCAACAAGGACGAACTCAAGGAGAAGGCCAAGGATCTGCCGCTGCTCGTCGTCCAGACCACGCTCAGCGCGGCCGGGCAGGCGCTGCTGGTGGTGGACCGGGTGAAGAACTCCATCAAGGGGCTCGGCACGAAGGAGGAGCAGGAGGAGGAGCAGGAGTCCCGTCCCTCCGCCGCCGCGCAGGTCGCCGCTCCCCCGGCCGAGGAGGAGAAGCCGGCGCGCAAGGAGCCGGTGATCTTCACGCCGCGTCCGGAGGCCGCGCCCAACGGGTCGTCCAAGAGCAAGCCGGACCCGGTCATCTTCGCTCCCGCGGGCAAGACCGCCGCCAAGCCGGAGACCGAGTCGAAGCCGTCGACCGAGCCCAAGCCGGAGACCGAGCCGAAGGCGACGTCCGAGCCCAAGCCGTCGACCGGCGCCAAGGCGACGTCCGAGCCCGAGCCGGAGGCCGCCGCCGCGACGGAGGCCCCGGCGAAGGCCGGCACGCCGGCCAAGGCCGAGGTCAAGGCCGAGGCGCCGACGGAGGCCGAGCCCGCCGCCGAGCCCGCCGCGAAGCCCGCCAAGAGCGCCAAGGCCACGAAGACCGCCAAGGGCACGAAGGCCGCCGCGACCACCACGACCGCCAAGCCCGCGAAGGCGACGAAGGCCGCCAAGGCCACCGCCGAGCCCGCCGCCGTCACCGAGGTCACCGAGGTCACCGAGGAGCCCGCGGCCGCCGCCGCGTCCCAGGACGGCGTGCTCAAGGCCGCCGCGGAGGCCGTCACCGAGCCGGCCGCCCCCGTGGCGGAGCCCAAGGTCGTCCCGGACGACCTGGCCGAGCCGCTGCCCGGCTACTCCGAGCTGACCGTGGCCTCGCTGCGGGCCAGGATGCGCGGCAAGTCCGCCGAGCAGATCGGCGACTACCTCGCCTACGAGCGCGCCACCCAGGCCCGCGACGAGGTCGTCCGCATGTTCGAGAACCGGCTGGCCAAGCTGCAGACCGGGGAGTAGTCGCGGCGAACCCGTAGTCTTCCGCCATGACCTCGAAGACCACACCCGAGTCTCCCCTGCCGATCCGCACGGTCCTGCAGATGGTGGGCGGCTGGATCGGCAGACTCGGCACGGTGTGGGTCGAGGGCCAGATCACCGATCTGAGCGCGCGCGGCGGCACGGTGTTCCTGACCCTGCGTGACCCGGTGGCCAACGTCTCGGCCCGGGTCACGGCCCCGCGCGGCGTCTACGAGGCCGCCGAGCCGCGTCCCACCGACGGCGCGCGGGTCGTGGTGCACGTCAAGCCGGACTTCTGGGTCAACAAGGGCTCGTTCGCCTTCACGGCGATGGAGATCCGGCCGGTCGGCGTGGGCGAGCTGCTGGCCAGGCTGGAGCGGCTGCGCCGGCTGCTGGCCACCGAGGGGCTGTTCAACGCCGACAGGAAGCGCCGGCTGCCGTTCCTGCCGGGCACGATCGGGCTCGTCTGCGGGCGCGACTCGGCCGCCGAGCGCGACGTGCTGGAGAACGCCCGCCGCCGCTGGCCTGCCGTGCGGTTCAAGGTGGAGGAGGTGGCCGTCCAGGGGCCGTACGCGGTCGGGGAGGTCACCGAGGCGCTGCGCAAGCTCGACGCCGACCCCGAGGTCGAGGTGATCGTCGTGGCCCGCGGCGGTGGTTCGCTGGAGGACCTGCTGCCCTTCTCCGACGAGACGCTCGTGCGCGCGGTGGCCGCCTGCCGCACCCCCGTGGTCAGCGCGATCGGCCACGAGCAGGACAGCCCGCTGCTCGACCTGGTGGCCGACGTACGCGCCTCCACGCCCACCGACGCCGCCAAGAAGGTCGTCCCCGACGTGGGCGAGCAGCTCGCGCTGATCCGTCAGCTGCGCGATCGCGGGCGGCGGGTGCTCAACGGCTGGCTCGACCGCGAGATGTCCTGGCTGACGTCGGTGCGCTCGCGGCCGTCGCTGGCCGATCCGGTGCGCGAGCTCGAACGCCGGGCCGAGCAGGTCGACGCGCTGCGGGAGCGGGCCAGGCGGTCGCTGACCGGCTCGCTCGACCGGGCCGCCGACGACCTCACGCACCTGCGGGCCCGTCTGGTCGCGTTGTCGCCCGCGGCCACGCTGGAGCGCGGCTACGCGATCGTGCAACATCCGTCGGGCGAGGTCGTGCGCCTGGCCAAGGACGTGCCGCCGGGCTCCCCGCTGACGATCAGGCTGAGCGACGACCGGCTCACGGTCCGTACGGAGGACTAGGATCCCCGCACGACGGCGGCGGCCAGGTCGGCGAGGCCGGCCTTGACGTCCTCCACCGTCATGCCGCGCTCCTCCCGCTGGAACTTGATCAGCCAGGCGGTGACCGGCGCGAGCAGCGCGTCGGCCAGGTAGGCGGCGTGGGCCTCCGGCCGGGCCGCGGCGAGCAGGCTCGCCAGATGCACCTGGTGCACCTTGTACGGCCCGCTGTAGCGCGCCTTGCCCGGCCCGTTCTCCAGCAGCAGGAACAGGTCCTGCTGCTCGACGATGCGATCGACCAGCGCGTGCAGGAACGCGGTGATCCGCTCGGCGGGCGGCGCGCCGGGCCCGAGCGGCGGCGGGCCGCTCAGGAACGCCGCCTGGAAGCGCCGCTCCCGCTCGTCGATCAGCGCGAGGACGAGCCCCGCGCGGTCGCCGAAGCGCCGGTAGACGGTGCCCACCCCGACGCAGGCGGCCTTGGCCACCTCGTCGAGCGAGAGCTCGTCGGCGCCGCGCTCGGCGATCATCGCGGCGGCCACCTCGATGATCTTCCGGCGGTTGCGCGCGGCGTCGGCCCGCTCGGGCTGGGGCTGCCCGACGACGGGCAGCAGGGGACGTGCGCACACGCCTGGAGCATAACTCCGCGGTGAACGGAGAGCTCTCCGGTATCCTCCGAATCGGAGAACTCTCCGATTATGAGGAGCTGAGGATGACCAACTCGTTCAACCAGCAGGTCATTGACGAATTCCGGGCCAACGAGGGCCGGGTGGGCGGCCCGTTCGAGGGCGCGTCGCTGGTGCTGCTCACGACCACGGGCGCCAAGAGCGGCCGGCCGACGACCACGCCGGTGATGTACCTGCCCGACGGCGACCGCTACGTGATCATCGCCTCCAACGCGGGCGCCGACAACCACCCGGCCTGGTACCACAACCTGCGCGCCAACCCCACGGCGACCGCCGAGATCGGCACCGAGACGTTCGAGGTCAAGGCGGACTTCGTCGAGGGCGACGAGCGCGACCGGCTCTACGCCCGCATGGTCGAGATCGCCCCCGGCTTCGCGGAGTACGAGGCCAAGACCACCCGCCGCATCCCCGTGGTGGCGCTCAACCGCACCGCCTCCTGACGGATCAGAAGGGGGCGTCGTCGGCGCCCGGCTCCGAGCGCCTCGCCATGGCGGCGGCGAGCTTGACCCGGGCGCCCTGCAGCCACTCCTCGCAGACGGCCGCGAGCCGCTCGCCGCGCTCCCAGAGCTCGATCGACTGCTCCAGGGTGAGCCCGCCCGTCTCCAGGCGGCGCACCACCTCGGTCAGCTCCTCGCGGGCCTGCTCGTACGAAGGTGTCTTCTCGTCTGCCACGGCCACCACCCTAGACGCCGCCGCGCCCGGCCAGGGTCACCCCTGGGCGCGCTGCTGCAGGAGCCCGGCCAGCTCGGTCAGCTCGGGCCAGTCGGCCGTGCCGGTGATCACGAGGGTGACGTCGGGGAGCACCCGCACGAGCGAGCGCTGGTTCTTGTCCTCGCGGAACCGCTTCTCCCACGTCACCCCGCCCACCTGCTGGCTGCCGGACGGCTTCGCGATGCCGGTCATGCGGTTGGCGAACTCGGCGGCCGGCTTCTCGTCGCTCTGGGCGAACATGGCGTGCTGCCGCTCGGCCGTGGCGTAGCCCAGGTAGAGCACCTGAGCGCCGTTCTCGCCCTTGGCGATCCTGTTGCTGTTGGGCACCCAGCCAGCCGGGTCCTTCTGCGGGGACCACACCTGGTAGGGCACGTCGTGCCCGAAGTTGGCGACGGTGATGGAGTAGTCGAGCCGCGGGATGTGCTCCTCGCGGCTCTGCGGGGCGACGAGCATGAAGAGCCCCACGCCCGCCAGGCACACGAAGAGGGCTACCGCGTAGCCGTAGAAACTTTGGCTGAACCGTCGCACACTTGGCGAGGTTACCCGCTGGAGGGTGCGGTCGCCGAAGCGGCGGGCCTGATCTGGCCGATGATCGCCAGCACGTCGTCGACCATCGCGCGGTCGCCGGAGAAGACGATCTCGCTGACGGCCGCGGCCAGGGCGCCGGTGACCACGACGACGAGCGCGGGCTCGTCCTCGAACAGGGCGGCGTTGCGCTGGGCCCACGTGCGCAGGCGGTCGCGCATGACCACCTCGAAGCCGGGCGGGCCGTCGCCGCGCAGGAACAGGGCGGCCAGCTCGCGTTCCTCCAGGCAGCCTTCGAGGTAGGCGCGGGCGGCGTCGATGAACACCCGCATGGGGTCGCCCTCGCCGGCGGCGCGAGCCGTACGGGCGGCCTGCTTGGTGCGCTGGGCCTGGCGGGCCTGCCATTCCTCCCACAACGTGAGGTAAAGGTCGGCCTTGCCGGAGAAATGGTGGTAGAGGCTGCCCACGCTGGCGTCGGCCCTGGCGACGACGTCCGTCACGCCGGCCTCGGCGAACCCCTTGGAGACGAAGACCTCCCGCGCGGCGGCCAGCAGCGAGCTCCGCGTCGCAGCCCCCCGCTCGGACGTGCGAGGCTGGGTCACCGCGTGTTCCACTTCGCTCATTCGATCTCCTCCACGGCGGGGGCGCATGTCCATGGTGGAGGCGAGATCTCCTACGCGCACGCGATATGGCGCAAAATCCGGTCTCCGTCATGCGGGGCACCCATATAGATATCCCTTTTCGCCGGTCCCTGACCATCGCGTGGCGGCCCTTGTGCAGAGAGCTGAGGCGGACTGGGCAGATTATCCCCCTCTGACCGGGAATAGACCGGCAACTACGATCGAGAGAGTTCTCAACGAGGAGGCTCATCATGTCCGATCAGACGTCGGTACCGGCAGCGCTCGCGACGGGCGAGCACGCCCCCGACCGCAACCTGGCGATGGAGCTGGTACGCGTGACGGAGGCGGCCGCCATGGCCGCGGCCCGCTGGGTGGGCCGCGGCGACAAGAACGGCGCCGACGGCGCGGCGGTCAACGCCATGCGCCAGCTGATCAACACGGTGTCGATGAACGGCGTGGTGGTCATCGGGGAGGGCGAGAAGGACCACGCCCCGATGTTGTACAACGGCGAGCGCGTCGGCGACGGCAGCGGCCCCGACTGCGACGTCGCGGTGGACCCGATCGACGGGACCAGGCTGACGGCGCTCGGCATGCCGGACGCCGTGTCGGTGATCGCGGTGAGCGAGCGCGGCTCGATGTACGACCCGTCCGCGGTGTTCTACATGGAGAAGCTGGTCACCGGGCCGGAGGCGGCCGACGTGGTGAACATCGAGGCGTCGGTGGCCGACAACATCAACGCCGTGGCCAGGGCCAAGCACTGCTCGCCGTCCGACGTCACGGTGGTCGTGCTGGACCGGCCGCGGCACGAGAAGCTGGTCAAGGAGATCAGGGAGACGGGCGCGCGGATCAAGTTCATCGTCGACGGCGATGTGGCCGGCGCGATCATGGCGGCCCGCGCGGGCACCGGCATCGACCTGATGCTGGGCATCGGCGGCACGCCCGAGGGCATCGTGGCCGCGTGCGCGCTCAAGTGCCTGGGCGGCGTGATCCAGGGCCGGCTGTGGCCGCGCGACGACGCCGAGCGCGCCAAGGCCGTGGACGCCGGGCACGACCTCAGCCAGGTGCTCACCACGAACGACCTGGTCAGGTCGGACGACGTGTTCTTCGCCGCGACCGGCATCACCCAGGGTGAGCTGATGCAGGGCGTGCGGTTCAGGTCGGGCGCGGCGGTGACCAGCTCGCTGGTGATGCGCGGCCGGTCGGGGACCATCAGGAAGATCGAGAGCGAGCACCAGCTCTGGAAGCTGCGCGCCTACAGCGCGATCAACTTCGACACGGCCGGCTGACCCGGCTCAGCGGCGGCGTCTGCGCCTGGGCGGTTCCTTGACCTTGATGTCGCCGGCGAAGTTCGTGGTGCGCACCTCGACCACGGGCCCGCCGGGCTCGACCGGCTGCCTGGTCAGGCGGACGGTCTCCCCCTTGGCGACCCTGATCACCTCAAGGTCCTCCGGCACGTGGATCTCCAGGCCGCCGAAGACCAGGGTGGCGTTGATGACGATCCGGCTGTTCTGCAGGATCGCGTCGCGGAAGTCCAGCTTGGTCGTGCCGAACATGGCCGTGACGTCGAGCTCGGCGGGCACCACCCAGCGCCCGCCGCGCTGCTCCTTCTTGAAGATGGCCGACACCGGCCGGCCGTCGAGGTTCAGCGGCTGCTCCTCGGCCGGGAGCAGGTCGGCGGTGAGCCCGGCGAGGTCGCCGAGGGTGCGCGCGGAGTAGACGACGCCGAGCCGCTCCTCCAGCTCGACGAGGTCGAGCCGGCCGTCGGCGTGGGCGTCCTGGAGCACCTGCGCGATGCGTTCTCGGTCGGCGTCGGAGGCGCGCAGCTCGTGCGGCTTCGGCAGGCCGGGCGCGGCCGATGCGCGCCGGGACGTCACGAACTCCTCAGCAAGCCGCTCTCCGACTTCCTGCAGCTTCGGCAACCACGATCCCGCGCGTTCGTTCACACTTCTGACGATATCCGGCGGCCCGGGTATTCGCTCGCCCAAGAGCGGACCAACAGGGCGCACATCGGCGAATCCGCCCGAGCAACACGCCGATCTCCCGAGCCGGCTCTCCGTTCGCCTCGGCGTGCCGGTGGCCGTACGTCGGAATCGTCCGGTCGGGGTGCCGATGGTCTTACGCCGGAATCGTCCGGCGTTTTCCGCCGTTGATCCACGCGACAGGCTTCTGACCGCTGATCCCGGGAGGCGGGCGTGCACCAACCGGCGCGATGGGGGCTCGGTGCGGCGGGGGTGGGCATCGCCGTGCTCGCGGGCCTGGACCTGACCAGCCTCGACGAGACGAACCCGTTCAGACGCACGATCAGCGAGCACGGTCTCGGCCCCGACGGATGGATCTTCGGGCTCGCCGTGGGGCTGCTCGCGGCCGGGTCGGCGGCCATCGCCGTCTCGCTGGCGCGCAAGCGGCTGGCCGGGGCGGTCGGCACGGTCGCGCTCATGGCCTGGAGCGTGGGGCTGCTGCTGACGGCCTCGTTCCAGAAGCACGACTGGGCGGTAGGCCCGAGCACGAGCGGCAGCATCCACCGGGTCGGCAGCTTCGTGGCCTTCCTCAGCCTGCCGCTCGCCGCGCTGGTCATCGCCCGGCCCTGGCGGCAACGGGAACGTCGCAGGTCGGCGACGATGGCGTTCGGGCTGGGGGTGTGCTCGGCGCTGTGGGTCGTGGGCATCGGCGCGGCGGTGCTGATCGGCGCGCGCCACGGGCTGCCGTGGTACCGGGTGGTGCCCCTCGGCCTGGTCGAACGGGGGCTGGCGGTGACCGAGGTGGCCGCGCTGCTGGCCCTCGGGGTTTGGGCGGCCGGACGGCTGGCGGAGGCCGAGCCGGTGCGGGCGGTCAGGCGGGCCGTAGAGCGGCGATGAGGTCCTCCACGTAACCGCGGAAGACGGCCGCCATGTCCACCTGGGCGGGGTCGATCAGCCACTGGGTCTGCAGGCCGTCCATCATCGCGATCAGGCGGTCGGCGTGGGCCTCGGCGTCGAGGCCGGCCCGGAACTCGCCGCGCTCGGCGCCCGCGCGCAGCGCGGCGGCCACGTCGGCGCGCAGCCGCCGGTAGCGCCGCCTGGCCCACTCGTGGCCGGGGTGGCCCGGGGTCACCGCCTCGCCGCTGATCACCGAGAAGAGCTGGACGAGCCCCGGCACCCGCGCGTTGTGGTCGACGACGTCGGCCAGCGCGCGCAGCGCGGCGGCGCCGCCGTCGTGGGCGTCGCGGCCCGGCCCGAACCTGCGCCGGTCGAGCTCGTCGCGGTAGTCGAGCACCGCGACGAGCAGACGCTCCTTGCTCCTGAAGTGGTGGAGCAGCCCCGCCTGGGAGAGCTCCACCCGCTCGGCGATGCGGGCCAGCGAGGCGCCGCGGTAGCCGTGCTCGGCGAACTCCAGCAGCGCCACCGCCAGGATGCGCTCCTTGCGCGCCTCGCCGGTCGCGTAGCCCCGTTTCACCCCGGCACCCTATCCGCCGCCGGATCTGACGCTGGCGTACGGCCCTGACCAGCCGCTAACCTGACTCCGCCTCACGTTTGATTCCCCCCCGATCAGGAGGCCGTCGTGCCGTCCCCGCGTGATCGCCAGGCCCGTACCGCCACGTACGTCGTGTACGGCGTGCAGGGCCTCTCCTTCGCCACCCTGCTCGTCCAGGTGGCCAGTCTCCAGGCCGAGCTGGAGCTCACCGACGGGGCGCTCACGCTCCTGCTGCTGATCGTGCCCGTCTTCGCCGGCGTGGGCAGCGTCGGCGCGGGCACGTTCGCCGCCCGGTACGGCAGCAAGCTGCTCCTGCGGGTCGCGCAGCCCGCGGTGGCCCTCGCCGTGGTGCTCACCGGCCTCGCGCCCTCGGTGCCGCTGGCCGTGCCCGCCCTGCTGCTGTTCGGCCTGGCGGTCGGCGCGGTGGACGCGGGCATGAACATGCAGGGCGTGGCCGTCGAACGCCGGTACGGCACCGCCGTGCTGAACGGCTTCCACAGCGTGTGGAGCGTCCTCAGCCTGGCGGGGGCCCTGTGGGCGGTGTTCGCGGCCGGCCGGGTCTCGCTGGCGGTCACGATGGCGATCCCCATGGTCCTGGCGGTGGCCGGCTCGATCTACGCCGGGCCGAAGCTGTGCACGATCGCCGAGGAGAAGGTCGAGAACGTCGTCGAGGCCGCGACCGGCAAGTTCCCCTGGCGGCCGATCATCCCGCTCTGCCTGGCCATGGGCTTCCTCTACATCGGCGACGCGGCGGTGTCGAACTTCGCGACCGTCTTCATGGGCAAGGCCCTGCTGGCCCAGGACAGCGTGGCGAAGCTGGCCTACAGCGTCTACCAGGGCGCGACGCTGGCCGTGCGGCTCGGCGGCGACGTCGCGGTCCGCCGCTACGGCCCGGCCGCCATCGTCCGGCTCGGCGGCGCGCTGGCCACGCTGGGCTTCCTCGGCGTCGTGGTGGCCCCGAACCAGCCGCTGGCGATCGTCGCGTTCGGGCTGACCGGGCTGGGGTTGTCGGTGGTCGCGCCGCAGTCGTTCTCGGCGGCCGGCAAGCTGGACCCGGCGGGCACCGGGGTGGCCATCGCCCGGGTGAACCTCTTCAACTACGTGGGCTTCATCGTGGGAGCCGCGCTGATCGGCGGCATCGCCGACGCCACGGACTGGCGGGTGGCGTTCGTCGCGCCGCTGCTGCTGGCGGGCGTGATCATCGCGCTCGCGCCGGGTTTCGCGCCCCGGCGGGCCGCCGCGCAGGCGTGACCCGCTCGGGCGAGCCGCATTCGGGTGTGACGCGCTCGGGCGTGCCGCCGGCTCAGCCGCGCACTTCGGCCACCTGGACGGGACGCGACTCGCGCAGCGACAGGTCGGCGGCCTCGGCGACGTACAGGGCGGCCAGGGCGTCCTCGACCGGGCACAGACCCTCGCCGCCGCGCAGGAAGGCGTCGATCTCGGCCGCGTAGGCGGGGCCGAACCTGGCGGCGAAGTCGGGCCAGGGCGGGCCGGGCGGCTGCAGGCCCTCGGCGCTGCGCAGCGGGGCGCGCGGCCCGAGCCCGGCCACCTGGGTGCCCTTCGTGCCGGCCAGCTCCATGCGCACGTCGTAGCCGGCGCCGTTGTAGCGGGAGCCCTGAAGGGTGGCCAGCGTGCCGTCGTCGAGGACGAGCAGCGCGGCGCTGTTGTCCACGTCGCCGGCCTCCTTGAAGAACGCCGCCCCCCGGTTCGCGCCGACGGCGTGGACGGAGACGACCTCACGCCCGGTCACCCAGCGCAGGGCGTCGAAGTCGTGGACGTGGCAGTCGCGGAAGAGCCCGCCGGACAGCGGGACGTACCCGGCGGGCGGCGGCGCGGGATCGGCCGTCACCAGGTGGACGCGGTGCAGCTCGCCCAGCTCGCCGGCCCGCAGCGCGGCGCGGGCGGCCCGGTAACCGGGGTCGAACCTGCGCTGGAACCCGACGAACACCCGCCGGCCCGCGCTCGCCTCCAGCACCTTGACCGTCTCGGCGACCGTGCCCGCCACCGGCTTCTCGCACAGGACGGGGACGCCCAGCTCGCACGCCCTGATGAGCAGCTCGGCGTGCGTGCTCGTCGGCGTGGCGATGACCACGGCGTCGGCCTCGAACGGGTCGCCCGGCCTGCCGTACGGCGAGGTCCTGACCGGGTCGGCCACGATCAGCTCGTCGACCAGGGGGTGCGCGGCCAGGTTCGCGGCGTGGAACGCGCCGATCCGGCCCAGGCCCAGCAGTCCCACCCGCATGCCGCCTCCAATGCCGCTTTCCGCCTCAGTCCTTGATATGTCCGGACATACGGACTTTCAAGCCTTGCACGGCCTCCACCGCCTGATGCACCGGCAGCCGGGCGAACCCGACCACGACCGCCGGCGGGCCGGGCGAGAACCGCATCGGCGCGACCGGCTCGGCGGCCAGGCCGACCTCCTCGGCCGCGCGGACGAGCCGCAGCTCGTCCCAGCCGTCCGGCAGGTCGAGGTAGACGTGCAGCCCGGCCTGGATGCCCCGGACGCGGATCTCCGGCAGCTCCTCGGCCAGCGCCCTGACCAGGGCGTCCCGGCGGCGGCGGTACTCCCTGCGCATGCGCCGCAGGTGTTTGTCGTAGCCGCCGGTGCGCAGGAAGTGGGCCAGCGCGTACTGCTCGATGACCGGGGAGCCCAGGTCGAGCTCGCTCCGGGCGCGGCGGATCGCCTCGGCCAGGTGGGCGGGGGCAGCCACCCAGCCGAGCCGGAGGCCGGGCGCGAGCGACTTGCTGACGCTGCCGGTCAGGATCACCCGGTCGGGGGCCAGCCCCTGGAGGCAGCCGACCGGGTCGCGGTCGTAGCGGAACTCGGCGTCGTAGTCGTCCTCCAGGATCGTGCGGTCGCCCGCGCAGGCCCATTCCATGAGCGCGGCCCGTCTGGCTGGGGAGAGCACGACGCCCGTCGGGTACTGGTGCGCGGGCGTGACCAGCGCCGCGTCGCCCTCCATGGCGCCGGTGACCAGGCCCTCGCAGCCGACGGGCACCGGCACCAGGCGGGCCCCGGCCCGTTCCAGCAGCGGGACCTGGCGGCGGCTGGTGGGGTCCTCGACGATCAGGCGCAGGCCGCCGCGCCGGGCCAGGACGTGCAGCGCCAGGCTCAGCCCCTGCGCCACGCCGCCCACGACGACCAGATTGTCGGGATGGACGTCGGCCGCCCTGACCCGCCGCAGGTAA
This sequence comes from Nonomuraea sp. NPDC001636, assembly GCF_040298265.1. Lineage (NCBI taxonomy): Bacteria > Bacillati > Actinomycetota > Actinomycetes > Streptosporangiales > Streptosporangiaceae > Nonomuraea > Nonomuraea sp. NPDC001636. Next base: position 183,433 of record NZ_JBEOZT010000005.1, read on the forward strand.
CCGGCCAGCTCCTCGCGCAGCTCCGGGACGCCGCCGGGGTCGCCGTAGTCGAGCGCGTCGGACGGCACGGTGGCCAGCACGTGCCGGACGGCCGCCGACCACCGCTCCCGGGGGAAGTGCCCGAGGTCGGGGGACGTGGCCCGATGCCCGCGGTACGGCCCGCAGGCGCCGCCGTCGGCCACCGGCCAGGGACGGGCGGACCGGACGGCGCCCAGCGGGGCCACCTCGGTCCCGGCCCCCACCCGCGAGACCAGGAAGCCCTCGGCCACGAGCTGCTCGTACGCCTCCACCACCACGCCCCTGGAGACCTGGAGGTCGGCGGCGAGGTCGCGGGTGGCGGGCAGGCGGGTGCCGGGCACGAGCCGCCCGAGGCGCACGCCGTCGCGCAGCTCGGCCGCGATCTGCCCAGCGATCCCTCCCGCATCCCGATTTATCTGGATGTGTAGGTCAGCCATATTGGTCCTGTCATATAGCGGCCTATTGGACTGTTTACCTGAACCATTGTCTCCCTACGATCCTGCACATGAGAAACGGAATCGCCGGAGCCGCCACCGCCATGTTCCTGGTGGGCACCCTGGCCGGAGTGTCCGGCCTGATCGGCTCCTATCCCGTGTACGGCGGCCAGGCCGTGCGCTACCTCGCCGCCGCGGTCATCCTGCTGGTCGTCACCAGGGCGCTCGGCCTGCGGTTCGTCCGGCTGACCGGGCGCGAGACGCTGTACCTGGGCGGGCTCACCCTGCTCGGGCTGGTGGTCTTCAACGTCTGCGTCGTCGAGTCCACCCGGGCCTCGGGGCCGGCGCTGGTGGGCACCGTCCTCGGCACCGTGCCGCTGGCGCTGGCGCTGGCCGGCGGGCGTCCGGCGCCGCGCCTGCTGATGGGGGCGTCGGTGGTGGTGGCCGGGGCGACGCTGGCGACCGGGCTGGGCAGCGGGAACCCGACCGGCCTGCTGTGGGCGCTCGGGGCGCTGGCAGGCGAGGTGAGCTTCTCCATGCTGGCCATCCCCCTGCTGCCGAAGCTGGGGGCGATCCGGGTGTCGGCGTACTCGACGGCGCTGGCCGTGCCCATGCTGGCCGTGGTCGGCCTGGTCCAGGAGGGCTCGGCCATGTTCAGGACGCCGACCGCGGCCGAGACGCTGGGCTTCGTGTACCTGGCGGTCGTGGTCACGGTCGTGGCCTTCTTCCTCTGGTACACCTCGCTGCCCAAGCTCGGCCCCGGGACGGCCGGGCTGTTCGCCGGGCTCATCCCGGTCGGCGCGATCGTGACGGGGCTCGTGCTCGGCATCGCGACGCCGAGCGTCTACGACCTGGCGGGGGCCGGTCTGGTGATCGTCGGCATCCTGGTGGGGCTCACCGCGCGGCGCTCGCCGGAGCCCGTGCCGGCCCCGGGATGACCACCTGACGGGGGGCGTACCCTCTATGGACATGGACTTCGACTACACCGATCTGCTTCCCCTGGGCGCCGATGAGACCGAGTACCGTCTGATCACGTCGGAGGGGGTGCGGAAGGTCGAAGCGGCCGGGCGTACGTTCCTGGAGGTCGACCCCGAGGCCCTGCGGCTGCTCACCGAGACCGCGGTCCACGACATCTCCCACTTCCTGCGCACGTCGCACCTGGCGCAGCTGCGCAAGATCGTCGATGACCCCGAGTCCAGCGGGAACGACCGGTTCGTCGCCCTCGACCTGCTGAAGAACGCTTCGATCTCGGCCGGCGGCGTGCTGCCGATGTGCCAGGACACCGGCACCGCCATCGTCATGGGCAAGCGCGGCCGCCACGTGCTGACCGACGGCCGCGACGCCGAGCACGTCTCCAAGGGCGTCTACGACGCCTACACCAAGCTCAACCTGCGCTACTCCCAGATGGCCCCGCTGACCATGTGGGAGGAGAAGAACACCGGCAACAACCTGCCCGCCCAGATCGAGCTCTATGCCGAGGACCCCCACGGCCACGCCGACGAGTACAAGCTGCTGTTCATGGCCAAGGGCGGCGGCTCGGCCAACAAGTCGTTCCTGTACCAGGAGACCAAGGCGGTGCTCAACGAGAAGCGCATGCTGGCCTTCCTGGAGGAGAAGATCCGCTCGCTGGGCACCGCGGCCTGCCCGCCGTACCACCTGGCCGTGGTGGTGGGCGGCACCTCCGCCGAGTTCGCGCTCAAGACCGCCAAGTACGCCAGCGCCCGCTACCTCGACTCCATCCCCACCGAGGGTTCGCCCTCCGGGCACGGCTTCCGCGACCTGGAGCTGGAGGCCAAGGTCTTCGAGCTGACGCAGAAGCTCGGCATCGGCGCCCAGTTCGGCGGCAAGTACTTCTGCCACGACGTGCGCGTGATCCGCCTGCCCCGGCACGGCGCGTCCTGCCCGGTGGCCATCGCGGTGTCCTGCTCGGCCGACCGCCAGGCGCTGGCCAAGATCACGGCCGAGGGCGTGTTCCTGGAGAAGCTGGAGACCGACCCGGCCCGCTTCCTGCCGGAGACCACCGACGAGCACCTGTCCGACGACGTCGTCCGCATCGACCTCAACAGGCCGATGCCGGAGATCCTGGCCGAGCTGACGAAGTACCCCGTCAAGACGCGGCTCTCCCTCACCGGCCCGCTCGTCGTCGCCCGCGACATCGCGCACGCCAAGATCGCCGAGCTGCTCGACGACGGCGGCGAGATGCCGCAGTACCTCAAGGACCACGCGGTCTACTACGCCGGCCCGGCCAAGACCCCCGAGGGTTACGCCTCCGGCTCGTTCGGCCCCACGACGGCCGGCCGCATGGACTCCTACGTCGAGCGCTTCCAGGCGGCGGGCGGCTCGATGGTCATGCTGGCCAAGGGCAACAGGTCGAAGCAGGTCACCGAGGCGTGCCAGAAGTTCGGCGGCTTCTACCTGGGCTCGATCGGCGGCCCGGCGGCCCGGCTGGCCCAGGACTGCATCAGGAAGGTGGAGGTGCTCGAATACCCCGAGCTGGGCATGGAGGCGGTGTGGAAGATCGAGGTCGAGGACTTCCCGGCCTTCATCGTCGTCGACGACAAGGGTGAGGACTTCTTCACCGACCGCACCGGGCCGGTGCTGAGCATCGGGCGCAGGTAGGGCCCGAGCGCGTCGAAGGGTGCCGGGCGGCGGTCGCAGCCCCTCGGCACCGGACGACGACGGGGGGTTGCCCTCGGGCGTCTCAGGCCGCGACGGGGGCTCGGTGGGGGGCGACGACGCTGCCGTCAGGCAGGAGCAGACCCGTGTCCTCGAACAGCACCACGCCGTTGCAGAGGAGGCTCCAGCCCTGGTCGGGGTGGGCCGAGATCACGTGCGAACGCTCACGGTCGGGCGAGTCCGCACTGGGGCATACGGGAAAGTGACTGCACATCATCGCGCACCTCTCAGATGGCGCTCCTGCTTCCTGATGTTCAAAAGGGCAACTGTCGCCCCGACGGCGTGCGAAGGTCCAGGGTGGCGCCGACCGGCTTCCTCGGCCGGCGGCGAACCTGTGTCTGGCGCATCTCCATCACGTCCTTCAACTTCTGTCGTCAGTGGTGGGACGTCGGCGTCCTACCCAGTCTCAGGGCCGGCACCGACAGTTTCAGTCGCTCGCGGGTTCTCGCCTGGTCTCATGTCCTAACCATGCCCCCGTCCCCTTTCGGCACCCTTACATCTTGCTGACGGCGTGCCATGGTTCCTGTCATTCAGCCTGCCGTACGCCGGAAAGTGCCCTACTAGGCATCATGCACATTTATCGGGGAGAGGGGTGTGCCGAACGTCACAGTAGCCCTGACGTGCGGTAATACCACAAAGCGCGCATCCCGGGCAGGAATGCGCGCTGTGTCGATGTGTCAGGCGGCGTAGGACGGGTAACCGTAGCCGACGACCTGCGAGGTCGGCCGGACGCGCTCCTCGACCTTGCCGTTGCCGGTGTTGCCCTCGATCGTGGAGATCGTGCCGTCGCCGTTGTCCTTGACGACGAAGCCGACGTGCTGGATGTCGCTCAGGCTCTTGCTGCCGCTCCAGGAGAAGAAGACGACGGCGCCCGGCTTGGCCTCGGTGCCCCAGCGGTCGTTGGCGGCGAACCACTTGGCGTGGGTCACGGTGTAGGCGTCCCAGCCGACCTGCGGGCGGGCGCCGGTCTGCTCGCCGACCCAGGAGACGAACATCGAGCACCAGGCGGCGTTCAGGTAGTCCTGGCGGCTGCCGCCGTCGCGGGCGACGGTCTCGGCGGCGCGCTGGGAGTCGGCGTACCACTTCTGGAACTTGGTGCCGCCGCCGTTGGCGTCCTCGGAGGTGCCGACCTGGGCGCGGGCCGTGGCCAGCACCTGGGCGGCGGTGACGTTCACCCGGCCCTGGGCCGAACCCTGCGCGGCCGACTGCTGCGCGGCGGTCTGGGCGTCGGTCCGGTTCGCGGTCGCGGCGCTGACGGCGGCAGTGGCGCCGAGTGCGCTCGCGGCGATGGTCGCGCCGAGAGCGAGCTTGGCGATCTGGGACGTGGTCATCATGGCGTGCTTGGCCATCGGGGGGTGCTCCTTTGCTCACCGTCCGCGCATGAGGCACGGCGGGTCACAGGTGTGAATCCTGCGATGGGTGATGACGACAATCTGCGGGGGCGCCTCGACACGGCTGCCCTGCCGTCGCGTACAAACAGGTACAACAGCGCCCTGACCTGGGTAATTCCCACCCCAAGAAAACCCCACAGGACGCCTGTGCGCGGACGGCTCATGCCGTCCGCGCACAAACTGGACCCAACTGACTCTCGCCACGATGCCAAGGCGAGACCTAGGTCGCAAGTCTGATGCACTTGCGAACTACTTGCAATAGTGTCCTCCAGAGATCTACTTCGAGAGGACGGACCCATGGGGGACTACACCCTTCCGGACATGCCGTACGACTACGGCGCGCTGGAGCCCGCCATCACCGGCGAGATCCTGGAGCTGCACCACGCCAAGCACCACGCGGCCTACGTCAAGGGCGCCAACGACACGCTCGACCGCCTGGCCGAGGCCCGCGACGGCGGCGACTTCGCCGGCCTGGTGGGCCTGGAGAAGACCTTCGCCTTCAACCTGTCCGGCCACGTCCTGCACTCGATCTTCTGGGAGAACCTCTCCCCCGACGGCGGCGACCGCCCCGACGGCGCGCTCAGGGCCGCCATCGACGAGCATTTCGGCACGTTCGAGGCGTTCCAGAAGCAGCTCACCACGGCCACGGCGTCGGTCCAGGGCTCGGGGTGGGGCGTGCTGGCCTGGGAGCCGCTGAGCCGCCGGCTGGTGGTCGAGCAGATCTACGACCACCACGGCAACGTCGGAATGAACACCACGCCGCTTCTCGTGTTCGACGCGTGGGAGCACGCTTACTATCTGCAGTACCGCAACGTCCGTCCGGACTACGTCGAGAAACTGTGGGGCCTCGTCAACTGGGCAGATGTGGCCCGGAGGTTCGCTGACGTAACGAGTCAGGCGGGTTGACTTAAGTTCGCAACAATTTATCGGCCCCGCCTCTACTGGTCGGTTTACACAAATAGGTAAGCTGCCTGGCATGCGTGCGCCCTCCGGTTACCTTCTCGCCGCGCGCTATCGGCTTGTGGAGCCGGTTGGTCGCGGCGGCATGGGCACCGTTTGGCGGGCGCATGACGAGTTGCTCGACCGCGACGTGGCGGTGAAGGAAGTACGGCTGCCCACCGTCCTCGACGAGGAGCTGCGCGCGGAGTTGTGCGCCCGCACCGAGCGCGAGGGCAGGGCGACCGCGATGGTGGCCCATCCGTCGGTCATCACCGTCTTCGACGTCGTGACCGAGGACGACCGTCCCTGGATCGTGATGGAGCTGCTCCGGGCCAAGTCCCTGGAGCAGCTCATCCAGGAGCACGGACCGCTCCCTCCGCGCCGGGCCGCCGAGATCGGCCGGCAGATCCTCGGTGCGCTGCGGGCCGTCCACGCCAAGGGCATCCTGCACCGCGACGTGAAGCCCAGCAACGTCCTGGTGACCGAGGACCGCGCCGTGCTCACCGACTTCGGCCTGGCCGCGCTCGAAGGCGACGTCTCCATCACCCAGGCCGGCATCGTGCTCGGCTCGGCCGGTTACATCGCCCCCGAACGGGTGCTCGGCTCCAAGGCCAGCCCCGCCGGCGACCTGTGGTCGCTCGGCGCGACCCTCTACACCGCCGTCGAGGGCCGCGGGCTGCACGGCCGCCGTACGGCCGCCGCCGCGCTGGCCGCGCTGACCAGTGGCGAGCCGATCCCGATGAGCAAGGCGGGCCCGCTGGCCCCCGTGCTCGACGCGCTGCTCAGGATCGATCCACAGACCCGGCTCGACTCCGTACGGGCCTCGCTCATGCTGGCCCGGGTGGCCGCGGGCGGCTCGGCGGAGGAGCCGCTGGCCCCGCGCCGGCCCGTACGCCCGGTTCCCGTGGTGACCTCACCCCCTTTCGCACGCAGGCCCGCGCACCGCGGGCTGCACAGGGCGGAGGCCACCGCCGCCGCGCTGTCGGTCCCGCCGCCGCGCCAGGAGCGCAGGCCGGGTGAGGGCGTCCACCGCAAGCGGGTCGAACCACGTCCAAGTCCGTCCACTTATGTCCGTTTCAAGGCTGCGGTGATAAAGTTGTTCCTTCCTCGGCGGTTCTGGCCAAGAGAACTTCGCAAGCGAGGGTAAAGCACTTCCCAAGCGAGAATCGATATCTTCTTCTCATGCCGGAACAGCAGACACGCCTGCTCGCGGAGCGCTACGAGCTCATCGCCCCGCTCGGCCGGGGCACGATGGGGACCGTGTGGCGCGCCCGCGACCGCGCGCTCGGGCGCGAGGTGGCGGTCAAAGAGATCCGCCAGGACCAGGGGCTCACCGAGGACCAGCGGGCCGAGCTACGCGAGCGCATGGTCCGCGAGGGCCGCATCGCCTCGCGGATCAACCACCCGTCCGTCGCCGCCATCCACGACGTGCTCATCCAGGACGACAGCCCCTGGATCATCATGGAGCTCATCGAGGCGCGCTCCCTGGAGCAGGTGATCGAGGAGGAGGGCCCGCTGCCGCCGCGGCTCGTGGCCGAGATCGGCGTCGACCTGCTCGGCGCGCTGCGCGCCGCGCACTCCCAGGGCATCACGCACCGCGACGTCAAGCCGGGCAACGTGCTCATCACCGAGAGCGGCCGGGTGGTCCTGACGGACTTCGGCATCGCCAAGGCCGAGGGCGACTCACGGCTCACCAAGACGGGCATGGTGATCGGCTCGCCCGGTTACACGGCCCCGGAACGCGCCAGGGGCGAGTACACCGGGCCCGAGTCCGACATCTGGTCGCTGGGCGCGACGCTGTACTTCGCGGTCGAGGGGCGGCCGGCGTACGAGCGGGCCACGATCGCCGAGACGCTGGCGGCGCTGCTCAGCGAGAGCGCCGACCCGCCCACGCAGGCCGGTCGGCTGCGGCCGGTGCTGAACGGGCTGCTCAACAAGGACTACCGGCAGCGGCTCAGCGCCGCCAAGGCGGAGACCCTCATGCGGATGGTCGCCGACACGCCCACGAGCGAGATGCCGGCGCTCACGGCGGAAGCCCTGATGGCCCAGGAGGCCGCGTTGCCCGACCCCTTCACCGACTCCGGCCCACGGCGTCCCGCCGGCCCTCAGGGGCGCCCTTCAGGGGCTCAGGAGGCGTACGGGGCGGGCGCGCCGCCCGTCCCGGGCCCGCAGCCGACGCGTCCCGCCGGGGGGCGGCCTTCAGGGCCTCAGGGGGCGGGGCCCGTGCCGTCCGGCGCGCAGAGGTCCGGCGCGGCCGGAGGGCGTGCGGCGGCGCCGCAGGGGCCTTCAGGGCCGCAGGAGCCCGCCCGGAGCCCGCTGGGGGCGCCGACGATGCCCCAGAGCACCGCGCCCGGCCGGCCGCCGCAGGCCGCGCGACCGCCGCAGCCGGGCGACGCCGGCGACGAGGGCGGCTTCGACCCCGACCGGACGGTCAGCGTCATGCGTCCCAAGGGGCCGTTCCCGCCGGGGCCCGAGCAGGGCGGCGACCGTTCGCCGCAGCCCCCCGACGACGAGGGGACCGTCACGACCAGGCACATCGCCACGCCGCGGAGCGGCTCCCCCGGCCAGCAGGTCTACCCGCCGGCGCAGCAACCGCCGCACGCCGCGAGGCAGCAGGGCCCGGGACAGCAGGGTCCAGGGCAGCAGGGTCCAGGGCAGCAGGGTCCGGCACAGCAGGGTCCGGGGCGTCCGCAGCAGGGCGGGCCGGTGCCGGGCGGGCCCGGGCAGAACCGGCCCGGGCAGCCGGTGCCGCCCGCCGGCCCGCACCAGGGCCAGGGCCTCGGGACCGACCTGTTCGCCATCGCAGGGCCGCCCGAGAAGCCGCAGGCGGGCAACCGCAACGGCATGCTCGTCCTCATGGCCGTGGCGGCGGCCGCCGCGGTCGTGATCGCCGTCCTCATCGTGGCGCTCATCTCCAGCTGAGCGAGCTCGTCTTCGGTACGACGGCCCGTCCCCGCCCGGGACGGGCCTGCCCCGGACTGATCGCCCGGCCGTGGGACAGACTGGACTCATGAGCGAGTTCAGAATCGAACATGACTCGATGGGCGAGGTCCGGGTGCCGGCGGGAGCGCGGTGGCGGGCCCAGACCCAGCGGGCGGTGGAGAACTTCCCGGTCTCGGGACGGCCGCTCGAACCGTCCCACATCGCCGCGCTCGGCCTGATCAAGGCGGTCGCCGCCGAGGTCAACGGCGAGCTGGGCGTGATCGACAAAGATCTGGCCGAGGCCGTCGCGCAGGCCGCCGCGGACGTCGCCGACAACGAGCACGACGCCCACTTCCCCATCGACGTCTTCCAGACCGGCTCGGGCACCTCGTCCAACATGAACGCCAACGAGGTGATCGCAACGCTGGCCGAGGAGCGGCTGGGACGGCCCGTGCACCCCAACGACCACGTGAACGCCTCCCAGTCGTCCAACGACGTCTTCCCGACCTCGATCCACGTGGCGGCCGCGATCGAGGTGACCTTCCACCTGCTGCCCTCGCTCACCCACCTGGCCGAGACGCTGCACGCCAAGGAGGCCGAGTTCGCGCAGGTGGTCAAGTCGGGCCGGACCCACCTGATGGACGCCACGCCGGTGACCCTCGGCCAGGAGTTCGGCGGGTACGCCGCCCAGATCGACCTCGGCGGCACCCGCGTGCGCACGGCGCTGAACCACGTACTGGAGCTGCCCCTGGGCGGGACGGCGGTCGGCACGGGCATCAACACGCCGCCCGGCTTCGCGCAGCGGGCGATCACGAAGCTGGCCGAGGCGACCGGCATCCCCTTCCGCGAGGCCGCCGACCATTTCGAGGCCCAGGGCGCTCAAGACTCCATCGTGGAGCTGTCCGGGCAGCTCAAGGTGGTGGCCGTGTCGCTCAACAAGATCGCGAACGACCTGCGCTGGATGGGCTCGGGCCCGCGCGCCGGGCTCGGCGAGATCAACCTGCCGGACCTCCAGCCGGGCTCGTCCATCATGCCGGGCAAGGTCAACCCGGTGATCCCGGAGGCCACGGCCATGGTCGCGGCGCAGGTCATCGGCAACGACGCGGCGATCACCTTCGCCGGGGCCTCGGGCAGCTTCGAGCTGAACGTGCAGCTCCCGGTCATCGCGCGCAACATCCTGGAGTCGATCAGGCTGCTGGCGAACGTGTCCAGGCTGCTGGCCGACCGCTGCGTGGCCGGCATCACGGCCAACGTCGAGCGCCTGCGCGAGTACGCCGAGTCCTCCCCCTCGATCGTCACCCCGCTCAACAGGCACGTCGGCTACGAGGAGGCGGCCAAGATAGCCAAGCAGGCGCTGGCCGAGCGCAGGACCATCAGGGAGGTCGTCGTCGAGCGCGGCCACGTCGCCGACGGCACGCTGACCGAGGAGCAGCTCGACGCCGCCCTCGACGTGCTGTCCATGACCCGGCCGCCGACGGAGGGGTGATCCACATAGGTCGGCTCGGATCTATGTCGGCCGAACCCATGCGTCCCGGCGCGGCGAGCGCCTAGGGTTTCGAGCATGGCGAAGGAGCTGACTGGGCGGACCGCGCTGGTGACGGGGGCTGGGGGCGGCATCGGCGCCGCCTGCGCCCGGCGACTGGCCGCCGCGGGGGCCAAGGTCCTGGTGGTCGACAGGCAGGGCGAGGCGGCCGGGAAGGTGGCCGCGGAGGTCGGCGGGGTCGCGGTGGTGGCCGATCTGAGCGATCCTGCCTTCGCGGCGTCGCTGCCCGACGAGCCGGTGGACATCGTGGTGAACAACGCCGGGTTCCAGCACGTGGCGCCGGTGGAGGACTTCCCGCCGGAGGTGTTCTCCGCCATGATGCGGGTGATGGTGGAGGCGCCGTTCCTGATCGCGCGGCGGGTGCTGCCCGGCATGTACGCCCGGGGGTGGGGACGCTTCGTGAACATGTCGTCGGTGCACGGGTTGCGGGCCTCGCCGTACAAGGCGGCGTACACGACGGCCAAGCACGCGCTGGAGGGCTTCTCCAAGGTCGTCGCGCTGGAGGGGGCGGCCCACGGGGTGACGTCCAACTGCGTGTGCCCGGCGTACGTGCGCACGGCGCTGGTCGAGGCGCAGATCGACGACCAGGCGCGGGTGCACGGCATCGGCAGCGACGAGGTCGTCGAGAACATCATGCTCCAGCCGGCCGCGATCAAGCGGCTGATCGAGCCCGAGGAGGTCGCCGAACTGGTCGCCTACCTCTGCGGCCCGCACGGCTCCTTCATCACCGGCACCTCCCTCCCCGTAGACGGCGGCTGGACGGCCCATTAGTGAGCACCCACTTTCTGGAGCTTTTGGCGCGGGAGGCGTCGGCGGTCGAGTTCGAGGGGCCGATCGTGGAGGCCAGGGCGCAGGGCGCCGATCCGGCCACGATCGAGGAACTGGAGCAGGCCAAGGTCGAGGCGCTGAAGGTCAGGGCGCTGCTCAGGCGGCGGGCCAGGCGGGAGGCCGAGCTGTCGGCGCTGTACGACACCGCCGGCGACCTGGCCGCGCTGCGCGACCTCGACGCCGTGCTCGAAGCCATCGTCCACCGGGCCAGGCAGTTGCTCGCGACCGACATCGCGTACATGACGTTGCACGACCCCGAGCAGGGCGACACGTACATGCGGGTCACCGACGGGTCGATCTCGGCCAAGTTCCGGGCGCTCAGGCTGGCCATGGGCGCCGGGCTGGGCGGGCTGGTCGCGCAGACGGCCACCCCGTACGCGACCGCCGACTACTTCGCCGACGCCAGGTTCCGGCACAAGGGTCACATCGACGAGGCCGTCAAGGAGGAGGGCCTGGTCGCGATCCTGGGGGTGCCGCTGCGGCTGGGCCAGCGGGTGATCGGCGTGCTGATGGCGGCCAACCGCAGCGCCAGGCCCTTCCACCAGGAGGAGGTCTCGCTGCTGGCGAGCCTGGCCGCGCACGCCGCCGTCGCCATCGACAACGCCCGGCTGCTCCAGGAGACCAGGAACGCCCTGGAGGAGCTCTCCCAGGCCCACCGCACCGCCAGGGCGCACGGCGAGGCCGTCGAGCGGGCCGCGCTGGCCCACGACCGGATGACCTCGCTGGTGCTGCGCGGCGGCGGCATCGAGGACGTCGCCGCCGTGGTGACCGAGGTGCTCGGCGGGTCGCTGGCCGTTCTCGACGACCTGGGCCGGCCGATCACGGGCGACGTGGGCGAGCTGGACGCGGGGGTGTTCGAGGCGGCGCAGGCGTCCAGGGCCCTGGGGCGTACCGTGCGCAGGGGCGACCAGCTGATCGCGTCGGTGGACGTCGGCGGCGAGCCGTTGTGCACGTTGGTCCTGCGCAGCGACGACGCCGACGAGCGCATCCTGGAGCGGGCGGCGCTGGTGTGCGCGCTGCTGCTGCTGTTCAGGCGGAGCGTGGCCGAGGCCGAGGGCCGGGTCAGGGGCGAGCTGCTGGAGGACCTGATCTCGCGGCCGGACTCGCCTGGCCTGGCCGACCGGGCCCGGCGGCTCGGCGTGGACCTGCGCGCGCCGCACGTCGTGGTGGTGGCCAGGCACGGCGGCCAGCGGGAGCGGGCGGCGTTCTGGGCCTCCTCGCACGCCACGGTCCGGCACGGGCTGGCGGCGGGGCGCGGTGACGAGGTGGTGCTGCTGCTGCCGGGCGTGGACGCGGGCGGTCTCGCCCAGCGGGTGGCGGCCGAGCTGAGCGCGTCCCTGCACAGCCCGGCGACGGCGGGCGCCTCACCGGCCCGCCTCCCCGAAGCCTCACCCGGCGGCCCGCCGGGCGCGCCGCCGGTCAGCTCTGCGGGCGGCTCAACGGGCGGCTCAGGAGGCGGCGCGACAAGCCGATCGGGAGGCGGCGCAACCGGCGGATCGGCGGGCGCGCGGGACGTCGCGGAGGCGTATCAGGAGGCGCGGCGGTGCGCCGAGGCGCTGCTCGCGCTCGGCCGGGCCGGCGACGGCGCGAGCCCCGCCGAGCTGGGCTTCGTCGGGCTGCTCGTGGGCGACGGCCGCGACGTGCGCGGCTTCGTCGGCCGCGTGGTCGGCGCGGTGATCGACTACGACGCCCGCCGCGGCACCGCGCTCACCGACACCCTGTCGGCCTACTTCGGCACGGGCGGCTCACCCTCCCGTACGGCCGAGGCCATGCACATCCACGTCAACACCGTCACCCAGCGCCTCGACCGGATCGGCAAGCTGCTGGGCGACGGCTGGCTGGAGCCCGAGCGCGCGCTGGAGATCCAGCTCGCCCTCCGCCTGCACCGGCTCGGCCACACATCCTCCCCGCAGACTGTGGGTCCCGCCCCCATATAAGTGACGCCGGTCACTCCTTACCGTGACCGGCATGGCTACTTCCATCAAGAGGATCGTCGCCGCGAGCCTGATCGGCACCACCATCGAGTGGTACGACTTCTTCCTGTACGGCTCGGCAGCCGCTCTCGTGTTCAACAAACTCTTCTTCCCCGAGTCCGATCCGCTGACCGGCACGCTGCTGTCGTTCCTCACCTACGCCGTCGGATTCGTCGCCCGCCCGCTCGGCGGCCTGGTCTTCGGCCACTTCGGCGACCGGGTGGGCCGCAAGACCCTGCTGGTGGTCAGCCTGCTGATGATGGGCGCCGCCACGTTCCTGATCGGCTGCCTGCCGACGTACGCCACGCTCGGCTCGTCGGCGGCGCTGCTGCTGACCGCGCTGCGGCTCGTGCAGGGCTTCGCGCTCGGCGGCGAGTGGGGCGGCGCGGTGCTGATCGTGTCCGAGCACGGCGACACGAAGCGCCGCGGGTTCTGGGCCTCCTGGCCGCAGGCGGGCGCGCCCGGCGGGAACCTGCTGGCCACCGGCGTGCTGGCGGTGCTGGCCGCCTGGCAGTCCGACGAGGCGTTCCTGTCGTGGGGCTGGCGGATCCCGTTCCTGCTGTCGGGGGTGCTGGTGATGGTCGGGCTGTGGATCCGGCTGACGATCAGCGAGTCGCCGGTGTTCCAGCAGGCCGAGCCGGAGCCGACCGCGCCGATCGTGGGCGTGCTGCGGCACCACTGGAAGGACGTGCTCACCGCCATCGGCGCCCGGCTGGCCGAGAACATCTCGTTCTACCTGCTGACGGTGTTCGTCATCACGTACGCGAAGAACGCCAAGATCGACAACTCGACGGTGCTGACCGCGGTGCTGGTCGCCTCGGCGATCCACTTCGTCACGATCCCGATGTGGGGCGCGCTGTCGGACCGGGTCGGCCGCCGTCCGATCTACCTGGCCGGGGCCGCCGGGATCGGCGTGTGGATCTTCGCCTTCTTCCCGCTGGTGGACACCGGCAACTTCCTGGCGATCACCCTCGCGGTCACCGTCGGCCTGCTCTTCCACGGCATGATGTACGGCCCGCAGGCGGCCTTCTTCTCCGAGCTGTTCGGCACCAGGACGCGCTACACCGGCGTGTCGATCGGCGCCCAGCTCTCGGCGATCGTGGCCGGCGCGCTGGCCCCGCTGATCGCGGTGGCGCTGCTCAAGAGCTACTCCAGCAGCGTTCCCATCTCGGTCTACCTTGGCCTGGCGGCGGTGCTCACGCTGGTCGCCGTCTACACCGCCCGCGAGACCCAGGGACGCGACCTGGCCGAGAGGATCCACGCGCGATGAAGGTCACCACCCCCCGCCTCACGCAGCACGTCCTGACCGTCGAGGGCCGGACGTCCGGCGAGCCCGTGCTGTTCGTGCACGGCAACGTCTCCTCCGGCGCCTTCTGGCGCGACAGCATGGCCGCGCTGCCCGCCCGCTACCGTCCGCTCGCCCCCGACCTGCGCGGCTTCGGCGGCACCGACCCCGAGCCGGTGGACGCCACCAGGGGCCTGCGCGACTGGTCCGACGACCTGGCCGAGCTGGTCGAGGCGCTCGGGCTCGACGGCGTGCACCTGGTCGGCTGGAGCCTCGGCGGCGGCGTCGTCCTGCAGCTGCTGCGCGACCGTCCTGCGCTGGTCAGGAGCGTCACGCTGGTCAACCCGATCTCCCCGTACGGCTTCGGCGGCACCGAGGGCCCGGACGGCACGCTCACCCACCCCGACGGCGCGGGATCGGGCGCCGGGGCGGCGAACCCGGACTTCGTGGCCCGGCTCAAGGCGGGCGACATGTCGGACGAATCACCCACGTCCCCCCGCAACGTGCTCCGCACCGGCTACGTCAAGCACCCGCGGATCCCCGACGAGGACTTCTACCTGCGGTCCATGCTCACCACCCGCGTGGGCGAGGCCAACTACCCGGGCGACGCCGCCGGCTCCCCCGCCTGGCCCGGCGTGGCCCCCGGCAAGCACGGCGTGCTCAACGCGTGCGCCCCCACCCACTTCCGCCTGGACGACCTGCACGAGATCGGCCCCAGGCCGCCCGTCCTGTGGATCAGGGGCGCCGACGACGTGATCGTCTCCGACACCTCGCTGTTCGACCTGGCCCATCTGGGCGCGATCGGCGTCGTGCCCGGCTCCCCCGGCACCCCGGCCCAGCCGATGGTGACCCAGACCAGGGCGGTGCTCGACCGCTACGGCCGCTACCGCGAGGTCGTGCTGGACGACTGCGGCCACAGCCCCCATCTGGAGCGGCCCGCCGAGTTCGGCCGCCTGCTGGCCGAGCACCTGGAGGAGGTCTGATGCTCGTCGCCCTCACTCTGGTCGCGAGCCTGCTCACCGCCCCCGCCGCGGGCGAGCTGACCGTGCCCGGCGCGGAGAAGCTGATCAGCGCCACCCTCGACGACCTGACCACGGCCGGCACCACGCTGACCGGCCACACCGACCCGGCCGACTGGGCCGGCCTGCACTCCAAGGCCACCGTCAACCCGACCGGCGTGCCCGGCACCCAGCTCGACGGCTACTTCCCCGACACCTCCACCGGCAACGCCACGCACGGCTGGAACCACGACTCCCAGTTCGTGATCAGGCTGCCCGACCGGTGGAACGGCGGCCTGGTCGTCAGCGGCACCCCGGGCAACCGGGAGCAGTACGCCAACGACTACACGATCTCCGACTGGGTGCTGTCCAAGGGCTACGCGTTCGCCGCCACCGACAAGGGCAACGTGGGCGTGACCTTCCACGAGGACGGCCGCCGCCCCGGCGACGCCATCGCCGAGTGGAACGAGCGCGTCACCCAGCTCGCCGTGGCCGCCAAGTCCGTGGTCAGGCAGCGGTACGGCCGCCCGCCGGCCCGTACGTTCATGGCCGGCCTGTCCAACGGCGGCTACCTGGTCAGGTGGCAGCTGGAGAACCGCGGCTGGCTCTACGACGGCGGCGTGGACTGGGAGGGCACGCTCTTCCGGGTCAAGGGCGACAACCTGCTGAACTTCCTGCCGCCCGCGCTGAAGGCGTACCCGGACGAGGCGGGCGTGCGCGCGGCCGGGTTCGCGCCGGGTTCGGAGTTCCTGTGGCCCTTCCACCGGCAGTACTACTGGGAGCTCACCCAGCAGCTCTACCAGAAGGAGCTGGACCCGTCCTACACGGGCGCGGCGGCCGACTACGACTACGACGCGCGCCGGCCGTACGCCGCGATGGCCAGGATCGGGCTGACCGGCAGGATCACCAAGCCGCTGATCACGATCCACGGGACGCTCGACTCGCTGCTGCCGATCTCCCGCGACTCCGACGTCTACGCCAGGATGGTCGGCCCGCACCGCCCGTTCCGCTACCACCGGATCGAGGGCGGCAACCACCTCGACAGCCTCGTCGACGTCTATCCCGACCGGCTCAGGCCCATGCTCCCGGCCTTCAGGGACGCCTTCCAGGAGCTGGAGGGCTGGGTCACTCCTTGAGGTAGCGATGCCTGCCCGCGCGCGCCCAGCGCACGATGTGCCGCGCCCCGGGCAGGCGCCTGCCGAGGCGGTGGAGCGCGGTGTCGCGGCCCATGGGCGAGCGCCGCTGGGGCGTCACCGCGACGGCCGGGCGCGTCTCGACCCGGCCGCGGCGCACCTGGAGGCCGAACCGCAGCCCGATCTCCTCGTCGGACGAGCGCAGCGACGACAGCCAGGCGCCCGGCCCGAGCTGCTCCTCGCTCGGCATGTGCCGCTTGACCGGGATCTTGGCGACGAGCTGGCCGGCGAGCTTGCCCGGCACCCCGGCCTCGACCAGCGCGGGCGCGCACACCTCGCGTTCCCGTCGGCCGGTGCTGCGCAGCACCAGCTCCAGGGGCGGCCCGCCGCTCGGCGGCACGTACGGGACGGGCAGCACGACGTACACGTGACCGTCGAGCTGGCGGACGGTCACCCCCGGCGACACCAGCGCGATCGACTCCGAGAACGAGCGCGGCTCGACCGCCAGGCCCAGCTCCCCCTTGTCCGACCAGCACGGCACCACCAGCCGCATCCTGGGCCGCTGGGCCAGCACGCCCAGGCAGTTCAGCGGCCCCTCGGCCCGGCCGACCCGGCTCCTGGCCTGGTTGGCGCCGCTGAACATGCGGACGTGCACCTCCCACTGCCCGGGGCTGAGCGGCTGGCCCATCGCCGCGCTGGTGACGTCCAGGCGGACCTCGCCCCTGATCTGCACGCGGACCCGGCGGCGGCCGTCGGGAAGACGTTCGACGTGCTGGGTGACCGGCAGGAAGTGCACCACGCCGGTCACGCTGTGCCGGACGTAGACGTCGATGCGGGCCCGCTCGACGTCGGCCGTGATGTCGGTGACGTCGTCGGACAGCAGCTTGGTGTCGACCGAGCGCGGCGGGATCCAGTGCAGGCGCTCGCCGTCCACCCGGTAGCGGTCGGGCAGGCCGTCGCCGGACATGACCTCCACGGTCAGGCCGAGCACCAGGATGTGGGCGTCCCAGCGCATCTCGGTGAGCTCGGCGCGCAGGCCCGCGCGCCGGGTGGAGTTGGCGAACATGACGATCTGGTCCAGGCGCCCGCGCCGGACGAACGCGGCCACCGCCCGCAGCTGGACCGGCAGGTACCGGTCGATCCGCTCGGGGAAACGCTCGCCGATGAGCTCCTGGACGACCCGGAAGTGCATGCCCCGGTCCACCGAGGAGTCGGCGAACCTGGCGGTCAGCAGCGGCCGGAGCAAGGCCGAGCGGAACCAGTAGGCGTACATGCGGTCGCGCTGGCGGCCGGCGCCGACGTAGGTGTCGATGTCGGTGAGCAGCGTGCTCAGCCCGGCCACGATCACCCGGGGGTCCTCCTCGGGCGCCTCGGGCCGCGGCCCGAGCTGGCAGCAGACCTCCTCGGCCAGGACGGCGATCACCTTGGCCGCGAGGTAGGCCCGCATCACGAACGCCTGCTCGGCCAGCCGGCCGCCGGGCATCGCGAAGCCCAGCTCGTGCTCCTCCAGGAAGGCCCGGCGGTAGAGCTGCTGCGGGACGAGCAGCGTCATCAGGCGCTCGCGCAGGATGTCGGCGCGGGCGCTGCTGCGCTCGAACGCCACCATCGGCGGCCCGTAGTCGCGGGCCAGCCGCCCGATCAGCACGTCGGCGTCGGTCTCGACCGCGCGCTCGTGCATGCGGGCCAGCGCGTCGCGGGCCAGCCGGTCGGTCTGGTCGAGGAAGTAGACGTAATCGCCCTCGGCCGTGGCCACGCCCATGTTGCGGCCGCGAGAGGGCGACCCGGTGTGCGGCAGGTGCAGCACGCGGACGTTCTCGCGCAGACCGGCGATGGTGTCCAGCCGTTCCCCGATGCCGTCCGTGGACCCGTCGTCCACGAAGATCACTTCGTAGTCGGCGGCGGGCAACGTCTGCTCCAGCGCGGAGCGGATGCACGCGTCCGCGGTGTCACCCGGGTTGTGGACATTGACGATCACACTGACCTTCACACCCATGCGGCCAGCGTGCGCCGCTCATACACGATCGGGTGAGACGGCTTGCCGATTACAGAAGAAGAGTTGACCTGTTAGTACCATCCTGTGGACTGTGAGTGCCCCCACGCGCCACAAGGCGTGCCGTAACGGCCCTTGATGTAGCCGAGGCCCCACGCGATCTGGGTGGCGGCATTGGTCTGCCAGTCGCCGCCCGCGCTGGCCATCTTGCTGCCGGGCAGGGCCTGCGGGATGCCGTACGCGCCGGAGTAGCGGTTCATCGCCCGCTCGTTCCAGCCGCTCTCCTTCTGCCAGAGCAGCTCCAGGCAGCCCCACTGGTCGGCGCCCCAGCCCTTGGCGGCGAGCATCGACTTGGCGACGGCCTTGTTGCTGCCCGGCGAGGGGTTGCTGCCGGGCGGGAAGTTGGCGGGCGGGAAGCCGTTGCCGCCCGGCGCCTTCTTCGGCACGACCCAGTCGAGCTTCTTGGCGGTGCCGCCGCGGCCCTTCTTGAGCTGGTCGGCCCGGTACGCCTGCTCGGCGGCGTTCTTCAGCGCGTCGGTCTCGGGGTCGGGGGCGAACAGGTTGCCTCCGGCGAGAGCGCCGAGCTGCTCGGCCGTGAACGGGTCGACCGGCGGCTTGCTCGCGTTGTCGACGGCGCGGTAGGCGACGTAACCACCACCGCCCACGACCGCCACCAAGGACACGACGGCGACGGCGATGCGCTTGGGGGTGAAACGCGAAGGCCGGCGGCGCGCCGAACGAAGGTCATCCTTCGGGGGGCGCTCACTCAACTGCGGACCGGGGCTCACGATCCATGAGCTTGCCCTGTCATGGGGGGTGGTCCGCAACCGGAACGCGGGATTCGGTTGACGTTCTCTTGGCCAACCAGCAGGTAACAACCTTTTTCACGAAAAATTGTGAGTTTCGTCACAGGCTGTTGGGCGCCTCCCTTCGAGCGCCCGCACCGAAGGGAGGCCGCTTTCAGGCTTCCGCCCCATCTTCAGGATCTGATCCGCACCCGGTCACAGTTTGATGACACAACCCGGGTATAGGGGACATGGAATAATAATGTGCGCGTGGCTGGCATCCTCCTTGTAGAAGACGATCCCTCCGTCCGCACAGCCTTGGAGCTGGCGTTGACGCGACAGGGACATTCCGTCACGTCCTACGCGACGGGCGAGGAGGCTCTGGACCACATCCGCGCCCGCCGCCCCGAGATCGCGATCCTCGACGTCATGCTGCCCGGCATCGACGGCGTCGAGGTCTGCCGCCGCATCCGCAAGCTCGACCAGCTCCCCGTCATCCTGCTCACCGCCCGCGGCGACGACCTGGACGTGGTGGTCGGCCTGGAGGCGGGCGCCGACGACTACGTGGTCAAGCCGGTCGAGCCGCGGGTGCTCGACGCCCGCATCCGGGCCATTTTGCGCAGGGCCGAGTCCGCGACCTCCGACCGCATCACCTTCGGCGACCTGGTGATCGACCGAGGGGCGCTCAAGGTCACGCTGGCCAGCAAGGAGATCCACCTGACGCCGACCGAGCTGCGGCTGCTGCTGGAGCTGGTCCGGCATCCCGGCCAGGTGCTCAACCGCCGCTACCTGCTGCGGGTCGTCTGGGACCACACGCACGTCGCCGACTCGCGGCTGGTGGACGCCTGCGTCCAGCGCGTCCGCGCCAAGATCGAGCCGAGGCCGGCCGAGCCCGTCTTCATCCACACCGTGCGCGGGTTCGGCTACCGGTTCAGCCCTCCGTGATCCCGCTGCCCACCGGGCTGCGGGCGCGCCTGGTCATCACCTTCACCCTCGTCGCGGTCACCGCGTCGACGCTGGTCGCCACCATCGGCTTCGAGCTGGCCAAGACCGCGCTCGTGACCAGGGCCGAGACCACCTCCCTCGACCTGGTGACCCGCGAGCTCGGCCGGATCACCTTCCCCGTGGGCAAGCTCAGGCCGGGCGAGGCGGCGCCGTCCATGAAGGAGCTCGACCAGGTCGTCCGGACGCTGTCCAGCCCCGGACGCAGCGTCCTGGTCGAGTACGGCAACCTGCTGTCCGCCGACGGCCCGATGACCATGAAGGACGTCCCCAACGAGCTGTACGGCCGGGCCAAGCAGAACGTCGTCACCCAGCGCAAGGTGATCGGCAACGAGCTGTGGCTCATCGTCGGCGCCGAGGTCCACCGGTACGAGCCCGGCGTCGCACCCGAGGCCACCGGGCTGCGCGCGTTCGTCTTCTTCCCGCTGCACGACGAGGAGAGCCAGCTCTCGACGCTGCGCAACACGCTCACCCAGGGCGGCGCGGTGATCGTGCTGATCGCGCTGGTGGTGGCGCTGCTGTCGGCCCGGCAGGTGCTGCTGCCGGTACGGCGGCTCAGCGCGGCGGCGCAGGCGCTCGGCCAGGGCCGGCTGGACACCCGCCTGCCGGTGCACGGCCAGGACGAGCTGGCCGAGCTGACCGCCAGGTTCAACGACGCGGCGGCGGCGCTGGAGCTCAGCGTGTCGGAGCTGCGCTCGCTGGAGGCCATGTCCCGCAGGTTCGTGGCCGACGTCTCGCACGAGCTGCGCACGCCGCTCACCGCCATGACGGCCGTGGCCGACATGCTCTCGGAGGAGGCCGGCCGGCTGCCCGACGCGCCCGCGGAGGCCGTGCGGCTGGTGCTGCGCGAGATCGGGCGCCTGCGCGAGCTGGTCGAGCACCTGATCGAGGTCAGCAGGTTCGACGCGGGCACCGCGACGCTCAACGTGGAGCCCGTCAACGTCGCCGACGCCATCCTGGACTGCCTGGAGGTGCGCGGCTGGAGCGACGAGGTGGACGTGACCGCCTCCCAGGGCCTGACCGTCAATCTCGACCCGAGGAGGTTCGACGTCATCGTGGCCAACCTGGTCGGCAACGCGCTCAAGCACGGCCTGCCCCCGGTGGAGGTCACCGCGCGCGGCACCGAGAACGGCCTGGAGGTGAAGGTGCGCGACCACGGCAAGGGCATCCCCGCCGAGGCGCTGCCGCACGTCTTCGACCGGTTCTTCAAGGCGGGCGCGGGCCGGGCCCGCAGCCAGGGCAGCGGCCTCGGCCTGGCCATCGCCCGCGCCAACGTGCACCTGCACGGCGGCACGATCTCAGTACGCGCCCAGCAGCCGGGCACCCTGTTCACGGTCTGGCTGCCGCACCAATGACCGCACCGAGGACCGCACCGAGGACAGTACTGGTGACAGCACCGAGGACCGTGCGCCGGGTGCTCGTCGCCGCCGCGGCCCTGCTGGCCGTGGCCGCCTGCGGCATCTCGCCGACCGACGTCCAGACCAAGGGCGCCGCGCCCACCATCAAGCTCCCGCCGCCCTCGAAGACCATCTACCTGATCAGGAACAAGCAGCTCACACTCGAACCCGCCGACGTCGAGAACGGCACCGTGGGCAGCCTGCTCGGCGCCCTCTTCGCCGCCTCCGACCAGCCGCTCGGCGACCGCACCACCGAGCTGCACGGCCTGGAGTACGTCGGCATGAAGGACTCGCTCGACCCCGTGCAGCGCGACGAGATGCAGCTCCCGCGCACCTCCACGCTGACCGTCTACTTCAAGGGCGACCGGCCGCTGAGCCGGCTCGGCAAGGCCCAGATCGTCTGCACCGCGCAGCAGGACGCCGCGTTCGAGCAGGTCAAGATCGTCCGGGAGAACGACGGCCGCCCCGCCAAGGCGGAGGGGCGGCCGTACACCTGCGGCGAGCTCAGGTGAGCCCGCCGCGGCTCACATCGTGATGTCCTCCAGCATCTCCGTCACCAGGGCGGCGATCGGGGACCGCTCGGACCTGGTGAGCGTGACGTGCGCGAAGAGCGGGTGGCCCTTCAGCTTCTCCACCACCGCCACCACGCCGTCGTGCCGGCCGACCCGCAGGTTGTCGCGCTGGGCGACGTCGTGCGTGAGCACCACCCGGGAGTTGGCGCCGATCCGGCTCAGCACCGTGAGCAGCACCCCGCGCTCCAGCGACTGGGCCTCGTCCACGATCACGAACGCGTCGTGCAGCGACCGGCCGCGGATGTGCGTCAGCGGGAGCACCTCCAGCATGCCCCGGTCGAGCACCTCCTCGATCACCTCGGGCGAGGTGATCGCGCCGAGCGTGTCGTAGACCGCCTGCGCCCACGGGCCCATCTTCTCGCCCTCGGTGCCCGGCAGGTAGCCGAGCTCCTGGCCGCCGACGGCGTACAGGGGGCGGAAGACGACCACCTTGCGGTGCTGGCGGCGCTCCAGGACCGCCTCCAGGCCCGCGCAGAGCGCCAGCGCCGACTTGCCGGTGCCGGCCCGGCCGCCCAGCGAGACGATGCCGATCTCCGGGTCCATCAGCAGGTCCAGCGCGATGCGCTGCTCGGCCGAGCGGCCGTGCAGGCCGAAGACCTCGCGGTCGCCGCGGACCAGCCGGACGGACTTGTCCGGCGCGACCCTGCCGAGCGCCGATCCCTTGGCCGACAGCAGCCGCAGGCCGGTGTGCGCGGGTAGTTGCCTGCCCTCCTCCAGGTCGGCCACGCCCTTGTCGAAGAGCGTCTCGACGTCCTCGGCCGTCACCTGCAGCTCGGCCATCCCGGTCCAGCCGGACTCGACCACCAGCTCGGCGCGGTACTCCTCGGCCGCCAGGCCGATCGAGGCCGCCTTGACCCGCATGGGCAGGTCTTTGGAGACCAGCACGACGTCGCAGCCCTCGGCCGCGAGCGAGCGCGCGACGGTCAGGATGCGCGTGTCGTTGTCGCCCAGGCGGAACCCGACGGGCAGGATGGACGGATCGCTGTGGTTGAGCTCAACCCTGATCGTTCCATCCCCTGTCGGCATCGGCTCGTCGAGCCTGCCGTGCTGAACCCGCAGGTCGTCGAGGTAGCGCAGGGCCTTCCTCGCGAAGTAGCCGAGCTCGGGATGGTGCCGCTTACCTTCCAGCTCCGTGATGACCACGATGGGAAGGACGACGTCGTGCTCGGCGAAGCGCGTCAATGCCGCCGGGTCGGCCAGCAGGACCGAGGTGTCGAGCACGTACGTGCGCTTGGCCGGCTGGTGAGTAGGGTTGCTCGAGGACACTGCCACACGTTCTCCCCCGGGCGCCCATAGGTGCGGGCACCCTGCAGACGAGGTGGGAACCGGACCGGACCCGCGTCCCCGACCGCAACCTGCCGGCGGAGCCGGACTCCGGCCCCCCTCAGCAGATGTCGGTGCAAAGGCGGGCCCTCTCCGGGATGCCCGGCCTGTGGCCGGACACTTCCAACGTTACGTCCTGGATACCCGAATGTCGCATCAAGAACCGTAACGCCGGTGTCTCGCAGCGTAATCGCGCAGCGCCCGCAGGAAATCGACCCTGCGGAAGTCCGGCCAGTAAGCCTCGTGGAAGTAGAACTCGGAGTGAGCGCTCTGCCACAACATGAATCCGGACAGACGCTGCTCGCCCGACGTACGGATGAGGAGGTCCGGGTCGGGTTGGCCGCGAGTGTAGAGATGCTCCGCGATGTGTTCGACATCGAGGACCTCCACGAGGTCCTCGATGCTGGCGCCCTTACTCGCATGCTCCTGGAGGAGTGAGCGCACCGCATCGGCAATCTCACGTCTTCCTCCATACCCAACTGCAACGTTCACAATCAGGCCCGGACGGTGTGATGACGCTTCTTTTGCATTTTTCAGGACATTGGCCGTGTGGTCGGGGAGGAGGTCGAGCGCCCCCACCGGGCTGATCCGCCAGCCCTCGTCCACGAGCTCCTGGACCACGTCCTCGATGATGCGCAGCAGCGGCTCCAGCTCCTCGCGCGGCCGGTTGAGGTTGTCGTTGGACAACATCCAGACGGTGACGACCTCGACGCCCGTCTCCCGGCACCAGCCGAGCAGCTCCGATATCTTGTCCGCGCCCTTGCGGTGGCCGGTCGCCACGTCGCGCATGCCCATGGCGCGCGCCCAGCGGCGGTTGCCGTCGATGATGACCCCGACATGCCGGGGAACGCTGTCCTTGGACAGCTTGGTCTCCAGCCTGTGTTCGTACAGCCGGTAGACCAGGTCGCGCAGGCCCACGGAGTGCCTCCCCAGCGGTGCTGTGCCTTTGGTCGAATGACCCAACAGGCAATTATCACCGCGTTTCGCCCGTGCCTGCTCCCCCAATGGGATTCCTGGCGAGATCTCTTCCACCGAGACACCCCTCGGCTTCATGGACCAGTTCGCGGACGAACTCGGACAACTCCGCGGACGTCAGAACGGCTCTCATGCCCACGCCGGTGGCCCCCCACGCCTCGACGTAGGCCCTGCGGGTCAGCCGCCACTGACCCGGCGCCGGCTGCCAGATGGGGATGGTGCGCAGCTGGCAGCGCAACTCGCCGCCGCCCACCAGCCCCGACCGGGTGCGGTAGCGGAAGGAGAACAGCTCGCTCTCCGGCTCCTCGTCGGGGAAGCGGTCGTCGGGGTCGTTCCACCGCCGGGCCGCCCCCCTTCCCTGCCGCGCCTCGTCGACCCCGCGCGCCAGGCGCGCGAGCAGCCAGCCGCACCGCTCTCCCACGCTGCCGTACGGCGTGCCGTCGCGGTGGAGCTCAAGGGTGATCTCGTACGGCGTGCCGACGGTGTCCGTGCACGCAACGGGCGTGACGGTCAGGTACGATCCATCGACACAGCGTAGTCCCCCCACGCCCTTCCCCGTTTCCGGCCCCAAGTCAGCTAAACCCGTAGAAACCCCTGGCTGTGTCCCCGAGCACCAGGTCCCGGTCGGTTCCGCCGAGCAGCGCGCCGGTGACCTCCCAGACCGTCCGGTAGTCGGCCGCCTGCAGGGCCACCGGCCAGTCGCTGCCGGCCATCAGCCGGTCCGGGCCGAACAGCTCGACGGCGTGCTCCACGTACGGCCGCAGGTCCTCCACCGTCCAGTTCCGGTGGTCGGCCTCGGTGACCAGGCCGGAGACCTTGGCGTACACGTTGGGGAAGCGGGCGGCGCGGGCCAGCCCGCCGGCCCACGGCTCCCACTCGCGGTCCTTGATGCGCGGCTTGGACAGATGGTCGATGACGATCTTCAGGGACGGGTGCCGCGCGGCCAGCGTGACCACGTGGTCGAGGTGCCGGGGCAGCAGCGAGACCACGTCGAACGTCAGCCCGGCCGCCGCGAGCAGGCCCAGCGACTCCAGCACCTCGTCGCGGACCAGCCAGTCGGGGTCGGGCTCGTCGTGGATCAGGTGCCGGACGCCGCGGAACTTCGGGTGGGCGGCGTACCGGGCGATCGCCTCGGCGGCCTCGTCCGGGCGTAGCAGCGGGATCCATCCGACCACCGCGCCGACGAAGTCGTGGGCGTCGGCCAGGGCCAGCAGGGCGTCGGTCTCGGCGCACGAGTCGGCGGCCTGCACCAGGACCGTCCGGTCCACACCGGCCCGCGCCAGCTCAGGGGCCAGGTCGTCCGGCGCGTACGTGCGGTAGAGCACGCCGGTCTCGGGGGTGAGCCAGGGGTAGTCGCCGGTTTCGAGGTCCCAGAAGTGCTGGTGCGCATCGACAATCACCCCCCAAACCTAGGATGTCTCGATATTTCAGAGCAAGGGGTGCCAACCGTGCTGACGCCAGCCCGGCGGCTGGTGCCACTCGGTCCAGCCGAAGCCGGTGCCGCCGTCGTCGGACTCCAGCTCGCACAGCGCCCTCGGGAACTCGGCCACCGCCCCGTCCGGTGAGACCAGCCGCACGGGGGCGAACGCGACCGGCCGCACGGTCACCGCGCGGCCCGGGAAGCTCAGCAGCGTCTCGGCCGGGCGGTCGCCGTCGAACCGGGTGCCGGCCGTGAAGCCGTCCGCGTGCTCGATCGCGCCGCCGGGCGGCACCGTGAACGCCGGCCACGGCAGCGGCATGCCCAGGTTGACCTGGGTGCCGTGCAGGTGGGTGCCGTCGGAGAGCCGGCCGCTGCTCCACGTCCAGGACAGCGACCACCAGTCCCTGACGCCCCAGCTGTGGTCGCGCTCGCCGTGGCCGTGGAAGGGCCGGCCGTCCACCGTCCCCGTGACCTCGCAGGGGATCTCGTAGCGGGGGGTGAGCTGGTAGCCGTACACGCCGCCGCGGGTGTGCCATTCGAGGTCGAGCGACAGGCCGGGGGCGGCCAGGCGCAGCCGCGCGGTGCGCAGGGGGTCGGTCGCGGCCAGGTCGGCCTCGTAGGCTTCGGCGGAGATCGTCAGGCCGGTCGGCGGGGCCTCGTGGTCGGTGATCTCCACCAGGCCGCCGCCGCGCCGGACGAGCCGGGCCCAGAACCAGGTGCGCTTCCAGTTGGGATAGAGCCCGATGCGGACGTATCCGCCCAGTTCGCCGTCGGCGGCGACGAAGTCGAGGTAGTGGGACTCGTTCCACAGCGGGTCGTCGCCCGGCTGGTGGAGTTGCTCGTCCTGCTCTCCGAGGGGCCAGTCGCCCATGTTGACGATGCGCATGCCGTACCGCCTCCCAAGCGCTTGCTACGAGCAGCTTAACCGCGATCCCGGCGGAACAGGCGAGCCCACCCGCGCGGCCGCGCGGCCGGCATGAGGCCGCGGGCGCGCAGCCAGGCGGCGAAGTCGTCGGCGTCGGCCCGGTAACCGGGCGGCGGGACGGCGCGGGCCGCCGCGTAGGCGGCGAACTCCGCGGCCAGAGCGGGCCCGGCGGCACGGGCGGCGTCCGGGCGGAGCCTGGCCACCACGCCGCGCCGCTTGACGAGCAGCGCGGACGCCTGCACCCGCAGCCGCCCGGCGTCGAAGCCCGCCGGCGGATCCGCCCCGGCCACCAGGCACGCGACGACCCGCCCCTGCGCCTCCGCCAGCCGCGCCCGCGCCCCCTCACTCACCGCGCCCGCCCACGGTCTGCTCCACTGAGGACATGGCGGCCCGGATGCGGGTCAGCTCGCCAGCGAGCACGGCGTCGCCCGGGTAGTCGTCGTCCCACTCCAGCAGCACGCCGGGCGGCCTGGTCCGGGCGCACAGCTCGGTCAGCAGGCCGAGGACGGCCGGCGGCACGGCGGCGGTGTGCGTGTCGTGCCAGATCCCGTGGTGCTCGTGCCCGCCGGCGACGTGCACGTACGCCAGGTGTTCCAGCGGCAGCGCGTCCAGCGCGGCCACGGCCGACAGGCCCAGGTTGACCTGGGCGGCGTACAGGTTGGCGACGTCCACCAGCAGCCCCGCCCCGGTACGCTCCACGACCTCGGCCAGGAAGCGGGCCTCGGTCAGCTCGTCGTCCGGCCAGCCGAAGATCGCCGCCACGTTCTCCAGGGCCAGCGGCACGGGCAGCGCCTCCTGGGCCAGCCGCACGTTCTCCACGACGACCTCCAGCGACTCCCGCGTCCGCGGCACCGGAAGCAGGTGCCCCGCCTCCACGCCGCCCCCGCGGACGAACGCCAGGTGCTCGCTGACCAGCGGCGAGTCCAGGGCCCGCGCGCAGGCGGCGAGGTGGGCGAGCCGGGCCGGGTCCGGCGGCTCGGCGCCGCCGACGCCCAGCGAGACGCCGTGCGGGATCACTGGCACGCCCCTGGCCCGCAGCACGCGCAGCGACTCGGGCAGGTCGCCGGGGTCGATGTTCTCGGCCACCACCTCGACGAACCCGACGCCCGCCATCCGCTCGATCGTCAGGTCGAGCTCCGGCCGCCACCCGATGCCCACCCCGAGGTCCGGCATGTACGGCATGTCAGCTCCCCCCGCCGCCGCAGCCGCCGCCCCCGCAGCCGCTCCCGCCGCCGCAGCCGCTCCCGCCGCCGCATCCCGCCGCGCCGCAGCCGCCCGCGCCGGCGCTGTGCGACTGGTCGCCGCCGCGCCGCCGCCTGGTGGCGACCGTACGGGCCGGGGAGCCGTCGAGCGCGAGGACGAGGTTGGCGTCGTTCAGCTCGCCGAGGCCGTACAGCGCGACGGCCACCGGGCCGCTGGACGTGCCCGGCGGGTGGTCCAGCTTGGCCCGGTCGAGCGCGGCCTGCCCGGAAGCGGTGAGATCGGTGGGGAACGTGCGGCGGTGTCCGGCGATGGCGCTCGGCGCGCCCACGACCGTCCCGGCCAGGACGCCGAGCGCGGCCAGGGGAAGCGGCGACGTGCCCTCGACGGCCACCGACAGCGCCTCCACGGCCGCCCCGGCGAGCGCCAGCACCGCCAGCACCCGTAACCGGACGATCAGCCGGTCCACCTGGGTGAAGGAGCCGGTGGGGTGGACCGCGCCGATCCTGCCCAGCCGGTGCCTGAGGGCGTCCAGGGTCTCGCCCTGGCTCACGCGCTCACGAATCGTGCTCGCCCACGCGCCGGGGTTGCGCTCGACCTCGTCCAGGACGGCGTCCTCGACCGGCTCGCCGGTGCTCCGGGCGCCGGCCACCCGGTGCACCCGTCCGTCGCGGGACACGCGTACGGCCCCTGACGCCGCCAGCAGCCCGACGGCGGTGTCGGCGACGCGCCTGGCTCCGCCCGCCAGGAAGGCCAGCTCGTAGAGGCCGAGATCGTGCGGCCGGGGCTCGACGGCGGCCCCCCGGATGGCGGCGTGCTCGCGCCGGACCGCCAGAACGGTGAGCCCGGCCGTCACGGCCAGCGCCACCGCGAGGATGAGAAGGAACAGATCCATACGCCCTCCCCTCGTGCGGCCCATCGGGCCGCGTACCGGGAAGACGTATAAGCGAGGCATAAAGGTTCCGGGCGATCAGATCGCCCCCGCGCGGTGCGGCGGCCAGCACCGCCGCACCGCGCGCGCCCGCTCAGCCGAGCCGGTCGAGCAGGGCGTCGTACTCGTCCCACAGCTCCTTCGGCAGGTGGTCGCCGAACTTCTCGAAGTGGGCCGGGATCAGGGCCGCCTCCTCGCGCCACACGTCGCGGTCGACCGACAGCAGCGTGCGCAGGTCCTCCTCGGACAGGTCGAGGCCGTCGGTGTCGAGCTCGGCGGGCAGCAGGCCGATCGCCGTCGGGTTCGCCTTGGCCTCGCCGTTGAGGCGGTCGACGATCCACTTGAGCACGCGGCTGTTCTCGCCGAAGCCGGGCCAGATGAACTTGCCCTCGTCGTTCTTCCTGAACCAGTTGACGTAGTAGATGCGCGGCAGCTTCGCGCCCTTGACCCGGCCGATGTCGAGCCAGTGGCCGAAGTAGTCGCCCATGTTGTAGCCGCAGAACGGCAGCATGGCGAACGGGTCGTAACGCAGCTCGCCCACCTTGCCCTCGGCCGCGGCGGTCTTCTCGGAGGCGACGTTGGCTCCGAGGAAGACGCCGTGCTCCCAGCTCAGCGACTCCGTGACCAGAGGCACGGCGGTGGCGCGGCGGCCGCCGAAGAGAATCGCCGAGATGGGCACGCCCTTGGGGTCCTGCCACTCCGGTGCGATGGTCGGGCACTGGGAGGCGGGGGTGGTGAAGCGGGCGTTCGGGTGGGCGGCGGGCTCGTCGCTGTCGGGCGTCCAGGAGCGGCCCTTCCAGTCGGTCAGGTGCGCCGGGGGCTCCTCGGTGAGCCCCTCCCACCACACGTCCCCGTCGTCGGTCAGGGCGACGTTGGTGAAGATGCTGTTGCCCCAGAGGGTCTTGATCGCGTTGGCGTTGGTCACCTGGCCGGTGCCGGGCGCGACGCCGAAGAAGCCGGCCTCCGGGTTGATGGCGTGCAGGCGGCCGTCGTCGCCGAAGCGCATCCAGGCGATGTCGTCGCCGATCGTCTCGACCTTCCAGCCCGGGATCGTGGGCTGGAGCATGGCCAGGTTCGTCTTGCCGCACGCGCTCGGGAAGGCGGCGGCGACGTAACGGGTCTCGCCGTCGGGCGGCGTGAGCTTGAGGATGAGCATGTGCTCGGCCAGCCAGCCCTCGTCGCGGGCCATGACGCTGGCGATGCGCAGCGCGTAGCACTTCTTGCCGAGCAGCGCGTTGCCGCCGTAGCCCGAGCCGTAGGACCAGATCTCGCGGGTCTCGGGGAAGTGGCTGATGTACTTGGTGGAGCTGCACGGCCAGGCCACGTCGGACTGGCCCGGCCGCAGCGGGGCGCCGACGGAGTGGACGGCCTTGACGAAGCCGCCGCGCTGCTCGATCAGGCGCAGGGCCCGGTCGCCCATGCGCGTCATGATCCGCATCGACACGGCCACGTACGCGGAGTCGGTGATCTCGACGCCGAGCTGCGAGATCTCGCCGCCGAGCGGGCCCATGCAGAACGGGACGACGTACATGGTGCGGCCGCGCATGCAGCCCGCGAAGAGCTCGGAGAAGGTCTGGCGCATCTGCGCTGGAGCGATCCAGTTGTTGGTCGGGCCTGCGTCCTCCTCGCGCTCCGAGCAGATGTAGGTGCGGTCCTCGACCCGAGCCACGTCGCTGGGATCGGACTTGGCGTAGAAGCTGTTCGGGCGCGCGGCGAGCCGGGTGAGCGTGCCCTGCTCGACGAGGAGGTTGGTCAGGCGCGTCCACTCCTCCTCCGAGCCGTCGCACCACTCGATCCGGTCGGGCTGGGTCAGGGCTGCGATCTCGTTCACCCACGCGACCAATTCGCGATTGCTCGTCGGCGCGGGCACTTCCACGGAAACGGACACGACTGCGACTCCTCCACTCTCTCAGGGCCCAGTCATCATTAACGACGAAGGCGCATGAAGGCCAATTGGCATAGACCTGTTGGCGCGACCGTCGCCGCAGGCAGCGGCCCTGACGATCCGGGGAGCCTACCCAGGTATCCGAGATTTAAAAGAGGAATTCCGCAGGGCCGGTCCAGGCCAATTCGCGTGGTCTAAACCAATTACCGCAGTGGTTTAGTCCAATTTACCGAGCCGTTTCCGCCGGTGTTCTCAGGAATTGACGTCGGGGCCCGCGTTGCGCACTCTGTCGACGTGCTGGAGCGCGTCGCGCAGCTCGGCCAGCCAGGTGTCGGTGTTCTTGCCGACCAGGCGCACGCACCAGGCGAGCGCGTCGCTGCGGCTCCTGGCCACCCCGGCGGCGACCAGTGTGTCGAGCACCTGACGCTCCGACTGACGCAGACGCGTCATCACGGGCACGGAGAGTGTGGTGAACATCACAGTCTCGCCCCCGCACCGCACGCCCCAGGAGACCTTCTGGCGGAACCGGCGCTCCGCCTCGCGGGCGATCTCGATCCGCCGCTCGCGGGTCTCCTCACGGAACCGGCGGGCCAGCCCCTCGATGAGGGCGAGCCGCTCGGCCTCGGGCGTGTCGGCGGGCGGGTCGGGCAGCGTGCCGAGCACCGCGATCTCCTCGCGGTCACGGACGATCTCGGGGGCCCCGGTGAACCACCCCTCGGGGAGCCGGCCGGTGAACCAGCCGCGGACCTGCGCGCTCATATCATCTGTTGACATGTAATCACGATTACACAGTTGCGCGCGAAATGCACGAGCCGGACCCCGGTTCGTGCGAAGGTTCGTTCAGCGGACGCGGGCGGCCGCGACGGGGCTGACCCGGACGACGCCGGCCAGGTTCCGCGTGCTCAGCGGAGAGATCTTGACGACGTCACCGGTGCGCGGCGCCTGCAGCACCTTCCCGTTGCCCCAGTAGATCGCCACGTGCGAGATGTAACCCGGGTTCGTCGGGTCGTTGCGCCAGAAGATCAGGTCGCCCGGCTGCGCCTGGGCCAGCGGCACCTGCGGCCCGGCCACCCACTGCTGGTGGGTCACCCGCGGCATCCGCACGCCCGCCTGCCCGTACGCCCACTGCACCAGCCCCGAGCAGTCGAACGTGTCGGGCCCCTCGGCCCCCCACACGTACGGCCGGCCCAGCTTGGACACCGCGGCCTTCAGCGCCGTCGTGAGCTGTTCCACGGTCATGAACGACCCGGACGGCCAGTTCTTCGGGGTGTCGGCCCTGGGCCGCGGCTGGACCGGGTTGACGGTGGCCACCTGCGTGCCCTTGGGCATCGCGGCCAGGATGGCCCGGCGCAGCGCGTCGGAGTTCGCGCCGGGGGCGCTGACGATGAGCGCGTTGTCGCGCGGGAGGCGCAGCCTGCGCCCGGTCTCCTTGGACACGACCGCGTCGACCGCGCCGAACCCGGTGGTGGCGTACGCGCCGATGCGCAGCGGCCCGGCCGGCCCGCTCACGCGGCTGTGCAGCGCGAGGCCGCCGTCGTTGCCCAGCACGAACGAGACCGCCACGTCGCCGGAGGCCACGTTCTGCCACAGGGCGTCCGAGGACGCCGTCACCTTGGGGGTGTAGGCCCGGAACGTGGACGGGTTGACCGCGAGCGTCTGCACCCGCTTGCCGTCGAGCGAGATGGAGGCCGCGTCGGCCAGCTCAAGGGCCCGTACGCCGCGCAGCTTGGCCACCTTGCGCAGCAGCTCGTCGGTGAACGGCTTGCGGGTGAGCACGAAGAGGTTGGGCTTGCGCAGCCTGCCCAGCGGCGCCACGGGCTGGTCGGCACGGGACTGGGCCATGAGCGTCTGCTTCGGCACCGGCCGCGCCCGCACCACCTCGACCGGCGCCTGCTCCTCCCCCGTCTGGACCAGCACCAGCACGTCGGTGGTGAGCACGGCCACCAGCATCACCACGATGAAGGGGACGAGCCTGGATAAGTCTCGCCGTTTCCGCGTCTTCACCAGGAAGCTGAGGTCCTGGGCGATTCCCGGCGAACGCGAAAACGCCGCCGGGCCGACGGGGGCCCGGCGGTCAGGATCTGCGGGGGTCAGTTGCCGATGTACGGCACAGCCTCGAGGATCTCGACGGTGTTCTGGCGACCGTTGGGCATCGAGTACGTCGCCTTCTCACCGATCTTCTTGCCGTTGATCGCCGAGCCGAGCGGCGACTTGGGCGAGTAGACGTCGATCGGCGCTCCGCTCTCCTCGCGGGAGGCGAGCAGGAAGGTGACCTCGTCGTCGTCGCCGACGAACCGGATCGTCACGGTCATGCCGGGGCCGACCACGCCTTCGGTCTTGGGGGCCTCTCCCACCTTGGCGTTGTCGAGGATCTGGCGGAGGTGGAAGATCCGGGCCTCCATCTTGCCCTGCTCGTCCTTGGCGGCGTGGTAGCCGCCGTTCTCCTTCAGGTCGCCCTCCTCACGGGCGGCCTCGATCTTCTTGGCGATGTCGACGCGCCCGGGGCCAGAGAGATATTCGTACTCCGCCTTCAGGCGGTCGTACGCCTCCTGCGTCAGCCATGTGACGTTCTCATCGCGAGAGTCGGCCACGGGTTCTCCTTGCTTGCCTAGGGGGCCCTGAGATCACTTGAGGATGTGGACGGTCGAATTGCGAAAGGCTAACAACTCAACCGGCCGGACGCTTCCCCAAATGTCTCACTATACGAGATTGCAGTACTGGATGTGGACGGAAGTGGCCTGACCACTGGTGTCGAGGCTCTCCTTGAGCTGCTTACTACCCTGACCAGCCGGGATTCTTACTTCCTTGCTACCGACTTCCGCGTGGTAGACGTCCAGTGCCCTGATCCGGCAGACGGCCACTCTATCGTCGGGCTTGTACACCTCGAAGGTGATCTCCGCGCGCCCGGGCGCGTCGATGCTGAACGAGACGACCTGCGCCGGGGCCTCCGAGCCGCCGCCGGCCGTCATCGACCACATCACCCATCCCCAGCCACCCGCGACGATGGCCACCAGCACGCCGATCACGACATGCACGACCAGCCGGCCGCCTCTCTTCGGACGGTCGGGGAAGTCGTCGGGTGTGCCGAGAACGGGTCCGTTCCCGACATCTTCGGTGACCATGGCGGAATCTCCCTGCACTCCCTGAGCGTTATCCGAGACAATTGTCGCCCGCGGGGGGCGTGCCCTCGCGACCGCCCAGCAGAAACTAACCTCTCTGGACGAGTGACCGGTCCTCCACCGAGGAGACCCTGTGAGGAGAACGCGCCCGTGAGTGCACCCCTGAGGTTGATGGCAGTCCACGCCCACCCCGACGACGAGTCGAGCAAGGGCGCCGCCACGATGGCGCGTTACGTGCGCGAAGGCGTGGAAGTGCTGGTCTGTACCCTCACGGGCGGTGAGCGGGGTTCCGTGCTCAACCCGAAGATGGACCGGCCCGAGATCGTGGCCAACATCGGCGAGGTGCGCCGGGCGGAGATGGAGCGGGCCCGCGAGATCCTCGGGGTCCAGCAGCGTTTCATGGGCTTTGTCGACTCCGGCCTGCCGGAGAGCGAGGAGGAGGAGCTGCCCGAGGGCTGCTTCGCGCTGCAGAAGCTTGAGGACGCCTCGGCCCCGCTGGTGGCCGCCGTGCGCGAGTTCCGCCCGCACGTGATCATCACCTACGACGACGACGGCGGCTACCCGCACCCCGACCACATCATGACCAACAAGGTCTCCGTCGAGGCGTTCGAGGCGGCCGGCGACCCCGACCGCTACCCCGGCACCGGCGACCCGTGGCAGCCGATGAAGCTCTACTACCAGATGGGCTTCACCAAGGAGCGCTTCGAGGCGCTGCACGAGGCCATGACCGAGCGCGGGCTCGGCTCCCCGTACTCCGACTGGATCTCCCGCTGGGAGGACCGGCCCGCCAAGTGGCCGGTGACGACGCGGGTGCCGTGCGGCGAGTACTTCCAGATCCGCGACGAGGCGCTGCTCGCGCACGCCACCCAGGTCGACCCCGACGGCTTCTGGTTCGTCTGCCCGCGCGAGCTGCAGCAGGAGATCTGGCCGACCGAGGACTACCACCTGGCGCGCTCGCTCGTCGACACCGAACTGCCCGAGGACGACCTGTTCGCCGGCATCCACGCCGAGGACGTCTCACCCGCCTGCCACTGACCGGACCACGGCATACGGGTGGCAGACTGAAGGTGTGACAGTTCTCGCAGCTGGTGATGTCAGTCCGGGTCTGCTCGGCTTCACCGTCGTCGCCCTCATCGGGCTGGCCCTCTACATCCTCATCAAGTCGATGAACAAGCAGATGTCGAAGATCCAGGTTCCGCACGAGGGCGACACGGACAAGAAAGCCGAATAGATGCCGATCGAAGTAGTCGACAACTCGACGGAGTGCCGCTTCGAGATCCTCGTCGACGGCAAGGTCGCCGGGTTCGCCGACTATCGACTGCTGCCCACGAAAGTCGTCTTCACGCACACCGAGGTGCTGCCCGCCTACGAGGGCCAGGGCCTGGCGAGCAGGCTGGTGGAGTACGCGCTGCGCACGAGCGTCGACACCGGGCTGCGCATCGTGCCGCTGTGCCCGTACGTGGCCCGCTACATCGAGCGTCACCCCGAGTTCAAGGAGTACAGCGACCCGTCAGTCGCGGGGTGACCAGGCGCGTTCCAGGGCCTTGGGCAGGCCCCACCAGCCGAGCGGGGTCAGCACCTCGTCGGCGTCCACGATGCCCAGGTAGGTCCACAGGCTGACCACCGAGGCGAACAGGCCCTCGGTGGCGTCGAGGTCGTCGTCGTCCTGCTCGCCCGACTCGATGTCGTCGGACTCGGCGATGAGCCGGGCCAGGCGTTCCGGCGAGGCCGGCACCCCGGGCCCCATGCGGGCCAGCGCCGCCACCGCGGCCAGCCAGTCGGCGTGCTGGATCGCGCACAGGTTGGCCAGGGCGGTGTCCTCGTGGCCGAGCTCCCCCTCCAGGTCGGCGAACTCCTCCGGCACGTCGTCGGCCTCGGACAGGTCGGAGATCGGCCCGGCCACGCCGGCCGCCACCGCCAGCCACAACTCCCGGTCGTCGTCCGGCATCGGCCGGTCGTCGAACCCGGCGCAGGCGCGCAGCACGTTCGCCGGGTAGCCGGGCAGGTCCAGCAGCACGCGCAGGCGCGCGGCGGCCA
Source organism: Nonomuraea sp. NPDC001636 (assembly GCF_040298265.1). NCBI lineage: Bacteria > Bacillati > Actinomycetota > Actinomycetes > Streptosporangiales > Streptosporangiaceae > Nonomuraea > Nonomuraea sp. NPDC001636. The sequence continues at coordinate 219,134 of NZ_JBEOZT010000005.1, forward strand.
GCTCCAGCTCGACCAGCGGCAGCTCGGGCGCCTTGGGCAGCTCGCCGACGATGCGGCGCAGCTCCGACAGCGCGAACGCCTCCTCCTCGTCGAGGGCGGCGAACAGCTCCTCGTCCTGCTCGTCGCTGACCGCGAAGCCGGGCACCCGGCCGTCGGGCAGCGGCGTGGCCAGCCAGTGCTCCTGGAGCTCCTCGTACGCCCGGCGGGCGGCGTGGTCGCCCTGGGCCAGCGCGTCGGGGTCGATCTCGCCGGCGGCGACGCGCTCCTCCAGGAAGGAGACCATGCGCCCGAACATCTCGGCCGCGACCGGGCCGCGCTCGTCATCCTCGGGCCAGACGAAGTAGCTCGGCGTCATGAGGATCGGCTCGGTGCCGGTGGACTCGACCCAGCGCTGCACGTCGCCGACGGTGGCCACGCCCGCCTCGATGGAGCTCAGCGTGGCCTTGGCGGAGTCCCAGAACGGCTGCGAGAGCGGGTTGCCCGCCGCCACCATGGCCCGCCGCAGATCGGGCAGCGCCACCAGCGCCACGCCCGAGGGCACGGCCAGCAGGGCGCGGGCGACGTCCCTGCGCGTGACGGCGGCCGGCGGGCGGCCGGCGTGGGCGCAGACGTAGTCGATGTCCACGCCCGTAACCTACGCCGTCCGCCCCGCCCGAGTCAGCCGCGGGGGTGACGGCCCGGCCCGGGGACGCGGTTTAGGGTGAGCGAGGGAGGTCCTGATGAACCGGTTGAACGACGCCACGAGCCCTTACCTGCTGCAGCACGCGGGCAATCCCGTCGACTGGCACCCGTGGGGCGAGGAGGCGTTCGCCGAGGCCCGGCGCCGGGACGTGCCGCTGCTGATCAGCGTGGGCTACTCGGCGTGCCACTGGTGCCACGTGATGGCCCACGAGAGCTTCGAGGACGCCGACACGGCCGCCCTCATGAACGAGCACTTCGTCAACGTCAAGGTCGACCGCGAGGAGCGGCCCGACGTCGACGCGGTCTACATGACCGCCACCCAGGCCATGACCCAGCAGGGCGGCTGGCCGATGACGGTGTTCGCCACGCCCGACGGCCACCCGTTCTACTGCGGCACGTACTTCCCGCGCCCGCACTTCCGGCGGCTGCTGGCCGAGATCCACCGGGTGTGGACCGGCGACCGGGAGTCGGTGCTGGCGCAGGGCGCCAAGGTGGTCGAGGCGCTCAACCAGAACACCGCGTTCCCGCGCGGCGGCACGCCGGAGGCGGAGACGCTGGAGCGGGCCGTCGCCAACCTGCGGGAGTCGTTCGACCCGGTCAACGGCGGGTTCGGCGGCGCGCCGAAGTTCCCGCCGTCGATGGTCCTGGAGTTCCTGCTGCGCTCCGGCGAGCGCGAGATGAGCGGCCGGACGCTTGAGGCCATGGCCCGCGGCGGCATCTACGACCAGCTCGGCGGCGGTTTCGCGCGGTACAGCGTCGACGCCGCGTGGGTGGTCCCGCACTTCGAGAAGATGCTCTACGACAACGCCCTGCTGCTGCGGGTGTACACCCACTGGTGGAAGGCGGGCGGCGGCGACCTGGCCCGCCGGGTGGCGCTGGAGACGGCCGGCTGGATGCTGCGCGAGCTGCGCACGCCCGAGGGCGGCCTCGCCTCGGCCCTCGACGCCGACAGCGAGGGCGTGGAGGGCAAGTTCTACGTCTGGACGCCCGAGGAGCTGCGCGAGGTCCTGGGGGACGACGACGGCCGCTGGGCCACCGGGCTGTTCGACGTCACCGGCACGTTCGAGCACGGCACGTCGGTGCTCCAGCTCCCGCGCGACCCCGAGGACCCGGTGCGGTACGCCGGCGTGCGCGGCAGGCTGCTGGCGGCCAGGGAGCTGCGGGTGCGTCCGGGCCGCGACGACAAGGTCGTGGCCTCCTGGAACGGCCTGGCCGTCGCGGCGCTCGCGGAGGCCGGCGTGGTGTTCGAGCGTCCCGACCTGGTCGAGGCCGCCACGGCGGCGGCCGAGCTGCTCGCCGACGTGCACACGGCCGGCGGGCGGCTGCTGCGCACCTCCCGCGACGGACGCGCGGGCGCCAACGCGGGCGTGCTGGAGGACTACGCGAACGTGGCCGAGGGCCTGATCTCCCTCTATGGCGTGACCGGCGCGACGAGATGGCTCCGGCTGGCCGGGACACTGCTCGACACGGTCCTCGACCGCTTCTCCGACGGCTCCGGCGGCTTCTACGACACCGCTGACGACGCCGAACGGCTGTTCCAGCGTCCACAGGACCCCACCGACAACGCCACGCCCTCCGGCCAGTACGCGGCCGCGGGGGCCCTGCTGTCCTACGGCGCGCTGACCGGCTCGGCCCGGCACCGGGAGGCCGCCGCGGCCGCGCTCGCCACGGTGTCGGTGCTGGCCGACCGGCACGCCAGGTTCGCCGGCTGGGGGCTGGCCGTGGCCCGCGCGGCGCTCGACGGGCCCGTGGAGGTGGCGGTCGTCGGCAGCCCCGCCGACCCGCGTACGGCCGCCCTGCACCGGGAGGCGCTGCTGGCCGACGTGCCGGGCCTGGTGGTCGCGCCCGGCGACGGCGAGGCCGGCGGCGAGCCCTTCCCCGCGCTGCTGGAGGGGCGCGGGCCCGTCGGCGGCGCGCCGGCCGCCTACGTATGCAGGGGGTTCGCCTGCCGGCTGCCGGTCACCACGGTGGAGGAGCTGCGGGCCGAGCTAGCCGGTGCCTGACGGCCGGCCGAGGTTGTCGCGCTGGGTGTCGCGGCCCTCGTCCGGGGGCCCCTGAGGCTGGTCGGAGGGGGCCGTGGGCGCGTCCTGGGGGCGTTCGTCCTGCCGGTCGCGGCCGGTCCTGCCGTTGTCGCCGGAGCCGTCGTCGGTGGGCGCCTCGGTGACCGACGGGTCGCCGAACGGCTGCTGATCGGTGGGGCCGGCGTCGGGGTTGTTCCACTGGTTCTGGTCGGGGGGCGGCGTCGACTGCTGGTCGCGGACGTCGCGGCCGCGGTCGGGCGGCGAGTAGGACGACTCGTAGCCGTACTGGGAGGGCTCGGGGAACTCCTCGACGGGCTCGCCGGCCATGGCCTCCGTCATGAACGCCCGCCAGATCTGCGCCGGCAGCTGGCCGCCGAACTGCGTGCCGTAGCCGGGGATGGTGACGGTCTGGTCGTCGCTGCGGAACATGTTCACGGCGACGGCGAGCTGCGGGACGAACCCGTTGAACCAGACGTTCTTGGAGTCGTCGGTGGTGCCGGTCTTGCCGGCCACCGGGCGGTCGTAGAGGCGGGCGGCGGTGCCGGTGCCGTACTTGACGACCTGCTGCATCGCGTAGACGGTGTCGGCGGCGGCCTGCTCGCTCACCACCTTCGTGGCGACGGGCTTGACCGTCTTCTTCTCGCCCTTGCCGTCGGTGACCGACTTCACCACGTGGGCCTCCATGTGCACGCCCTTGTTGGCGAAGCTGGAGAAGCCGGAGGCGTTCTGGACGGCGCTGACCGAGGACACGCCGAGCGGGAAGGTGGCGTACGCCTGCTGCCCCTGCAACTGCTCCTTGGGGATGCCCGCGGCCTCGGCGACCTCCGCGACCTTGTTCAGGCCGACCTTCTGGCCGAGGTCGACGAAGGCCGTGTTGACGGAGTTCTGGGTGGCGCTGACCAGGTTGATCTGGCCGTAGGAGCGGCCGCTGTCGTTGGGGATGGGCTTGTCGGCCGAGGCCACGCGCAGCGGCGAGTTGCCGTCGACCCTGGTGGACAGGTCGAAGCCGTTGTCGAGCGCGGCGGCCAGCGTGTACGGCTTGAACGTCGACCCCGCCATCCGCTTGGCCGAGAACGCGTTGTCGTAGTCGCCGACCTGGTCGTGGCGGCCGCCGTAGAAGGCGACGACCTCGCCGGTGGCCGGATCGACGGCGGCCAGCCCGGTGCGCACCTTCTTCGGCGTAGAGGCCGGGAGCACGTCCTTGACGGCCTGCTCGGCCGCCGTCATGAGCTTCTTGTCGAACGTCGTGACGATCTTCAGGCCGCCGCTGTTGATGGTCTCGTCGGAGTAGCCGCGCCGGTTGAGCTCGGCGGTGACCTGGTCGAGCATGTACTGGCCCTGGCCCTTGAGCTCGAACGGCTTCTTGGGCGCCTTGAGCACCGGGAAACGCTCGGCGGCGGCCTGCTGGCGCGACAGCGCGCCCGTCTGGCCCATGGCGTTGATCACGGCCTGCCACCGGGAGCGGGCCGCGTCGAGGTCGGCGCCCTCGGGGTCGGCGAACCGGCTGGGCTGCTGGATGACCGCCGCCAGGTACGCGCCCTCGGCGACGGTGAGCTTGTCGACGTCCTTGCCGAAGTAGGCGCGCGCGGCCGACTGGACGCCGTTGGCGCCGCGGCCGAAGTAGATCGTGTTGAGGTACTGCTCCAGGACCCAGTCCTTCGACTTGGACTGGTCGACCTTCATCGCGATGAGGATCTCTTTGAACTTGCGGGTGACCGAGCGCTCCTGGCTGAGGCCGCTGTAGTAGTTGCGCACGAGCTGCTGGGTGATCGTGGAGCCGCCCTGGAGCTGCTGCCCGGTGACGGTGGACCAGACGGCCCGCGCGGTGCCCTTGAGCGAGACGCCGCCGTCGTTGTAGAACGAGCGGTTCTCGGCGGCGATGACGGCGTCGCGCACGTGCTTGGGCACCTTGGCCAGCTCGACGTTCCTGCGGTCGACGCCCTGCCGGGCGAGCACCGTCTTGCCGTCGCGGTAATAGATCACCGAGCCTTCGGCGGTGGCCGATTCCTGCGTGCTGTCGGGAATGGGAGTCATCGCCCACGCAATAGCGAAAAGACCGGCAAGCACGGCGATTCCGGCGCCGAAAGAGATCAACACTATTCGGAGTACGCGCCGTTTCCGCATGCCTTTTCCACCACCGCCCCGCATCCGAGACCCCCCTCTGAGACACCCTCGCCCAACCCCCGCCAGCTGGGCGAATGTCAAGGGTAAACGATCGATAACGGTGCCTCGTCCCTAAGCGATGGTACGTCTAGCGCCCTCCGCGGCGCGGAACATCGGCGACCAAAGGCAGCACTCGGTAAGGAACCGGGGTGTCGAGTGCGATGATCGAAGAAGTCCTGAGCACCCCCTGAACATCCACGATTTGGTCGATGACCCTTTGCAGATCGGCATTCGTCCGCGCGACCACCCGGCACAGCAGGTCCGCGCCGCCGGTGATGGTGTGCACCTCCAGCACCTCGGGGATGTGGGCCAGCCGATGGGCGACCGGGTCGTGCCCGGAGACCTGCCTGATCTCCATGGTGACGAACGCCGTCACGTCGTAGCCGAGCGCCACGGGCGACACGTCGGGCCCGAACCCGGTGATCACGCCCCTGGCCACCAGCCGGTCGAGCCTGGCCTGGACGGTGCCGCGGGCGACGCCGAGGCGGCGGGAGCACTCCAGCACGCCCAGCCGGGGCTCGGCGGTCAGCAGCGAGATCAGGCGGGCGTCCAGTTCGTCGATCGTCATGCTGTACAAGTTCTCCGACTCTGACCCGAGATGGGTGGACAGATTGTGCACTCGTTCAAGTAACTGTTGCACAACTCGTCCAGCTAAATCGAGAGTTGGGGGTATGACTGATGTCTTTCCGGTTAACGGCATGGACGCCGTGGTGTTCGCCGTGGGCAACGCCCGGCAGGCCGCCCACTACTACTCGACCGCTTTCGGCATGCGACTGGTGGCCTACCGCGGGCCGGAGAACGGCAGCCGCGACGCGGTCGCCTACGTCCTGACCTCGGGCAGCGCCACCTTCGAGTTCAGGGCCTCGATCCGGCCCGGCACGGACATGGCCAGACACGTCGCCGAGCACGGTGACGGCGTGATCGACCTGGCCATCCAGGTGCCCGACGTGGAGGCCGGATACGCCTACGCGATCGCCCACGGGGCCACGGGCCTGGTGGAGCCGTACACGCTGGAGGACGAGCACGGCAAGGTGGTGCTCGCGGCCATCGCCACCTACGGCGAGACCCGGCACACGCTCGTGGACAGGTCCAACTACGCGGGGCCGTACCTGCCCGGTTACGTGCCGGCCGAGCCGCTCGTCGCGCCGCCCGCGACGAAGACCGGACGCCTGTTCCAGGCGGTCGACCACTGCGTCGGCAACGTCGAGCTCGGCAAGATGGACGAGTGGGTGGAGTTCTACCGCAGGGTGATGGGCTTCACGAACATGGCCGAGTTCGTCGGCGACGACATCGCGACCGAGTACTCGGCGCTGATGTCCAAGGTCGTGGCCGACGGCACGCGGAAGGTCAAGTTCCCGCTGAACGAGCCGGCGATCAGCCGCAAGAAGTCGCAGATCGACGAGTACCTGGAGTTCTACGGCGGGCCGGGCGTGCAGCACATCGCCCTGGCCACCAACGACATCCTCACCACCGTCGACCACATGCGCGCGGCGGGCGTGCAGTTCCTCGACACGCCGGACTCCTACTACGACGACCCCGAGCTGCGCGAGCGCATCGGGCAGGTCAGGGCGCCGATCGAGGAGCTGAAGAAGCGCAAGATCCTGGTCGACCGCGACGAGGACGGCTACCTGCTGCAGATCTTCACGCAGCCGGTCCAGGACCGTCCCACGGTCTTCTTCGAGCTGATCGAGCGGCACGGGTCGCTCGGGTTCGGCAAGGGCAACTTCAAGGCCCTGTTCGAGGCGATCGAGCGCGAGCAGGAACGCAGGGGCAACCTTTAGTTTGTCCCGACTTAGTGGGGGTGATCTGGATTTTATGGGACCACCACCACATTCTGGGCTGATGAGGCGCCGGCGGCGGGGAGCCGCCGGCGCCTCCGGCTCTTCCCCCTCCACGGTGACGAGTCGTCGGGAGCGCGTGACCCTGCGTAAGATTCAGGTCACGGGCTGAAGGGGGCTGGTTCACCCATGCGGATCAGAAGACGCGGCGCGGCCGTGCTGGTGGCGCTGATCAGCGTGCTCGCGTGCGCGCCCACCGACGAACCGCCGCCCCGCTCGGCCGCCGGCCGCCACACGGGCGCCCCGGGCATCGGCGACGCCGACTTCCCGCAGGACGGCAACGGCGGCTACGACGTCGCCCACTACTCGCTGACCGTCGACTACACCCCGGCGACCAAGCGGCTCACCGGCCTGACGAAGATCCGCGCCAAGGCCACCCAGGACCTGTCGAGCTTCAACCTCGACCTCACCGGCCTCGACGTCGCCAAGGTCAGCGTCGACGGCTCGCCCGCGCGCTTCTCCCGCAAGGGCGGCGAGCTGACCGTGACCCCGGCCGCGCGGCTCAGCGCCGGCTCGCCGTTCACCGCCGAGATCTCCTACTCCGGCAGCCCCACGCCCGCCAAGGACACCGCCAACCTGGGCACGTACGGGTTCATCCCCACCGCCGACGGCGCGTTCGTGGCCTCCGAGCCCAACGGCTCCAAGACCTGGTTCCCCAGCAACGACCACCCGGCCGACAAGGCCACGTTCGACTTCACGGTCACCGTGCCCACCGGCCTGACCGTCGTGGCCAACGGCGAGCAGAGCGCGTCGCCGTCCACCGCGGGCGGCCGCACCACCTACCGGTGGAGCGAGCGGCACCCGATGGCCACCTACCTCGCCACGGCCACGATCGGCAAGTTCGAGGTGCGTCAGGGCCGGTCGCCGGGCGGCATCCCGACATACGCGGCCGTCGATCCGAAGTTCAGGACCGGCCTCGACCGCGTCTACAACGTCTCGGGCGAGATCACCGACTACTGGAGCACGGTCTTCGGCCCCTACCCGTTCTCCTCGACCGGCGCCATCGTCGACGACTACTCGGCCGGCTACGCCCTGGAGAACCAGACCAAGCCCCTCTACGGCGGCTTCGACCCCGACGAGGGCATCATCGCCCACGAGCTGGCCCACCAGTGGTTCGGCGACAGCCTGACCATCAAGCGGTGGAAGGACCTGTGGCTCAACGAGGGCTTCGCGACGTACGCGGAGTGGCTGTGGTCGGAGCACCGGGGCAAGAAGACCGCCGACACCATCTTCAAGGACTTCTACAACCGCGGCGCCAAAGACCCGATGTGGTCCTACCCGCCGGGCCGGGCCAAGCCCGCCGACCTGTTCAACGAGTCGGTCTACACCCGCGGCGGCATGGCGCTGCACGCCCTGCGCAAGGCGGTCGGCGACCCGACGTTCTTCAAGCTGCTCAAGACCTGGACCGCCGAACACCGCTACGGCAACGTCACCACGCGGCAGTTCGTCGACCTGGCCGAGCGGCTGTCCGGCAAGGACCTCGACCCGCTCTTCGACGCGTGGCTCTTCCAGCCGCGCCGCCCCACCCTCGCCTGACCTGCGCCGAAACGCTTTCCTTCGCCCGGTCCAAGTACAGGTGTAAGGGCGAACGACGAAGGGAGCGAGGCCAGTGCGCCTCAACGAGGACCCGGCGGCCTTCGAGGCCTTCTACCGCCGCCATGTCGACGTCGTCATGCGGTTCGTGGTCCGGCGGGTGAGTGATCCTCACCTGGCCGCCGACCTGACCGCCGACGTCTTCCTGGCGGCCCTCGACTCGGCCCACACCTACGTGCCGGGCCGGGGCAGCCAGACCGCGTGGTTGTACGGCGTGGCCCGCAACGTGGTGTCGGCCCAGCTCCGCAGGTCGGCCAGGGAAGCGCGGGCGGCCGGCCGGATCGCGGGGCGGCGGCTGATGGACGACGACGACCTCGTCCGGATGGAGGAGCGGATCGACGCCGAGCGCGGGATGCGCGGCGCCCTGGAGGCCATGGCGGGCCTGCCGGAGGGCGAACGCGCGGTGCTGGAGCTCGTGGCGATCGACCAGCTCACCGTCTCCGAGGCGGCCGCCGCCCTCGGCATCAGGCAGGTGACCGCGCGGGTCCGCCTGCACCGGGCCAGACGCGCCCTGGAGAACGTCGCTTCGCCGTCGGCCGTGTACGTGGAGGGACAGGCATGAACACTTTCGAGGAGCGGTTGCTGGGCGCGCTCAAGGCGGAGATGGCGGCCGGGACGCGGCCCGTCACGGTTCCGGTCGTCCGGCGGTCCCGGCGCAGGGTCGCAGGGCTCGCCGCCGCGGCTGCCGGGGTCGCCGTGGTCGCCGCGGTGGCGGCCACCGGCCTGTTCGGCACCGGGCCCGCGTACGCGGTGACCGGGACGGCCGACGGCGGGGTCGCGGTGGAGATCAACGCCTTCCGGGACCCCGGCGGGCTGGCGGCCGAGCTGGCGGCGGCGGGGGTTAAGGCGGTGGTGGACTACCTGCCGTACGGCCAGACCTGCAAGGAGCCGCGGGGGCGTCAGGGGGGCGGCGAGGGGCGCTTCGAGGCGAGCATCGGCAGGAGCGGGGACGGGATCTCCTTCCGGATCGCGAAGGGCCAGGTCCCGGCGGGGCAGACCCTGGTGCTGGCGGTCACCCTGGACAGGAGCGGGCCCGAGGCTCCGCCGGTGTCCACCTCGCTGCAGGTCGTCCAGGGGGCGGTGGCCCGGTGCGAACCGGTCGCGATGCCCGTCCCGCCGCCGGGCGACCGGAACGACGACCGTTCCGGCACCCGTACCGAAACGGGCGGCGACGAGGGCTCGGGCGTGCACACCCAGCAGGGCTGACCTCCGGCTCGGGCCGACCTCCGACGAGGAGGCCCGGTCAGGAACCCGGGCGGGTCGCGGCCTGCGCACCCTCGGCTCGCGCCCGCCCGGCGCCCATCCCGCGAGTCGCGGGGGTCAGTCGCGGGTGGAGGGCCAGTAGGCGTCGCCGGCCAGGAGGAGGGCGGCGGCGCCTACCAGGCCGGCCTCCTGTCCGAGGGCGGCGGGCACGACCTTGAGACGGCGGGCGAAACCCATGCGGGCGTGGTCCCGCAGCGCCTCCTCCAGGGGGCCGAACAGCGGTTCGCCGGCCTGTGACAGGCCGCCGCCGATCGTCACCAGGTCCAGGTCGCACAGGTGGGTGGCGGAGGCGATCGCGATCCCGAGCGCCCGTCCGGCCCGCCGCATCGCCAGCACGGCCACGGGGTCCCCGGCGAGCGCGTCGGCCGCCAGCGCCCGCCCGGTGACCGCCCGATCCTCCAGGTACGCCTCAGGCCCCTCGGACGCCTCCACGGGCTCGGAGACGGCGGCGGGGGTCCAGCCCTGGGCGAGGGCCCAGGTGGTGAGGGCGGGGCCGCGGGCGATCGCTTCCAGGCAGCCGTGGCCGCCGCAGCCGCAGCGGGGGCCGCCGTCCGGTTCGACCACGACGTGGCCGATGTGGCCGGCGTTGCCCGTGCCGCCGTTGACCAGGCGTCCGCCCAGGATCAGGCCGCCGCCGACGCCGGTGGAGACCACCATGCCCAGCATGTCGGCGCTGCCCTGGCCGGCGCCCCGCCAGTGTTCGGCGACGGCCAGGCAGATGGCGTCGTTGTGCAGGCGTACCGGTAAGCCGGGGAACCGGCCGGTCAGCCGGGCGCGCAGCGGGAAGCCGCGCCAGCCGGGGATGTTGAGCGGCGAGACCTCGCCGTCGGGCCAGGTCATCGGGCCGCCGCAGCCCACGCCGACGCCTTCGGCGCGGGCCGACAGGGGGTCGATGAGGGTGGTGAGGGTGTGCCACAGCGTCTCGGCGTCGGCGTTCTGGGGGGTGGCGGCGCGCCGGGAGGTGATCACGGTGCCGTCAGGAGCCACCAGCCCGGCGGCCATCTTGGTGCCGCCGACGTCGATCGCCAGGATCACGACAGCTCCGGCTCCGCGGCGCTGGAGAAGACCAGCACGGACGCCGTGAGCCCGTGCACGTGGTTGTGGCCGCCGACCGGCCCGACCTCGCCCGCGGCGAAGAAGCCCGCGACGCCGATCGGTCCCAGCGTGTCGCGCAGGGCGACCGGGTCGTGGTCGGCGGTGCCGAACATCGCCGAGCCCCGGCCGTTGCAGGAGAACAGCAGCGCGCCGTCTACCTTGCCGAGCTCCTCGCGGTGGGCGTCGAGCAGGTCGTACAGGTCCTCGTCGGCGGTGGCCGCGTCTCTCACCTGGAAGCGCACGGTACGGCCGATCTCCACGATGTCCCCGATGGCCACGGCCTCGCGTTCGGGGTCGATGCCGATGACGCCCCTGATGAGGAAGTCGCCGCGTTCGTGGCGTTCGGCGTACTCGTCCATGGCCACGCCGATCTGCAGGCCGGCGGCGACCAGTTCGCGGTCGTCCTCGTCCAGTTCGCTGACGATGTCCTCCAGCCGGGCCAGCGCGGGCTGACCGGCCAGTTCGAGCAGCAGGTTCTCCTCCGAGGCCGTGACCACCATGCTGGGGCCGATCGGGCGGCAGCCCTGGCTGACCACCGTACTGATCTTGATCGGCCCGCTGAGCAGGACGCCGATCGCGCCCTCGGTGTAGATCTTGCCGTCCGCGAACAGCCGTACGGACCCTCTGCCCTGCAGCCCGTTGGCCAGGCCGCCGATCAGCGGCAGGTCGCCGAGCACGTCGACCGAACGCTCCACGAACGCGTCGGTCGGGAAGGTGTACGGGTCGGCCAGCAGGATCGCCACGTGGTCGTCGCCCGTGCGCTCGGGCAGCCCGACGACCACGAACCGGTCCTCGGCCGCCAGCGTCTCCAGGGCGAACGTGGTGAGCCTGGCCCCCTCCAGGGTGGCCGCCCACGCGCTCACGGCGGGCGTCAGCTCGACCCCCTGCCCGTCGCCGATCACACCGGTGGCGCTGCATCCGATCACGTGCGCCTCGGGCGCCAGCTTCATCGCGGCCTGGCCGGCTCTGGCGACGTCCTCGGGGTCCTCGCCGCAGATGAAGAAGCAGACCAGGTCGGCCTGGCCGCTGAGCCTCGACAGTGCCTGACCGACGGCGCTCTCCGCGGCCTCCACCAGGTCGGAACCCACGGCGAGGCCGTCGGCGAAGCGGCTTGTCATCAAGGCCACGCGTCTCGCCTCCCTCGACATGTGCATGTTCCCTAGGGCCGATTCTCCCCACTAAAGGGACAAGCACGCGTACGAACCGTCACGCAATAGGTCAAGATCCGAAATCTCCGCCAGATGCGAAACTCTCTGCCGCATTTCTCGCGGGGGACGTAGTCTCGATCCCGTGCATCAGCCACGTATTCTCCGCGAGTTGCGGGAGAGCGGCCACGTTCATCGCAGCGTCAAGGCCGAGGTCCGGGAAAACCTGCTGGCCAGGCTGCGGGCCGGCGAGCCCCGGTTCCCCGGCATAGTGGGCTTCGACGACTCCGTCCTGCCACACCTGGAGCGGGCGCTGCTCGCCGGGCACGACCTGGTCCTGCTCGGTGAGCGAGGGCAGGGCAAGACGCGGCTCATCCGCACGATCACCGGCCTGCTCGACGAGTGGACCCCGGTGGTCGAGGGCTGCGAGATCAACGACCATCCGTACGCACCCGCCTGCACGCGCTGCAAGACCCTGGCGCGCGAGCTGGGCGACGAGCTGCCGGTGGCGTGGAAGCACCGCGACGAGCGTTACGGCGAGAAGCTCGCCACTCCCGACACCTCCGTCGGCGACCTCATCGGCGACGTCGACCCCATCAAGATCGCGGAGGGGCGCACCCTCGGCGACCCCGAGACCGTCCACTACGGCCTGGTCCCCCGCACCAACCGCGGCGTGTTCTCCGTCAACGAGCTGCCCGACCTGGCCGAGCGCATCCAGGTCTCGCTGCTCAACGTGCTGGAGGAACGTGACATCCAGGTGCGCGGCTACAACCTGCGCCTGCCCCTCGACATCCTGCTCATCGCCAGCGCCAACCCCGAGGACTACACCAACAGGGGCCGCATCATCACGCCGCTGAAGGACCGCTTCGGCGCCGAGATCCGCACCCACTACCCGCTCACGGTCGAGGACGAGCTCACCCTCATCCGCCAGGAGTCGGTGCCCGACATCGGGGCCGACGTGCCCGAGCACCTGATCGAGGTGATCGCCAGGTTCACCCGGCTGGTCCGCGAGTCCACGGCCGTCGACGTCCGTTCCGGCGTGTCGGCGCGCTTCTCGATCGCCGCCGCCGAGACCGCCGCGGCCTCCGCCGTGCGCAGGTCCGCGATCAAGGGCGAGGACCAGGCCGTCACGCGCGTCTGCGACCTGGCCTGCGTCGTCCACAGCCTGCGCGGCAAGGTGGAGTTCGAGGTCAGCGAGGAGGGCAGGGAGACCGAGATCCTGGCCCACCTGCTGCGCCGGGCCACGGCCGAGACGTTCAGGAACAGGCTGGGCGGCATGGACCTGGCCCCGGTGACCGACAAGTTCGCCGAGGGCAACCAGGTGGAGTCCGGCGACATGGTGGCCGCGGCCGAGCTGCTGCACCGGATCGGGCCGGTCAGCGGCCTGGCCAAGATCATGTCCAGGCTCGGCATGGGCGCCGGCGAGGAGTCCCCCGGGCACGCCGCGGCGGCTCTGGAGTTCGCGCTGGAAGGTCTCTACCTGATGCGACGGCTGTCAAAGGAAGACCTCGACGGGGTCACGATCTACCGCACGTGAACAAACGGGCGGTTTCCCGCGTCGTAGTGTTTGGTTGATCACGACTCCGGGGGGAACCGCCCATGCGCCTGCTCATCCATGCCACCGCCGTCGGCCTCGTCCTGGGTGGCCTCGCGCTCCCCGCGCAGGCCGCCCCCGCCAGGACAGCCGCCAAGACCGCCTACGGCTACGCCTGGGCCGACGGCAAGGGCAGCCTGCGGATCGTGCCCATGAAGCCCGCCAAGGTGCGGCGCGGCGGCAACGTGCTCTACAAGCTGACCGCGATCCCGGGGGCCGAAGAGCTCAAGCTCGACTACACCCGAGCCGCCTACAGCCGGGTGACGACGGCCTGCGACCTAAAGGAGACCGAGGGGCGGGTCGCGCTGGACCGCGACGGCCTGGGCCGGACGTCGTGCAAGCCCGCCCAGCTCACCGTCGGGCTCCGGGAGGGCGCGGTCCCGCTGCGCGTGGAGTACGAGGGTGACAAGGCCGTGAAGGCCCAGGAGTTCCTGCTGGACGCCTGGCCGGAGCCGGTCACCGCGCGCGGCTCGGTCAAGCGCGTCGACGACGCGACGGTCCTGTTCAGCACCGGCGGCAAGCAGCTCAAGCTGGGCTACACGTACCTGACGTCCTTCTACCGGGCCACCGCCCGCTGCGGCGACCGCTGGGTGTCCGGGAAGCCGGCCCGCGTCGACAAGCGCGGGCTCGGCACGCTGTCCTGCGAGTCGGCCGATCTGACCAAGGCGCTCAAGGGTGCCGGGCGCGCGGTGCAGGTGCAGGTGAGTTATACGCCCGACGCGAACAGCGCGGTCGAGGTGTGGGAAGTGGCCAGGCGTCCGTAGACGGGCGGGGGCGGGTTGGGGTTAGCGTGGAAGCGTGATGGCCTTCCGCTACGGCGAATACCACGACGGCCCCGACCCCCTGGCCCCTCCTTACGACGTACGCGCGGCCCTCGACGAGATGGGCGACGCGATCCTGTCCGGTTCGACGCCGGTCCACGCGCTGCGCGACCTGCTCAAGCGCGGGCTGCCCGGCAGCCAGGACCGCCGGGGGCTCGACGACATGCTCAAGGAGGTCCGCAGGCGGCGCAGGGACCTGCGCGAGCGCGGGCGGCTCGACGGCACCCTCGAACGCGCGCGGGCATTGCTGGACAAGGCGATCGGGCAGGAGCGGGCCGAGCTGTTCCCCGACCCGTCCGACGACGCGCGGCTGCGCGAGGCCGGGCTCGACGGGTTGCCGGAGGACACCGCGAGCGCCATCCAGGAGCTGAGCACGTACGAGTGGCGTTCGGCGGCGGCCCGCCAGACCTTCGAGGAGCTGCGCGACCTGCTGCGGCGCGAGGTGCTCGACAGCCAGTTCAGAGGGCTCCGCGACGCACTGGCCAACCCCGACCCCGAGGCCATGGCCCGCGTCCGGCAGATGATGTCCGATCTGAACGACATGCTGGACAGGGACACCCGGGGCGAGCACACCCAAGAAGATTTTGACGCCTTTATGGCGAAATATGGCGATTTGTTCCCAGAAACGCCGCGAAACCTTGAGGAGCTCGTCGACATCCTGGCCCGGCGGGCCGCCGCCACCCAGCGCATGCTGGCCTCGATGACCCCCCGCCAGCGCGAGGAGCTGTCCAGCCTCATCAACCAGACCCTCGACCAGGCCGGCCTGTCCGACCAGATGCGCCGCCTCGGCGAGGCCCTGCACGCCCGCCGTCCCGACCTGGCCTGGAACGCCCCCGAGCGCCTGACCGGCGAGGAGCCCCTGGCCATGGGCGACGCCGTCACTGCCCTGGAGGAGCTGGCCGACCTCACCCAGCTGGAGACCGCCCTGCGCCAGGACTACCCGGGCGCGCGGCTCGACGACATCGACGAGGCCGCCGTACGCCGTGCCCTGGGCCGTGCCGCGGTCGACGACCTGGAGGCGCTCAAGCGCATCGAACGCGAGCTGGAGGAGCAGGGCTACCTGCTGCGCCGCCGCGGCAAGCTGGAGCTGACCCCGAAGGCGGTCCGGCGGCTCGGCGAGACCGCGCTGCGACGCGTGTTCTCCTCCCTCGACGCGGGCCGGCGCGGCGACCACGACCAGCACGACGCGGGCTCGGCCGGCGAGCTCACCGGCTCCACCCGGCCGTGGCGCTTCGGCGACGAACAGCCGATCGACGTCGTCCGCACGCTGGTCAACGGCGTGCGCAGCGGCGGCGTGGCGACCGCCCCGCAGGACGGGCGGGCCCGGGTGCGGCTGTCCGTCGACGACTTCGAGGTCTCCGAGACCGAACGCCGCAGCGCGGCGGCGGTGTGCCTGCTGGTCGACCTGTCGTACTCGATGGCCCTGCGCGGCACGTGGGCCGCGGCCAAGCAGACGGCGCTGGCCCTCCAGGCGCTCGTGGCCTCCAAGTTCCCGCAGGACGCCGTGCAGATCATCGGCTTCTCCAACTACGCCAGGGTCCTGCAGCCCGACGAGCTGGCCGGCCTCGACTGGGACATGGTCCAGGGCACCAACCTCCACCACGCCCTCCTGATCGCCGGCCGCCACCTCGACCGCCACCCCGACTTCGAGCCGGTGGTGCTGGTGGTCACCGACGGCGAGCCGACCGCCCACCTCATGCGCAACGGCAGGTCGGCCTTCGAGTGGCCGCCGTCGCACGAGACGCTGGAGCTGACGCTGGCCGAGGTGGACAAGATGACGCGACGACGGGCGACGATCAACGTCTTCATGCTGGCGGCCGACGACCGGCTGAAGGAGTTCGTGGACGAGGTGGCCCGCAGGAACGGCGGCCGGGTGTTCTCCCCGAGCGCCGACCGGCTCGGCGAATACGTCGTCAGCGACTTCCTCCGCCTCCGCCGCTCCCGTTGACAAAGAAAGGCGCTCGCCGGCACGCGCGCAAACTCATTCCCCTGTCGCTGCCGGCCGGTTCGGCCCGCACAAAAGACGCTTGACCCTGCACGACGAACCGATGTCACCGCGGGCGGCGGATCCTGGAACGCCCCGCCCACGGGACATCGGCCAACGCGACGAAATGAATACCGAGAGTAGCGCTGCCGGGGCGGTCGCTTTCCGTCGCCGGGCAGCGGCGGCGAAAAAGTGCAATGCCGGCATGACGGCCATCTCTTCCTGGCACAGTTCAGGCCATGCCTTTATATCGCCACCTCGGGCGCATGCCCCACAGATATTTATTAGCGACCCTCACGGTAATCGCTTGCGCCGCCTATTCGACACTCGGATTAGTGAAGCTCCACACCTTCCGGACCGGCATCTACGACCTTGTCATCTTCGATCAGGGCGTAAGAGGCTACGCGCACCTCGGTGCGCCTCTTTCGTTCGTGAAGGGCAACTGGCAGGAACTCGGTTCAGCGTTCACCTTGCTCGGTGACCACTTCTCGCCGATGCTCGCGTTGCTGGCCCCGCTCTACTGGGCCCACGACGGCCCTGAGACGCTCATCGTGGCCCAGGCCGCCCTCTTCTCCGCCGCGGCGGTGCCCTTCTGGGTCTACGTCCGACGCGCGCTCGGCGCCGGGGCCGCGTATTCACTGGCCGTCGCCTATCTTCTGTCCTGGCCGATCGCCGAGGCGGTGAACTTCCATTTCCACGAGTACGCCTTCGTGCCTTTGATCACCGCGGTGCTGTTCGAGCGGATCCAGGCCGGGCGGCGATGGCAGGCACTGGCGGCGGCAGGCGTGCTGCTTCTGGTCAAGGAGGACATGGCGATCTTCGTGGTCGGTCTCGGCGCAGGGTTGCTGTTCGTCCGCGAGTGGCGCCGCGCCGGCGCGGCGATGCTGGCGGGCGGTGTCGCCTTCCTCTGCCTGGCGACCTACGTGATCATGCCGGCCTTCGGCGCCGATCCGGGCCGGTACTGGTACTACACCCGCTGGGGCGCCGACCCGGCCGAGGCGATGACGCACCTGCTGTCACGGCCGCTGGACATCCTGCACGTTCTCGCCACCCCCGACACGAAGCTGTGGACGCTCCTGCTGCTCTTCGCCCCGCTGTGCTTCCTGCCGCTGCTGTCGCCGTACGCTCTGGCCCCGCTCGCGCTGCTGGCGGAGCGCATGCTCGCCACCGACCCGGGCGCGGCCGGCTGGTGGGGGACGCGCTACCACTACAACGCCGCGATCGTGATGGCCCTGTTCTGCGCCGCCGTCGACGGCGCGGTACGGCTTCACCGGGCGACACGAGGACGACGGCCGTGGCGATTCCTCCCGTCCGCAACCGTCCTCGCGGCGGTCACGACGGTGGCGGCGGTGGCCATCGTGCCGTTCTTCGCCCTGGGAAATCTGTTCAAACCGAGCTGGTACCCGGCTGACGCCCGATCCGCCGCGGCCATGGAAGCCATGCGCCGGATTCCGGACGGCGTGCTCGTCGAAGCGGCCAACGCCGTCGGCCCGAATATTTCGGCTCGCACCAAGGTCGTGGCCTGGGCCGCCAAGACGGCGGCGCGACCGGAGCGCGCGCCATGGATCCTGGCCGACCTGAAGGACAAGCAGCCGCACTTCGCTTCGATCCAGGCCCAGGCCGCGGATGTCGAACTGCTGCGGCAGCGTGGCTATCGCGAAGCCTTCTCGCGGGACGGATACATCGTCCTCTTCGACCCGTCGCCCACAGAGGGATGAACAGGAAGTCCCCTTTTCCGGGTGCACCAGCCGTAGCGCATGTCCACAGCCGTCAAAGAGAAGGCTGATCGCCTCAGGCAGAAGAGGATCCGGCGGGCAACGTCGCGCGCAGGTTCTCCCGCGCGGTGCGGACCTCCGGAATGCGGTCCCATTTGGCGGTCACGGTGATGATTGCAGTGACGCGAGCATTCACCCGAGCGCTGCCGACGAACGGTAGCGCCCGGGTGAGGCTGTGCATGTGGTGCACCGCGAGCGCCGGTTCATCCGCGCGCACCGCCGTCTGAACCTGCCTGCCGAGATATTGGGCCCGGAAGAGCGGAGACCATTGGGCCATGGCCGCCGCCGCTTCCCGCAGCAGGCGGTCGGCCTGGTCGTAGTGGCCCAGCCTGCTCAGCCCGATCGCGACATCCCCGCCGAGAGCGGCCTCGGCGAACGGGCTCAGGCCGGACGTGCCCAAGGCGCGATCGAGGGCTTCGCGGGCCTCCCGCTGGCTGCCGTTGACGCAGGCCAGGGCACGGCCGAGCCGCATGTGCAGGCTCGACAGGCGGCTCGGCGGAAGGTCCGGGATGCGCAGACCCCGCTGGGCATGCCGTACCGCGCGCAGCGGATCGCCGCGATAGAGGCTGACCCGGCTCAGGGCGTCGTACGCCTGGGCCCGCGCTGGCGCGTCCTCGGCCTGGTGGGCGAGGTCAAGGGCGATCGTGCCCGCGTGTTCGGACTGGGCCAGCCGACCGGCGTCGTACAGCGCGATGCCCGCCTGGTACATCAGGTCGGACGCCGCACCTCGGAGCTCGTGGCCCGCAGAGCCGATCTGCAGGTGGGCGACGCGCTTCACGTGCCCGAGGGCGCGGGCCGCGAGAGGCAGCCCGCCGAGTTCGTAGCGCCCGCGCGCCAGGCTGTCGGACAGGGCACGCACGTAGTCGGGGTCGAGATAGGGATCGGAGTCGGCGGCGGACGCGACGAACACGACCGATGCGGCTGCCGACAAGAACTCCCGGCGTTCCACAGGCTCCTCCACGGAGGGTGTAAACCGTACCTCCCACCCCACACGCGCGAGCAGCTCCTTCGCCCGCGCCAGACCTGTGTCGGCGACACCGTTGCAGACGCGCGAGATCCACGCCTGCGACACTCCCAGCTCACGGCCGAGCTGCTGCTGGGTCCAGCCGCGCTGTTTCATGATCGCCGTAAGGGCTACGGGCAGTGACCGAACGTCCACCAGCCGAGCGTATAGCGGCAGAGGTATTGGCCAGTAGGGCCTTATTCCTGTGAGGAATACCCCGCCTGGTCTGCCGAAAAACGAAGGGCAAACATGGCCGTGCACCCCAGGGAGACACAGCTGAACGGTGACGACCAGTGAAACGCAGGCTCTTGGAACGGATGCCCGAAAGGCCGGGCGACGGAGACGTCCCCATCAATGACAGAACGGCAGGCAGGCACATCATCGCCTTGCACGAACTCCGTCGCTTGCTGACGAAACGGAGAGTTCGCACTCTGGCCATCGACGAGCGATACAGGCTCACTCTCAAGGCTGCGGGCCGAGGCTGCGGCAGCCGGCTGGAACGGCACCCGCCCGAACTCGTGGTCTACGCCGACCAAGGCGGACGCGTCGCGACCGTCCGCATGGCCCCTCGCTCAGGGGAGTACGTGCTGGAGCTGGACGTGGGCGGCCTTCCGCTTCCCGACGGACCTCTCCCGCGCCTGGCCGCACTGCCGGAGGAGGCCGCCGAGCTGATCCTCGGACACGTCGCGGGCCCGTCATGAACCTTGCGGACCTCCACCACCGGTACGGGCACGACTGGCACATCGTGTCCCTGCCCTACGGCGCTGCCGCCTGGAGACGGCAACCGCCCACCCTTGAGCACTTCAGGCAAGGGCGGCTGTACTCGCTCGTCGGTGTGGACCCCGACCACTTGGGGGGCCAACTCGCCCGTCAGGCGGAGCTCCAGGCACAACGCACAGGGCCTCTTTCGTCGAGCACGCTCCCTCGTCCGGCGGGAGTCGCCGACGACCGGTTGTGATTCGTCAGATTGCCGCGAGGAGGCCGACAGTCTTCCCGCGGATAGGCGGAGGAGGTTGCCGCAGGCGTCTCGGGCGACGGTCAGAGAAGCCGTCTCGGAGGCGGCAGGAACACTGCTCCAACACATGACCAGGAAGGAGGCAGGTGACCTCCGGGGGTCCGGGGGTCGGGAGACCCCGGGCCAGGGGGTTCAGGGGAGCTCGGCTCCCCCGATGAAGCGGAGCCCGGAGCCCTTCGGCGCGCAGCGCCCCGGGGCGGAGGCCCTTTGGGGCTCGTCCTGGGGTCTGTCAGGCTTCGATCAGGCGGGCGTAGAAGTCGAGGGCCACGTCGAACCCGTCGCGGCAGTTGCGGTGCGACCGGTAACAGGGCCGCCAGGCCGAGCTGGCCCCCACCCCCGCCCGCGCGTCCACCAATGCCGACGGCACGCGCTCCGGCCGGGGCAGCAGCCCGTGGCCCAGGTAGCGGACGCCGGTCAGCTCGGTGTGCGCGCCCGCCCCGCCGGAGACGAAGCGGCCGAGCCGCCAGCCGCTCTCCTCGTCCCACACCAGCGCGTGGCCGTCGGTCAGCTTGACCGTGGCGTGCCGCGGATCGCAGGGGCCCTCCCACCAGTCGGCCACCTCGGCTCCGAGCAGGTCGACGACGCGCTCCACATAGCCCACCGGCTGCTGCAGCCACTCGTCGGTGTACGGCTCGACATGCCTGATGGCCACGGATGGCACCCCCTTGTGCCCTGAAGGTAAGAATAAAGCGACGGTGACCAACCATACCCGTGGCGAACTTATTCCGTTGCACGTCCGTCTAGTCATTACGGACGATATTTACGTCCGACACGGGGAAGGAGGGGAGCCCATGATTGCCACGATCCTGCTGATCACCCTGATGGCCGTAGCGGTGGCCGCCACGGAGCTCATCATGCGTTGCTCCTCGCAGGTTAAAGAGAGTGTCGAGCCGCCGACCGAGATCGTCGGGGACTAGTCTCAGGCGCATGTCCCTGCTTCTCTGGCTGCACATCGGCTTCGCCATCTTCACGATCGGCCCGCTGACCGCCGCGACGATGGCGGCTCCGCGGGCCATCCGCACCAACAACGTGCCCGTCCTGCGGAACATCCAGCGCACCACGAGGATCTACAGCCTGGCCAGCCTGGGTGTGCTGGTGTTCGGCGTGGCCCTGGGCATCGTCGTCGGGAACGGCGTGCTCGGCCTTTGGTACATGACGGCGTCGATGACGCTGTTCATCGTGGCGATCGTGTTGCTCGTCATCATCGACCGCGACCTGCGCACCGCCCTCCGCGCGCTCGAAAGCGAGAACGCGGAGGACGACGCGAAGGTGCAGACCGGACGGGTCGCGGCGATCAGCGGCCTGCTGGCCGTGATCTGGCTGGTGATCCTCTTCCTGATGGTCGTCCCGACGCCTTGACGGTCGTCCCGACGCCTTGACGGTCGTCCCGACGCCTTGACGGTGGTCGCGACCGCCTTGATGAGGCTTGCGGCGTCCTAGCCGAGGGCCTGGGTGAGGTCGGCGAGCAGGTCGTCGACCGTCTCGATGCCGACCGACAGGCGCACCAGGTCGTTCGGCACCTCCAGGGGCGAGCCCGCCGCGGAGGCGTGCGTCATGCGGCCCGGGTGCTCGATGAGCGACTCGACGCCGCCCAGCGACTCGCCGAGCGTGAACAGCTTGGCCCGGTTGCACACCTCCACGGCCTCGGCCTCGCCGCCCGCCACGCGGAAGGACACCATGCCGCCGAAGCGCCGCATCTGCTTGGCGGCGACCTCGTGGCCGGGGTGCTCGGCCAGGCCCGGGTAGAGCACCTGGGTCACGCGCGGGTGCGCGAGCAGCAGGTCGACGACGCGTTCGGCGTTGTCGCAGTGGCGGTCCATGCGCACGCCGAGGGTCTTGAGCCCGCGCAGCGTCAGCCAGGCGTCGAACGGGCCGGCCACCGCGCCCATCGCGTTCTGGTGGTAGGTCAGCTCGTCGCCGAGGCCCTTGTCCCGCGCGATCAGCGCGCCGCCGACCACGTCGGAGTGGCCGCCGACGTACTTGGTGGTGGAGTGGACGACCACGTCGGCCCCGAGCGCCAGGGGCTGCTGCAGGTACGGCGAGGCGAAGGTGTTGTCCACGACCAGCAGCGCGCCGTTCTCGTGGGCCAGCTGCGCCAGGGCGGCGATGTCGGCGATGCCGAGCAGCGGGTTGGTGGGCGTCTCGACCCACACGATCTTCGTCTTCTGCGTCATGGCCGACGCCACCGCGTCGAGGTCGTGCAGCGGGACCGGGTCGTAGTGCAGGCCCCAGCGCTCGTGCACCTTGGCGAACAGCCGGTACGTGCCCCCGTACGCGTCGTTGGGGATGATCACGTGATCCTGCGGCCGGCACACCGTGCGCAGCAGGGTGTCCTCGGCGGCCAGGCCCGAGGCGAACGCCAGCCCGCGCGCGCCGCCCTCCACGGCGGCCAGCGCCTCTTCCAGCGCCGTCCGCGTGGGGTTGGCCGAGCGGCTGTACTCATATCCCGAACGCAGGCCGCCCACGCCGTCCTGCTTGTAGGTGGACGTGGCGTAGATCGGCGGCACGACCGCGCCGGTCAGCGGGTCGGGCTCCTGACCTGCGTGGATCGCCAGGGTCTCAAAACCGTTGGTCATAGGCCCCACGTTAACGGAAAGCGGCCCGCGATCCGTTCCCCAGCGGATCGCGGGCCGGTGGCGGGGCCCGTCCCCCGACGGCGCCCGCCCGGACCCGCGCGGCCATGCCCGCGCGGGCCACGTTCTCGAAGGCTCAGGCCGCCCGGGGCTCGCGGGCCGACGCGGCCGGCGCGGCCGTCACGGCCGGGGCGCTGAGCCGTACGACCTCCACGTCGATGTGGCGGCCGCTGGCGCCCTCCGCCTCCTCACCGTTGATGCGCGAGAGCAGCACGGGGTCGGCCAGCGCGAGCAGCGCCGTGACGACCAGTCCCAACCCCAGCAGAACGAACCCGATGACAACCATGTCCTGTCCCCCTTCCGACGTGTTCCAGCATCGCCGAGGGGCCGTCGCCGCCGCCTCCGCTGAAGGGCTGGTCCGGCGGCGACCGGGTCGGCCGATCGGTTGATACGAGTTGTCCGACTTCCGGCCTACTCTCGTGGCGTGGGGGATTCGAAAGGCATCGCGTACTGGGTCCGGCGGCTGAGCGAGATCGCGATGCTCGGCTGGCTCGGCCTGATGCTGATGCTCGACCTGGCCATCGCCGTCAGCGTCGGAGGGTTGCAGTGGTTCGTGCCGTTCTGCGGCGCGGCCGGGATCGCGGCGGTCGTCCTGCGCCGCCGCCACCGGCTTGAGGGCTTCTGCGCGCTGCTGGGGCTGTCCTTCGCCGCGTCGGTGGTCATCGGGTCGGTCGGCGCGCTGGGCGCGCCCGGCATGGCCGAGACGGGGTCGCTGCTGATCCTCCTCATCGGCGTGCTGCGGCACGTGGAGCCGGTACGGCGGGCGGCGGTGCTGTCGCTCGTGGGACTGGGCGTGCTGATGGCCGAGTCGGCCAGGCGCGACTACCCCACGGCGGGGCTGGCGTTCGCGTTCCTGCTGTTCGCGGGGTGGTCGACGGCCGCGGGCATCGGCGGCTACCTGCGGTTCCAGCAGGAGCGCCGGACCGAGGCGGTGCACTCCGTACGCCGGGCCGAACGCCTCGAACTGGCCAGGGAGCTGCACGACCTGGTCGCCCACCACATCACCGGCATCGTCGTCCAGGCCCAGGCCGCGCGTACGGTCGCCGAGCACAAGCCCGAGGCCGTGCTGCCCGCGCTCGACGCGATCGCCTCGGCCGGGTCGGAGGCGCTGACCTCGATGCGGCGCATGGTCACCGTCCTGCGCACCGAGGACGAGGCCGACCGTAGGCCCGGCACGACGCTGGCCGACCTGCGGCTTTTGACCGAGCGGTTCTCGGTCGAGGGGCCGAGGGTGGCGTTCGAGATCGGGTCCGGCATCGACGACCGGACGCTGCCGCCCGAGGTGATGACGACGCTGCACCGGGTCCTGCTGGAGTCGCTCACCAACGTGCGCAAGCACGCTCACCGGGCCGCGTGGGTGGAGGCCGACCTGCGGCGGTACGAGCGGGTGGTCGTGCTGCGGGTGCGGAACTTCGGCTCGGTCGCGTCAGATCCACGGGTGTCCCGGCTGGGCGGCGGGTTCGGGCTGGTCGGCATGGCCGAGCGGGTGGAGGCGCTGGGCGGCAGGCTCTACGCGGGCCCGTCCCCCGAGGGCCCCTGGGAAGTGATCGCCGAGTTCCCGCTCCCCTGACCCCGCCGACCGGCCGACCGCGACCTCGCCGGGTTCCCGCTCCCCTGACCCGCCCGCCCGGCCGACCATGACCTCGCCGGGTTCGCGCTCCTCTGCCCCCGCCGACCGGCCGACCGCGGCCTCGCCGGGTTCGCGCTGCCCCGAGACCTCGGGATCCCGCTCCCCCGCGGCGAAGGAGCCGGCGAACTCCGGCTCGCCCAGGGCGGCGCGCAGGCGGGCGGTGATCCGGTCCACGTCATGGCGTTCGCCGGCCGGAAGGGGCGCGCCGACGGATCGCCGGAGCGCCGCGGCCCGTCCCATCCGCCGCGCCGCCTCCGCCTGGTGCTCGCGGCCCGCGATCGACAACGCGCCCGCCAGCCCTTCCAGGGCCAGCGCGACGGCCCGCGGGTCGCCCGTCGCGCGGGCGTTCGCGTACCCCTCGCGCTGGCGCGCCAGCGCCGTCTCGGCGTCGCCGCGCTGCTCGGCCACGAACCCCCACTCGGCCATGACGAACGCCGTCCCGGGCGTCCCCCGCACCTGTCGCAGCCAGTCGAGCGCGGACAGCAGGTACGACTCCGCCTCCTCGTACCGCCCCTGCCTGCGGGCGCTCATGGCCAGGCCGAGCAGCGCGTTCTCCTCCGCCGACCGGTACGACTGCGCCACCGCCAGCCGCCTGGCCCGCCCGTGGTAGTCGTCGGACCGCTCGTAGTCGCCCGTGAGCAGCGCGAGCCGGCCGAGCGCGGCCAGCTTGAACGACACGTCGAACCCCAGCCCCTCGGCCAGCCGCAGCGCCTCCTGCCGCAGCCGGGCCGCCCGCTCGTAGTCGCCGCGGATCTCGGCCAGCCGGTCGAGGACGTCCATGGCCTCGACCTGCCCCCATTCGTCCCCCAGCTCGCGGAAGAGGGCCAGGCCGCGCTCGCCGTCGCGTTCCATCGCCGCGAGGTCGCCGCGGCCCACCGCGAGCTTGGCCCGCAGGCACAGCGCCGCCGCCACCCCCCACCGGTCCCCCAGCTCCTCGTACGCCGCCAGCGCCCGTTCGGCCGCGTCCCGGTGCGCCGCGTGGTCGCCGTACGCCCAGCGCACGAAGCTGAGGAACCAGTCGGCCAGCGCGGCCCCCGCCCGGTCGAGCGCGGCGCGGCGTACCGGCGGGGTGGGCTCGCCGAGCAGCAGCCCGATGCCGGCCAGCCAGACCGAGGCCAGGGCGGCGGCGCCGTCCTCGCCGCCCGCCGCCAGCGCCGCCTCGATCGACCTGCGGGCCTCGCGCAGCCTGCCGCGCAGGATCCAGTACCAGGCGAGCGCGTTGGCCAGGCGCAGGGGCTCCGGCCCTGACAGGGCCAGCCGCAGGTTGGCGGTCTCGGCGTCCAGCCGGTCCAGCCACTCGTGCTGGCGCGGGCCGCGCAGCTCGGCGCGGACGGCCAGGTCGGTGTAGTAGCGGGCGTGCCGCTCCCGCAGCAGGTCGTGCTCACCGGCCTCGCGCAGCCGTTCGAGGCAGTAGGCGGTCACCGACTCCAGCAGCCGGTAGCGGGGTCCCAGGGGGCCGGGCGCCACGGCGACCAGCGACCGGTCGACGAGCCTGGCCAGCACGTCGAGCACGTCCACGCCGGGCTCGGCGCAGACCGCCTCGGCGGCCTCCAGGGTGCAGCCGTCGGCGTGCGCGGCCAGCCGCCGCAGCACCGCGCGTTCCTCGCCGGACAGCAGCTCCCAGCTCCAGTCGATGGTGGCCCGCAGCGTGCGCTGCCGGGCCGGGGCGTCCCGCATCCCGGCGCTGAGCAGCCTGAACCGGTCGTCCAGGCGGGCGGCCAGCTCCTGGACGCCGAGCGCACGCACCCGTGTCGCCGCCAGCTCCAGGGCCAGCGGGATGCCGTCGAGCCGCCGGCAGATGACGGCCACGGCAGGGCCGGGCTCGACGTCCGCGCGGGCCGCGAAGAGCCGTACGGCGTCGGCCTCGGCCAGCGGGTGCACGACCCGGACCCGTTCGCCGGACACCCCCAGCGGCTCCTGGCTGGTGGCCAGCACGCGCAGGCCGGGCGCGGCCCGCAGCAGCGCCGAGACGAGCCCGGCGACCTGCTCGACCAGGTGCTCGCAGTTGTCCAGGACCAGCAGCGCGCTCCTGCCCGCCAGCACCCCGGCCAGCCTGGACGCCAGCGGCACGGAGTCGTCGTCGCGCACGCCCAGCACGGCCGCCACCGCCTCGGCCACGTCGGCGCCCCCGGCCCCGGCCAGCTCCACCAGCCACACGCCGTCGGCGAACCCGCCCCGCCGCGGCTCGGCGGCACCCTCGGGGAAGGCCAGACGGCGGGCGGCGGCGAGGGCGAGACGGGTCTTGCCCACGCCGCCCGGCCCGGTCAGGGTCACCAGCCGCGAGTCCGCCAGCAGGGCGGCGAGATCGGCGAGGTCGGCGTCCCGGCCGACCAGCGGGGTGAGCGGCGCGGGCAGGTTGGTGAGCGGTCCCGGGTCGGCGGCGGGCTGCGGGGCGGCCAGCGAGGGGTCGTGGCGCAGGATGGCCCGGTGCAGCGCGGCCAGCTCGGGCGAGGGGTCGAGCCCCAGCTCCTCGGCGAGCCTGACACGCAGCTCCTCGTAGGCGGCCAGTGCCTCGCTCTGCCGGCCGCCCCGGTACAGGGCCTTCATGTGCGAGGCGCGCAGCCGTTCGCGCAGGGGGTGCCGGGCGACCAGGCCGGCGAGGTCGACGTCGTGGCCGAGCGCGAGGCGCACCTCGGCCTGCTCCTCCAGGGCCGACAGGCGCAGCTCGGTCAGCAGGGTGATCTCGGGACGGGCGAACCCCTCGTCGGCGAAGTCGGCGTAGGCCGCGCCCCGCCACAGGGCGAGCGCCTGGTCGAGCTCGCGGGCGCGCTCACGCGGGGCGGCGCCGCGGCGGCCCACGAGCGCGCGGAACCGGACGGCGTCGCAGTCGTGGGCGGCCAGCCGGTAGCCGGCCGGGCCGTGGACGACCATGGCCGGGTCGCCGAGCGCGCGGCGGAGCTGGGAGACGCGGGCCTGGAGGGTGCCGAGCGGGTTGCGGCCAGGCCGGTCGCCCCACAGGTCATCGATCAGCCGGTCGGCGGAGACCGGGCCGCCGCCGGCCGCCAGCAGGGCGGCGAGCAGCGCGCGGACCTTGGGCTCGGCGACGTGGATCTCCTCGCCGCCGTCCGTCCGGACGGTCAGCGGGCCGAGCACCCCGAATCGCACCATGCAGAGACTAACCCGTAGCCGGTCATAAGGATTTCCGTAGGGCGGTGCCGCAGGCTCCCTGTCATGACTCAGGTGACAGTTGCGGGACTCGGCCCGATGGGGTCGAAGATGGCCGAGACGTTCCTCGGCGCGGGTTTCGACGTGGCCGTGTGGAACCGTACGGCGAGCAAGACCGAACCGCTGGTCGCCCGGGGAGCCCGGCGCGCGGCCTCGGCCGCGGACGGCGACCTGCTGGTGTTCAGCCAGATCAGCTACCAGGCGATGTACGACAGCCTCGGCGAGGCGGGGCTCGACGGGAAGGTGCTGGTCAACCTCAGCTCGGGCACCCCGGAGGAGCTGCGCGCGGCGGCCCGCTGGGTGGCCGGGCGCGGCGGCACGCTCATCACCGCCGGAATCATGGTCCCGCCCCCGGGCATCGGGCAGCCGGGTGCGTACTCCTTCTACAGCGGCCCCGAGGACGTGCTCGACCGGCACACGGCGACGCTCAAAGCCCTCGGCGACGTCGTCCACGTCGGCGCGGACGAGGGCCTGGCGATGATGTACTACCAGTCGCTGCTGCTGATCTTCTGGTCGAGCCTGACCGGCCAGATGCACGCCATGGCGATGCTGAGCACGGCCGGGGTCTCCCCGCTGGAGTTCCTGCCGTACGCGCGGGAGACCTTCACCCAGCTCGGCGGCGACGGCGTGATGGGGTTCGCGAAGATCCTGGCCGAGGAGTTCGCCGCCGGGACCTACCCCGGCGAGCTGAACTCGCTGCACATGCAGGCCGTGGGCCTCGGCCACGTCGTGCACGCGCTGGCCGAGGCCGGGGTGGAGACCACGGTGCCGAACGCGCTGAAGGAGCTGTTCGAGCGCGCCGACGCCGAGGGACGCGGGCACGAGGGCCTCGGCACCGTGATCGAGTCGATCAGGAAACCCTGATCAGTGGTTGGCGAGGAAGGCGAGCAGGTCCTGCCGGGTGAGCAGCCCGGCGGGCTTGCCGTCCTCCAGGACGACGGCCGCGTCGGCCTTCTCCAGCGCCTCGACCGCGCGCGCGACGGGTTCACCGCTGCCGATCGTGGGTAGCGGCGCCGACATGTGGTCGGAGATCGGGTCGTCGGAGGCGAGCCTGCCGTGGTAAAGGGCCTCCAGGAGGTCGCGCTCGACGATGGAGCCGACCACTTCGGCCGCCATGACCGGCGGCTCCTCCTTCATGACCGGAAGCTGGGACACCGAGTACTCGCGCATGATCGAGATGGCCGTGCCGACCGACTCGTGCGGGTGGGCGTGCACGAACTCCGGCAGGCCCGGCCCCTTGCGCGCCAGCACGTCGCCGACCAGGCCCTCGTCCGAGCTGGTGGTCAGGAAGCCGTAGTCGGCCATCCAGTCGTCGTTGAAGATCTTCGACAGGTAGCCGCGGCCGCCGTCGGGCAGCAGCACGACCACCACGTCGTCGGGGCCCGCCTTGGCCGCCACCTGCAGCGCCGCCACCACGGCCATGCCGCACGAGCCGCCGACCAGCAGCCCCTCCTCGCGGGCCAGGCGGCGGGTCATGTTGAAGGAGTCCTTGTCGGACACCGCGATGATCTCGTCGCAGATCCCGGTGTCGTACGTGGCCGGCCAGATGTCCTCGCCCACGCCCTCCACCAGGTAGGGACGGCCGGAGCCGCCGGAGTACACCGAGCCCTCGGGGTCGGCTCCGATGATCTTCACCCGGCCGTCGGAGACCTCCCTGAGGTAGCGGCCGGTGCCGCTGATCGTGCCGCCGGTGCCGATGCCCGCCACGAAGTGCGTGATGCGGCCGTCGGTCTGCTCCCACAGCTCGGGACCGGTCGAGTGGTAGTGGGAGTCGGGGTTGTTGACGTTGGAGTACTGGTCGGGCTTCCAGGCGTTGGGGATCTCGCGGGCCAGCCGGTCGGAGACCGAGTAGTAGGACTCCGGGTGGTCGGGCGCGACGGCGGTGGGGCAGACCACGACCTCGGCCCCGTACGCGCGCAGCACCGCGATCTTGTCCTGGGCCACCTTGTCGGGCACCACGAACAGGCACCGGTAGCCCTTCTGCTGGGCCACGATGGCCAGGCCCACCCCGGTGTTGCCGGACGTCGGCTCGACGATGACACCGCCCGGCCGCAGCGCGCCGGAGGCCTCGGCGGCCTCGATCATGCGCAGCGCGATGCGGTCCTTGACCGAGCCGCCCGGATTGAAATATTCGACCTTGGCCAGCACCTGGGCGGAGATCCCCGCCGTGACCTTGTGCAAGCGGACGAGCGGAGTGTTCCCCATGAGGTCGACCAGGGAATCGTAAACGCGCACCGAGGTGTTCACCTTCTTTGCCGAAGCTTGATCAGCTTGCCCGAGGCCGAGATCCAGTGGGGGTGGCAGGCCCTCGGCTAGTTTTCAAGCAAACGCTACCGCCGAGTTCGACCGGGAGGACACTACGTGGTCTGGGCAGCAGGCATGGCACGCGCGGCCAGGCGGATCGCGATGGCGGCGGCGCTCGGAGGTGGCGGGCTCACGGCTCTGGGAGCCACGGCGTACGGCCTGCTGATCGCCGAGGGGCTGCTCGCGCGCAAGGCCATCGGCCGCCCCCACGGTCTGGACGGACCGCCCTCCGACGGCGTCTACGGCGATTTCCGCGGCAAACCCCTCAAGATGGCCATGCTCGGTGATTCCACCTCGGTGGGCCTGGGCATGACCGACCCCAGCCACACCCCGGCCGTCCTGCTGGCCAACGGCGTGGCGGCGGTGGCCGAGCGGCCGGTGCACCTGCTGGTGGCGGGCAAGTCGGGCGCCCCCTCCGCCGAGCTGCCCGAGCAGGTGGACGCCGCCCTCGCCATGCGCCCGGACGTGGCGGTCATCTTCGTGGGGGCCAACGACATCATCACCCAGACGCCGCCGGCCGTGGCGGTGCGCCATCTGGCCAAGGCGGTGCGGCGGCTGCGCGAGGCGGGCGTCGAGGTGGTCGTCGGCACCTGCCCCGACCTGGGCACGGTGCGGCCCATCGCCCAGCCGCTGCGCTGGGTGACCCGGCGGTGGAGCCGTCAGCTCGCGGCGGCCCAGACCGTCGCCGTGGTCGACGCGGGCGGCCGTACGGTGGCGTTCGCGGACGTCTTGGGGCCGGAATTCGATACAAATCCGACAGAAATGTTCGGACCGGATCGTTTCCATCCATCTGACCGAGGTTACGCGCAGGCCGCTTACGCGGTGCTACCGTCGGTGTGCGCTGCGTTGGGGCTGTGGCCTGAGCCGCGGCCCGCGCGGGGCGAAGGACTGCAACCGATCTACCTTGCGGCGGCAACGGCCGCGGAGGAGCCCGGCACCGAGGTCACCGCGACCCGGGTCGACGGGCGGGCCACGGGGCTCCACGGCAAGTGGGCCACGCTGTTCCGCCGGCGGCTCGGCGAGACGCCTACCGACGCGTGAGCGCGCCCGGCGGGCGGCTCGACGATCCCACCGACGCGTGATCGTGCGCGCCGGAGGGTTCGCTGACGCCTGATCCGGTCACCCTCCGAGCCTTAGCCGTCACTCCTCGTCCTCTTTTGGAGTGAATTGCCTGTGCTCCGGCCCCTCATGAAACCTTCCCTGGCCCTCGCGGGGACCCTCGCCCTGACCGCCTGCTCCGGCAGCGACGCCGCCACGGCGAACTTCCCCTCCTGGCAGAACACCCAGGTCAACGCGGTCAGCCGGATCGTGTCCGCGGCCGGTGTGGTCACCACCACCTCCATGAAGCCCGACGGCACACTGGAGACCGTGGCGCTCGGCCTCGAAGACGGCCGGCGCCTGTGGGCGTACCCGGCGACCATGGCGGGCCGCCTGCCCGGCATGGGCGTCTCGGCCCCCGCGATCGTGGAGACGGCCAAGGGCCAGGGGGTGGTCGTGGCCCTCGACCCGGCGAAGAAGGGCCGCTGGAACGCCACCCTCATCGCCCGCGACGCCCGCTCCGGGGCGCAGAAGTGGGCCAGGCCCATGCACTCCACGTTCGGCCCGCAGCGCTGCGGCCCCTACGTGTGCGTGTCGGAGCACACCGCCCTGACCCACGCCCGGATGGTCGTGCTCGACCCGGCGACCGGCCGGGTGATGTGGCGGCTGCCCGGCATCTCCGAGGTCGAGTGGTCCGACCCGGCCCGGGTCCTGCTGCTGCGGATGGCCGCCAACCCCATGATCGAGTCCTACGACGTCAAGACCGGCAAACTGCAGTGGCAGCAGCCGATCGAGCAGGCGCTCGGGCCCGGCATCGACCTGTCGGGCGGGTGGGCGTTCGGCTCGACCGGCGACAACCTGGTCGGCTACGTCGCCCCCTACACCAACCCCCAGACGAAGAAGGTCTCCACCTTCGGGCTGTTCTCCATCAGGATCAGCGACGGCACGGTCAACTGGATGCGTCCCTCGGTCGTGCGCGTCTATCCCAGTGGCAGCCCCGGCTACGCGCCCGTCGTCCGCCCGGTCGACCGCCAGGGCGCCTACGGCGGTTTCGCCAGGCTCGACTCCGAGACCGGCCGGGTGGTCGGCCAGATCACCGCCTCCGACGTCCCCGGCTCGGGCTGGTGGCTGGCCTTCCCCGACCGCATGGACAAACTGGGCTTCCTCAAGCACGACGCCAAGGGCAGCGCCTTCGACCTGGCCTCGGGCAAGCCCGCGCAGGTGGGCGAGGAGCGGGGCTGGTCCTTCTGCGTCACCGACCCCAAGCCGCTGCCGCTGCGCGGCCAGGCCCCCGGCTTCTACTCCACGGCCGCCGTCTGCGAGTACGACCTGGGCACCGGCACCCGCGTCTCCCCCATGAACGCCCCGCCGCCCTGGTTCACCGGCAGCCAGGACGGCTGGCGCCTGTGGCGCGACGAGAAGGGCGCCGTGCACGCCGTCAACGACCACACCGCCACCGCCCCCGGCATGTACGGCTGACGCGGGACCCCGGGGTGCTTGCGAGGAGGACTGGAATATAGTTCTAATATCAGCGCCGGACACAAGGAGGGGCCATGCCCGAGGCAGTCATCGTCGCAACCGCGCGTTCCCCGATCGGACGAGCCTTCAAGGGGTCGCTCAAGGACATCCGTCCCGACGATCTGACCGTACAGATGATCCAGGCGGCGCTGGCCAAGGTGCCCCAGCTCGACCCGAACACGATCGACGACATCATGCTCGGCTGTGGCCTACCGGGCGGTGAGCAGGGCTTCAACATGGCCCGGGTGGTGGCGGTGCTGCTCGGGCTCGACACCGTGCCGGGCACGACCGTCACGCGCTACTGCTCCTCCTCGTTGCAGACGACGCGGATGGCCTTCCACGCGATCAAGGCGGGCGAGGGCGACGTGTTCGTCTCGGCCGGCGTCGAGACCGTCTCCCGCTTCGCCAAGGGCAACTCCGACTCGCTGCCCGACACCCACAACCCGCTCTTCCTCGACGCGACGGCCCGCACCAAGCAGTCGGCCGAGGGCGGCCACACCTGGCACGACCCCCGCCAGGACGGCGCCGTCCCCGACATCTACATCGCCATGGGGCAGACCGCCGAGAACCTGGCCCAGCTCAAGGGCGTCAGCCGCCGCGAGCAGGACGAGTTCGGCGTGCGCTCCCAGAACCTGGCCGAGAAGGCGCTGGCCGACGGGTTCTGGCAGAAGGACATCACCCCCGTCACGCTCCCCGACGGCACCGTGGTCAGCAAGGACGACGGCCCCCGGGCCGGCACCACGTACGAGGGGGTGGCCGGGCTCAAGCCGGTCTTCCGCCCCGACGGCACGGTCACCGCGGGCAACTGCTGCCCGCTCAACGACGGCGCGGCGGCTCTGGTCATCATGAGCGACGTCAAGGCGGCCGAGCTGGGCATCACGCCGCTGGCCCGGATCGTCAGCACCGGCGTCAGCGGGCTCTCGCCCGAGATCATGGGCCTCGGGCCGGTGGAGGCGTCCAAGCAGGCGCTGTCCCGGGCCGGGATGGCGATCGAGGACATCGACCTCGTAGAGATCAACGAGGCGTTCGCGGCGCAGGTGATCCCGTCGTACCAGGACCTCGGGATCGAGCTCGACCGGCTCAACGTCAACGGTGGCGCGATCGCCGTCGGGCACCCGTTCGGCATGACCGGGGCGCGCATCACCTCGACGCTGATCAACAGCCTGCGCCACCACGACAAGAGCCTCGGCCTTGAGACGATGTGCGTGGGCGGCGGCCAGGGCATGGCGATGGTGCTGGAGCGCCTGTCCTAGATCGTGCTCGGCGGCCCCGCGTCCGGCCTTCCAGGCCGCGCGGGGCCGTTCGCGTCCCGGACGTCAGCCCTGACGGTCGGGGCCGGCCTGGAGCGGGGTGACGCGCACGATGACGCGCCGCTCGCTGACCATGGCCTCGCGGTAGGCGTCCCAGTCGGGGTGTTCGCCGGAGATGTCCCGGTAGTAGGCGACGAGCTGGTCCATCGCCTCCGGCAGGGAGACGATCTCGGCCGTGCCGTCGACCTGGAGCCACTCGCCGAAGAAGCCGTCGGCGAGCACGCAGAGCGAGACGCGGGGATCCCGGCGGATGTTGTGCACCTTCATCGCCGTCTCGCGGGTGCTGATGACGATGTGCCCGCCGGCCACGCCCGCCAGCACCGGCGACATCTGCGGGTGCCCTCCGCGACGGCTGGTGAGCAGGACTGCGTGGTGGTGGGTCTCGATGAAGCCGAGCGCCTTGTCCAGATCCATGTGTTCATGATGACGCGCCCGTGCTCGGAGCACGGGCGCGGGGGGGGAAGGGCTCTACATCAAGCCCATTCGGGTACGGCGGTGCCGCTCGTGCTCCAGCACGATCGCGGCGGCGTAGCCGTGGGACAGCCCGTGCTCGTCGGCGAGCCAGTTGGCCCGCTCGTCGCACCTCAGGAAGGATGGGCCGTTGTCGATGGCTTGGAACCACTCGGGGAGTTCGCGTCCCGTTATCGTGGGGACCCTTGCGATGAGCTTCGTCTGCGTCTCCGGTGAGTGGTTCAAGGACATGGGCACCTCCGCGGATTAAGGTCCTTTGCTCGACACTGCAACACCGCGCTGCGAATGGCAACCCCCCGGCCAGGCATCATTCTGTGACGGCAGGTAGATTTCCGGTCGCACAAAGAGAGGGCCCCGCCGGTTACGGCGAGGCCCCCAGGAGATGAACGATCAGTCGTCGCCGGTGAAATAGCTGATGAGGCGGAGCACCTCAAGGTAGATCCAGACCAGGCTCAGCATGAGGCCGAACGCGCACTGCCAGGCGAACTTGTCCGGTACGCCCTGCCGCACGCCCTGCTCGATCGAGTCGAAGTCGAGGAGCAGGAAGAAGCAGCCGATCAGGATCATGACGATGCTGAAGACGTAGCCGAGCGGGCTGTCGGTGCG
The DNA here is from genome assembly GCF_040298265.1 of Nonomuraea sp. NPDC001636. NCBI lineage: Bacteria > Bacillati > Actinomycetota > Actinomycetes > Streptosporangiales > Streptosporangiaceae > Nonomuraea > Nonomuraea sp. NPDC001636. The sequence continues at coordinate 253,800 of NZ_JBEOZT010000005.1, forward strand.
CAGGCCGAGCCCGACGCCGTTGAAGATGCCGACCAGCAGGTTGACCAGCACCAGCCCGACCACCGCGATGGCGGCCGCCATGCCGTACTTGACCAGCTTGGGGGTGACCCGGACGACCCGCAGCGAGTAGACGGTCAGCACCGCGCCGAAGGCGAAGGCCGTGCCGAGCACCGCCTGGAAGACGATGCCGCTGATGGCGCCCTCGAACAGCTGGCTGATCTTGCCGAGGAAGACGCCCTCGAACACCGCGTAGCCCAGGATGAGCGCCGGGTTGGTGCTCTGGGTGAACGAGGCGATCAGGCCGAGGATGAGGGCCACGACGGCGGCGCCGACGGCCACCATCGGGGGGACGTTGAGCACCCACGTCGCGGCGGCGGCCACGACGAGCGCGCCGAGGGTGAGGAAGCCCCGGACGACGACGTCGTCGAGGGTCATCGCCCGGTAGGCGGGCGGGGCCGGGGGTGCGTACGACGGGGCGTCGTACATGTTCCGCAGGGTGTCGGGGGACGGCGCCGGGCCGGCCCAACCCGCGCGCTGCTGGCGCGCCCTGCCGAATACGGGGTTCTTGCTCTCCATCGCTGCCTCCTGTGGCGCCGAGCCTACGGGGCCTGGCGGCACCTAGGTCAACTCACGCTCAGATCGAAGTTCGTCGGGGGGACTTCGGCAGCGAGGACAACGAACGTGACCCCGCACGAGTTCCCGAGGCCGGGACGGCCGTCCGGGGCCGGGGGCCGGGCGGCGAGTAACTGCGTCGCAACCAATGGAAACCGGCTTCTGTTGGGTTTCGTGATGAAAACGGAATCTTCCCGATGCCTCACCACACCGGGTCTTCCCGGCAAACGACTGGAAGCATTGTGTGACGGGTTGACAGCAGTAGTGAACCACCGGATGCGACAAGGCGCTTCACTCGGAGAAAACCCCAGGTCGGGGACACTTAAGAATGGTGCCCCCGGCGGGATTCGAACCCGCACTACAACCCTTTTAAGGGGTTTGCCTCTGCCATTGGGCTACGGGGGCGCCGCAATCATACGAAACGGACCATGCTTCCGAGGAGCACAACTTCGCATCAGGCGTCACAACTGTGAAGTCTGCGGTGAAGTGATAGCGCCCCTGGCACTCTGTCCAAGAAGAGTAGACCGTCCAGATGGTCCAGTTGGTGCTGAATGCAGCGGGCCTCGAAGGCGTCCGCCTCGACGACGACCGGCTCCCCTGTGCCCGGCAAATGCCCATGTACGGTGATACGCGTCGCCCGGCGCACGTCGGCCGTGAGCCCCGCGATGGACGCGCACCCCTCGCGCCCGCCGTCCCAGTGGGAGGCGCTCGTGAGGCGAGGGTTGACCAGGACGAGCTCCCCGGCCCATGACCGGGCCCGAGGATGGGCCCAGGCGTTGAAGGCGATCAGCCGCCACCTCAGGCCGATCTGCGGGGCGGCCAGCCCCGTCATGGCCGGCTCGCCGCGCAGGGTGGCGAGGAGGTCGGCCGCGGCCCGCACGGTCTCGGGGGCCGCCGGATCGACCGGCTCGGCCCTGGCCGACAGCGCCGGGTGCGGCGCGCCGAGCACCTGGCGCGGGGTGCCTCTGGCGCCCGTCACAGCAGGTCCGGCTCGACGGGACGGAAGGTGATCTCCGAGTCGAGCCCGGCCCCGACCGCCGCCAGCCGGCGCATGAGGGCGGCGACGTCGACGTCCTTGGGCAGCTCGACGTCGGCGATGAGCACGTAGAGGCGGCCGGTGAGCCGGGTGCTCATGCCGGTGATGTTGCCGCCGTCGGCGGCCAGCACGGCGCTGACGGCCGAGATGATGCCCGGCCGGTCGGGGCCGTGCACGGTCAGGACGTAGCCGAGGCCGCCGCCGTCGTCGCAGAAGTGCCGCCGCGCCTCGATCGCGGAGGCGGAGACCACCAGCTCGGGCGCGCCGAGCCGCTTGGTCAGCTCGGCGGGGTCGAGGTCGCCGGAGACCAGCAGCATCATCGCCACGTACCCGCCGAGCAGGGTCATGGTCGAGTCCTGGATGTTCGCGCCGCAGTCGGCCAGCGAACCGGTGACGGCGGCGATCACGCCGGGCCGGTCCACGCCGAGCACGGTCACCGCTGAGAGCCCCACCCGTGGTACCCCTTCCGCATTTCGTCCAGGGGTGCCGAAAACGCCCCGGCGATGCTCGCCGGGGCGCTGCCGTACCTGGGCTAGCGGCGGGTCGTCGCCACCGCGGCCCTGAACCCGTCGCGCGGATGCTCCATCTCACCCAGCGAGATGGTCTCTCGCTTGAAGAACAGGGCCAGGGTCCAGTCGACGACGACACGGACCTTGCGGTTCAGCGTCGGCACCCGCGACAGATGGTAGGTGCGGTGCATGAACCACGCAGGGAAACCGCGCAGCTTGACGCCGTAGACATTGGCGACGCCCTGATGCAGGCCCAGTCCGGCGACCGATCCGACATACTTGTGGCGGTAATCGACCAGTTGCTCGCCACGCAGATGCCGGACGATGTTGTCGGCCAGCACCTTGGCCTGGCGCACGGCGTGCTGGGCGTTGGGGGCGCAGTACTGGCCCGGGTTCGTCACGTCGGGCACTCCGGCCGCGTCCCCGGCGGCGAAGGCGTCGCGGGTGCCGGCGACGGTCAGGGCGGCGGTGGTCTTGATCCGGCCCCGCTCGTCCAGGGGCAGGTCGCTGTCGTTGACGACCGGGCTCGGCTTGACGCCCGCCGTCCACACCAGGGTCTCGGCGTCGAACTCGGTGCCGTCGCTGAGCACGACGTGGCCGCCCTCGCACGACTCCAGCCGGGTGTCCAGCTTGACCTCGATGCCGCGTTCGCGCAGCTGCTCCAGCGTCCACTTGCCCATCTCGGGGCCGACCTCGGGCAGCACCCGGTTCGTGGCCTCGACGAGGACCCAGCGCAGGTCGGCCGGGGTGATGTTGCGGTAGTAGCGGGTGGAGTCCTTGGCCATGTCCTCCAGCTCGGCCAGCGCCTCCACGCCCGCGAAACCGGCCCCGACCACGACGAACGTGAGCGCCCTGCGCCGCACCTCGGGATCGACGGTCGACTCGGCCACGTCGAGCAGGTGCAGCACGCGGTTGCGCAGCGCGATGGCCTCGCCGACGGTCTTGAACCCGATGCCGATGTCGGTCAGCCCGGGGATCGGCAGCGTACGCGAGATCGACCCGGCGGCCATCACGATCACGTCGTAGGCCACCTGGCGCGGCTCGCCCTCGGCGGGCTGGAAGGTGACGACGCGCTCGGCGTGGTCGACCTTGGTGACCGTGCCGTTGAGTATGCGCACCTTGGGGAGGATCCGGCGCAGCGGGGCCACCATGTGCCTGGGCGAGAGGTTGCCCGCCGCCGCCTCCGGCAGGAACGGCTGGTAGGTCATGTAGGACTGGGGGTCGATGATCGTGATGCGCGCCTCGCCGGCGCGCAGCTCGCGGTGGAGCTTGCGCTGCAGCCTGAGCGCGGTGTACAGGCCGACGTACCCGCCGCCGACGATCAAGATGTGCTTGTTCATCCTGAGGCCCCATCCCTCGTGGAATGCTTGTGAAAGCATTCACAAGCTTACGTCCGGCCCTTCCACAGAGTCCAACCCGGGGATGGTGGGACGCGTCACACCGCCAGTGACCTGGCCCGGAGGAAGACGTCGTCCAGCATCTGGGCGGTGACGCGGCCGGTGAAGGTGTTCTGCTGGCTGGGGTGGTAGCAGCCGATCAGGGTGACGGGGGCGGCGCCGTGCCGGACCTCGACCTCGACGCCGTGGCCGAACCGGGGACGGGTGCGCGGCAGCTCGTAGCCGGCGTCCTTGAGCGCGGGCCACATGGCCTGCCAGGCGAACCCGCCGAGCGCCACCACCGCCCGTACGCTCTCGGCCACCATCGCCACCTCGCGCGCCATCCACGGGAAGCAGGCGGCCTTCTCCTCCGGCGTGGGCTTGTTGGCCGGAGGCGCGCAGCGCACCGACGCCACCACCCTGGTGTCGATGAGCTCCTGGCCGTCGCCGGCGTACGTGCTGGTCGCCTTGGCCGCCAGGCCGCAGCGGTGGAGCGAGGCGAACAGCCAGTCGCCGCTGCGGTCGCCGGTGAAGATGCGGCCCGTCCTGTTGCCCCCGTGGGCCGCCGGGGCCAGGCCGACCAGCAGCACCTTCGGCCGCTCGGCCCCCCACCCGGGGACGGGACGGCCCCAGTACGTCTCGTCCGCGAACGCGCGCCGCCGCACGCGCGCCACCTCCTCGCGCCACTCCACCAGACGCGGGCAGGCGCGGCAGACGGACTGCGCGGCCGTGAGCTCCGCGAGGGTGCCGCTGGTGGAGGCGAGGCGGCGCACGTCCGCGGGGTCGTGGGCCACCGGGGTGTCAGGGGTGGCGGGATCGCCGGGCCAGCCGGTGCCGGGTGGTACGAAGCTCATGACACCGATGGTGCCCGATCACTTCGTCCTCTCAGGCACGGGCGTGGCGGTGGCGGTCGGCACGGGCGTCGCCGACGGGGTCAGAGGCGCCGTGGAGGCCGTCGGGCACGCGGCGGGCGCGGTGGGCGCGGCCGTGGGCATGCCGTTGTCGGCCATCATCTCCTGCTGCTGGACCAGCGGCAGCGGGTAGCGGTTGAGCACCGGCTCGCCGCAGGACCGGTCGACCATGTAGCCGTGCTCCTCGGGGCTGACCGTGATCGGCTTGCCGTCCTGGTCGTAGAGGTAGACGTCGGTCAGCGGGCTGCCGTCCTTGGCGTACGGCTTGATGTTGTAGACGTCGAGGCCGCCGCCGACCAGCATCACGTCGGCCGGCGCCGCCATCGCGACCGACTGGTCGTCCCGGTCGGAGACCGCCGCCATGCCGACGAGCAGCGCCAGCCCCGCCACCAGGTTGACGCCCGTGGCCAGCAGCGCGGCGAAGCGCCCGCCGCGGGCCCGGCCGAACCACACCGAGACCCACACGGCCACCGCCACGAGCGCCCACTCCGCCAGGTTCCCCGGGACGACGCCGCCGCGCGCCGTGATCGCCAGCAGCAGCATGGCCAGCAGGTAGCCGCGCAGCACCCACCAGCCGGGCCGCAGCTCGGGCAGGAAGCCCACGAAGCTCCGGTACGGCTTGTGCCGCAGCAGCCCGGCATGGGCCCGCGCCGCCCACGCGCGCGGCCGCGGACGGCGACTCCGGCGGCTCTGGGGACGCCCTCCGTAGGCGGCCACCAGCTCCTCCGCGTACGCGGCGGGCGGCCCGAGCCGATCCTCCAGCGGCAGGTCGGACTCGGCCGCGATCTCGGCCAGATGGTCGTCGAGGTCCTCGATCAGCTCCTCGCGGTCGGGGTGACCGGCCAGGGCGTCGCGGACGGCCTGCGCGTACTGTTCCGGCGTGGTCATGCGTGGCCCTCCTTGAGCAGGGAATCCATGGTGGCCGCGAACGACGCCCACCGCTTGGCGGAGGTGGCGTACAGGGTGCGGCCGACCTCGTTGAGCCCGTAGTACTTGCGGTGGGGGCCCTCGTCGGAGGCCACGACGTAGGAGTTGAGCGCGCCGGCCTTGAACAGGCGGCGCAGCGTGCCGTAGACGGAGGCGTCGCCCACCTCTTCCAAACCCGCCTCCCTGAGCCGGCGCACGACGTCGTAGCCGTAGCCGTCGCGCTCGGCGAGCACGGCCAGCACGGCCAGGTCGAGCACGCCCTTGAGCAGTTGGCTGCTATCCACGCGAAGCAGAGTACTGTGCTATGCGCAGTAGTGGCAACAAGAGAACCGGGCGGCTCCCGGAAGGGTGCCGCCCGGTCACATGATCAGCTTAGGCGTCGGCCTTCGGGGGGCAGGTCGCCGAGTAGTTGGCGACGCCCGACGAGGCGGCGTTCGGGCTGACGACGACGAGCTCGATGGTGCCCTTCGTCTCCTTGCTGTTGTGCGTGCCACCGACGCCCCAGGTCACGGCGAGGTCGCCGTTGACCTGACGCTCAAGGACGTTGACGTCCTTGACACCGTCGACCACCCAGTAGTACTTGACGGTGGTCGGGCCGGTGCTGTGCAGGGTGGCCGAGAAGTCCACGCCGGGACCACGGTTGTCCTTGCACATGTCGTTACGGGTGCCGGAGACCGACACGGCCGACACGGACGCGGTGGGCTTGGGAGCCTCGCACGCCGCGTACGACTGCGTGATCGAGTCGCTGTTGTTCGGGCCGGTGACCGTCAGGGTGATCTTGCCACCCTTGGCGGCCTCGCCGGTCAGCGCCTGCTCGGAGAGCTCGACGGTCTTGGAACCGCTGTCCGAGAAGACGCTCTCGCCCTTGGCCACGGACTGGCCGTTGACCGCCCAGGTGTACTGGACGCGCGCGGCGCCGGTCGCGCTGACCGTGGCGTGCGCGCCGACCTTGCACCCGTTGTTGTTGGTGGCCGTCACCAGGTTGGTGGCCGACACCTTGACCGCGGGAGCGGGGGTCGAGTCCTTGCACCACACCTTGTAGTAGGCGCGGTTGGACAGGGCGTCGTCGGGGCCGACGATCTCCAGCTGCGCCCAGCCACGCTGGCTGTGACGCGGGGAGATGCCGAAGCCGACCTTACGCTTGTTCCAGACCTTGACCTTGCCGTGGTCGACGACCTCGCCGTTCAGGATCCAGCGGTAGCGGACCCAGCTCGGGTGGTTGACGCTGATCAGACCGGTGAAGTCGATCTTGTCACCCGGGGTGCAGGGGCCCTCGTAGGACGACGGGCTGGCCCAGGCGCGAGCCGAGACCGACACGTCCTTGTCCGTACGGACGCCACCGAGGTCGACACACGAGACCGAGAAGTAGCCCTTCTTGGACGTGACCTTCTTCGGACCGAGGACCTGGACGGCCTCCCAGCCCTTGACGTCACCCTTGAAGGTCACCGACTCCTTGACGGTGACCGACTTGGTGCCGTGGCCCTTGAGCTTGACAACCTGGACCTTGCCCTTGGACCCGTCACCGTGGAGCCAGCGGTAGGCGAGCTCGGTCTTGCCCTTGACCGGGACCTTGATCTTGGCCGAGAAGTTGACCTTGACCGGGCAGGAACCCTGGTAGTCCTGGTCGGCGGCCTTCGGTGCGGTGACCGAGACCTTGGAGGACTTGGCCGCGGTGGCCGTGCCGGACTTGCCGGCCGCGGCCGAGGTCGCCGCCTGAGCGGGGCTGGCTACCAGGCCCGCTGCCATGGCGGCCAGCACGGCGGCGGAGGCGCCGAACGCCGCCGCCTTACGTGCCAACCCAACAGACATCATGTGAGAGTGCTCCATTCCGTGAGGGAAAAGACGCGCTCGGGAACGGTCGCCACGCCGTCACCTTCCGTGCACAGCAATATGGCAAAGCCCCCGTTTTGCGCCTTTACCTAATCACAATAGTGATTGCACGCTCAACACGGGTCATAGACCTGAAATGTCTGGATTTGGCTATCTCGGCCGGCGAGGGACCAGGCGATTCCGTCCAAGATGTCGTGTTCGCTGACGACGACCTGCGAAAACGCAAAACGGCGCACGATCCGGTCAAGAATTAGCGCACCGGCGCCAATGACGTCAACCCGCCCAGGATGCATCACCGGCACCCGCGCGCGATCACCATGGGTCATCGCCAGCAGCCGCCGCGTCACCTCGTGAACCTCTTCGGCGGTGATCCTGGAGTGGTGGATGCGCTCGGAGTCGTAGGCCGGCAGGTCGAGGGCGATGCCCGCGATCGTGGTCACCGAGCCCGCCAGGCCGACCAGCGTGTGCGCCCGCTCGACGGGCACCGCCTCCTCGACCCGGTCGAGGGCCGCCTCGATGTCGGCGACGACGGCCTCCAGCGCCGGGGCCGGCGGCGGGTCGCCCGCGTCCCTCAGGTGGCGCTCGGTCAGCCGTACGCAGCCGATGTCCACCGACAGGGCGGCCTCGGCGTGCTCGGAGCCGACCACGAACTCCGTGGACCCGCCGCCGATGTCCACCACCAGGTAGGGCGGCAGCGGGCCCTGCGGCATCTCGGTCTCCGGCGAGATGCGCAGCAGGCCCCTGGTCGCCCCCCTGAACGACAGCTCGGCCTCCTCCGCCCCCGTCACGACCTCGGGCGTCACGCCGAAGATCTCGCGGACGCCGTCGGCGAACTCCTGCCGGTTGCCCGCGTCGCGGGTCGCGCTCGTGGCCACCACCCTGGTCGCGACCGCGCCGTGCCGGTCGATCAGCTCCCGGTAGGAACGCATCGCCTTGAACGTGCGCTCCAGCGCGTCGGGCGCCAGCATGCCGGTGCGGTCGACCCCCTGCCCCAGACGGACGATCTCCATCCGCCGCTCGACGTCGTGCAGCGTGTCGTCGCGGACGTCGGCGATGAGCAGGCGCACCGAGTTGGTGCCGCAATCGATGGCCGCTACACGCATGGTCCGTCACTCCACCAGTCGGGGAGCGCGTCGAGCGCCTCCCTGCCGAACGGGTTGCTCCCCGGCACCGCCAGCTCGTGCGCCACCAGGGCGTGCAGGCACTTCACCCGCAGCGGCATGCCGCCGGTGCTCTGCATGTCGCGGGGCAGCGGCTCCATGCCTTCATCGTGGGCCGCCTTGTCGCGCCTGGCGACGTAGTCGTCGTGCGCGGCCTGGTAGGCGGCCGCCAGGTCGGGGTCGCTCGCCAGCCTGGCCTGCATCTCGCGCATCAGGCCGGAGCCTTCGAGCGTGCCGATGGCCGAGGCGGCCTTGGGGCAGGTCAGGTAGTACAAAGTCGGGAACGGCGACCCGTCGGGCAGCCGCGGCGCGGTCTCCACCACGTCGGGATTGCCGCACGGGCAGCGGTGTGCCACCCCGCGCAGCCCTCTGGGCGGCCGGCCGAGCTGCCGCTGGACCGCCTCGACGTCGTCACTTTCCACTGCTGCTCTCCACCGCTCTGCGGCCCGTGCCCTTGTCGGCGGCCTCCACCGACTCCCACAGCGTCTGGTACCACGGCGGCACCTCGACGGGCTGCTTCACGGCCGTCTGCTCCTTGCCCTGCTCGGGCTCCATCACCACATAGCACTTCTCGCCGGGGCCGCAGAAGTGCAGCCGCTCCTTGGCGGTGCGTTTGATCCAGTTGGGATCGTCGCTCTGCCGGTCGCGGGCCAGCAGCGTCTGCCGCTCGGCCTCGACCCTGGCCTTCTCCGCCTGCAGCTCGGCGATGCTGCGGCGCAGGCTGATGTACTCGCGCACAGGGTAGGCCAGGCTCATCGCGATCGCGCACACCACGACCGCGAGGATGGCGGCCCGCCCGGTCAGCTGCGGCCTCTTCGCCAATGCTGCACACCCCCTTCGACGTACGGCCCGCGGCCGTCAGACCTTCCCAGGCCGCGGACCGTCAGTCGAAACTAGCGCCGGAACCGCGGAAAAGCCGCGCGACCCGCGTAGCGGGCGGCGTCGTCGAGAAGCTCCTCGATGCGCAGCAACTGGTTGTACTTGGCCACGCGGTCGGACCGCGCCGGGGCGCCGGTCTTGATCTGGCCGCAGTTGACCGCCACCGCCAGGTCGGCGATCGTCGTGTCCTCGGTCTCGCCGGAACGGTGGCTCATCATGCACCGGTAGCCGTTGCGGTGGGCCAGGTCGACGGCGTCGAGGGTCTCCGACAGCGTGCCGATCTGGTTGACCTTGACCAGCAGGGCGTTGGCGGTGCCCTCGTCGATGCCGCGCGCCAGCCGCTCGGGGTTGGTGACGAACAGGTCGTCGCCGACCAGCTGCACCTTGTCGCCGAGGGCCTCGGTGATGGCCTTCCAGCCCGCCCAGTCCTCCTCGTCGAGGGGGTCCTCGATGGAGACGAGCGGGTAGTTGGCGACCAGGTCCGCGTAGAAGGCGATGAGCTCCTGCGCCGAGACGCCCTTGCCGTCGATCGTGTAGACGCCGTCCTTGTGGAACTCGGAGGCGGCCACGTCGAGGGCCAGCGCCACGTCTTCGCCCGGCACGTAGCCGGCCCGCTCGATCGCGACCAGGATCAGGTCGAGGGCGTCGCGGTTGGAGGGCAGGTTGGGGGCGAAGCCGCCCTCGTCGCCCAGGCCCGTCGCGTAGCCCTTCTCCTTCAGCACGCCCTTGAGCGCGTGGTAGACCTCGGTGCCCATGCGCACGGCCTCGCGGAACGTCTCCGCCCCGATCGGCGCGATCATGAACTCCTGGATGTCGACGTTGGTGTCGGCGTGCGCGCCGCCGTTGAGGATGTTCATCATCGGCACGGGCAGGACGTGGGCGTTGGGGCCGCCGACGTAGCGGAACAGGGGCAGGTCGGCGCTGTCGGCCGCGGCCTTGGCGACGGCGAGCGAGACGCCCAGGATGGCGTTGGCGCCCAGCTTGGCCTTGTTGGGCGTGCGGTCGAGGTCGATCATGATCTGGTCGATGATGCGCTGGTCCTCGGCCTCGACCCCGTTGATCTCCTCGAAGATCTCGTCGGTCACGGCGAGCACGGCCTTCTCCACGCCCTTGCCGCCATAGCGCTTGCCGCCGTCACGCAGCTCGACCGCCTCGAACTGGCCGGTGGACGCCCCGCTCGGCACGGCGGCGCGGCCGCTGCTGCCGTCGTCGAGCACGACCTCGACCTCGACCGTGGGGTTGCCCCGGGAGTCGAGGATCTCGCGAGCGTAAACGACCTCGATGGTAGCCACGGGTTGCGCTCCTAAATCGAAAGGCAATATGCCATCAGAGCCTATCGGTACCCCGGGCCACCGTTACGGCACGGTCTGACTGCCGGGCGTCGGGCCCGCCGCGGGTCAGCCGGTCGAAGGAGGCGTCGGGAGCAGGTCAGCCCGTCGAAGGAGGCGTCGGGAGCGGGTCAGCCCGTCGAGGACAGTCTCCAGGCCCGTCGTGGGTCAGCCCGTCGAGGACAGGCTCCAGGCCCGGAGGCGGCCGCCGGTCGCGGCGACCAGCAGCCCGTCGCCCACCGCCAGGGCGGTGACCTTCCTGCCCGGCGCGAGGCCGCCCAGCCGCTCGCCGCGGTCGGCGTTCCACACGGTGACCCCGTCGCCGCCGCCGGCGATCATCCGGCGGCCGCCCGCGGCCGTGACGCCGGCGCCCGCCGCCCCCGTGCTGAAGCCGCGCACGTAGGCGCCGCTGGCCAGGTCGTACACGGCGGTCGAGCGGCCCGTGGTGACGGCGGCGTGGCCGTCGCCGAACGCGGCGACCGAGCGCACCTCGCCCTTGCCCTCGCCGAGCAGCCCGCCGGCCGCGCCCAGCAGGCCCCGGCCGGTGCCGACGAGGGCCTTGCCGCCGGACTCGTCCCAGGCCAGGGCGGTGACCGGGCCGGCGGCCGGCCTGGCGCTGGCGACGACGCGGTTGGAGGCCAGGTCGAGCGTCACGACCCGGCCGTCGCGGCAGCCGATCAGGACCGCGGGCTGCTTGCGCCACTGGCCGGGCGCCAGGCGGGCCTCCGACGGGCACACCTTGTGCCACGTGCCGGGGCGGGCGTCGCCGATGCGCCAGCGCCGCACGGCCCCGTCCGTGCCCGTCCAGACCGCTGTCTGCCGGCCGCCCACCGGGACCAGCAGCAGCGAGCGCACCGGCGTGGGGCCGGCGTCCGCGAGCCGGTCGAGCGGCTCGCCGGCCCGCGGGTCCCACACCTCGATCGAGTTGCCCGCCCGCTCGGCGTAGACGACGACGGGCGCGCCCTTGTGGTGACCGATGGCCAGCGCCGCCACCTGGGCTCCCGGCTCGGGCCCGAACTCGGGGCCGAGCTCGACGCCGAACGTCCCCGCCTGCCCGCCGTCCCCGCCGCCGGAGGGCAGACCGGCGTTCCGCCACAGCGCCCCGGCCACCACCCCGACGGCGACGAGCACGCCGATCCCGGCGGCGGCCCACCTCCGCCGCGCCACCGGACGCGCGCCGCGTGCCGCCGCCCTCCGCACCTCACCCGCCCCAGGCCGCGCCCGCCCGCGGACGTGCCCATGGACGTCCCCGCGGACGTCCCCGCGGACGTGCCCGCGCGGCGCCGTACGGCCCAGCAGCCGCGCCAGCACGTCGTCGGCCGACGGCCGCGCCTGCGGCTCCTTGGCCAGGCACGCCGCCAGCACCCCGCGCAGCGGCTCGGGCACCTCGCGCAGGTCCGGCTCGGCGTGCAGGATCCGGTTCAGCACGGCCGGGATCGAGTCCCGGCCGAACAGCGGCTCGCCCGTGGCGGCGAACCCGACGGTGGCCGCCCAGCTGAAGACGTCGGAGGCGGCCGTCGCGCTCTCCCCCGCGATCTGCTCCGGCGACATGTACCCCGGCGTGCCGACGATGCTGCTCGCCGTGGTGGAGACGTCCAGGTCCTTGGCGATGCCGAAGTCGATCACGCGGGGGCCGTCCTGGCCCATCAGCACGTTGCTCGGCTTGAAGTCCCGGTGCACGATGCCCGCGCCGTGGATGGCGGTCAGTGCCGTGATCGTGCCGGCCGCCAGCCGGTCCAGCTCGCCGCCGGTCAGCGGGCCGCCGTCGAGGACCAGGTCGTGCAGGGACGGCCCGTCGATGAACTCGCTGACGATGTACGGCCGCCCCTCGGCCAGCCCGCTGCCGTAGATCCGCGCCGTGCGCGCGCCGGCCACCTTGGCGGCGGTCGTGCTCTCCCGCAGGAACCGGCGGGTGGCCCGCTCGTCGCCGAGCAGGCGCGGATGCAGCACCTTGACGGCCGCGTGGCCGCCGCCCGCGTCGCGGCCCAGGAACACCGACCCCTGGCCGCCGTCGCCCAGCCGGCCGAGCAGGCGATAGCCCGCCACCTCCCGCGGCTCCCCCGAGCGCAGCGGTCTCAGCTCCACCACCAGTCCCCCTCGGCTCGCCGGTTCAAGCCCCCGAGGATCCTGGCATCGGGTGACTTCTTCCGACAACCAGGGCGGTCAGGCGTTGGACTCCCACGCGCGTACGCGGTCGCGGTAGGCACGGGCCGCGGCGCGCAGCTCGGCCTCGGGGTCCAGCCCGGCCTCCTGCGCCCGGCGTACGAGGTCGAACAGCTCGCGCGCCACCCCCTGGCCGATCGCGGCCGCCAGCGCCTCGGGCGCACCGGCCCGCTCGGCCCTGCGCAGCAGCTGGGCGGCCAGCGCGAGCGCGGGCTGGCCCATGGGGACGCCGTCGAGCACCGACGACTCGCCGCCCTTGGCCGCCCGCTCGGCCGCCTTGATCGCCTCCCAGTTGTCGTTGACCTCGTCCGCGCTCTCGGCCCGCACCGATCCGAACACGTGCGGGTGCCGCCGGACGAGCTTCTCGACGATCCCCGCGGCGACGTCGTCCATGTCGAACGTCTCGGCCACGCGGGCGTGGAAGACCACCTGGAGCAGCAGGTCGCCGAGCTCCTCGCGGAGCGCCGGGTAGTCGCCCTGCTCGATCGTCTCCAGGACCTCGTACGACTCCTCCAGCAGGTACGGCACCAGCGACTCGTGCGTCTGCTTGCGGTCCCACGGGCATTCGGTGCGCAGCCGGTCCATCACCGCGACCAGGTCGAGCACCCGCGAGCCGGGCAGATCGTACGAACCGGGCACGACCTCGATGAGCGGCGGCTCGTCGAGCGCGATGGCCGCGCGCCCGATCGCGCGCATGAAGTCCTCGTCGTCACCGGCGAGCCAGACCACCCGCTCGCGCACCGCCCGCCTTGACAGCGCGACCGCGTCGGGCACGACGACCTCCGCCTCGATCCCGGCGGCGGCCAAATAGGGAAGCTGCGGATGGCCGGCGGAGCCGGTCAGCACGGGCCCTGAGCGCAGCGCCTGCCAGGCCTGGTCGCTCAGCAGGCCCGGCGCGACCCTGGGCGAGGTGGTGACGACGATCAGCGGCATCGGGCTAGCCCTGCTGCTGTTGCTGCGCCTGCTGGGAGGACTTGCCGAACCGGCCCGGATCGACGAAGCCCTGCTGGCTGAACTCGCCGTAACGCGGGCTGTAGATCGGCTTGATGCTCGTCAGCTCCTTGACGAACTTCTCCTGCGCGGCCTGGTCCTGGGCGCCGCCGAGCTGGTTGCGCACCTTGACCGCGCCCAGCTCCGCGCGCAGGTAGCCACGCGCGTCGGCCGGGCTGACGCCCCTGGCGATCAGGTTGATCTCGGGCGACTGGTACTGGCCCGGGTCCTTGAGCGCGTTGTCGACCTCGCTCTCGCTGACCTGCACGTTGTGCTTGGCCGCGAGCTGCCTGAACGCGCTCTCGTTCGCCATCCGGTAGAGCACGAACTGGGTGACGGGCACCCCGAGCTGCTCGGCCGAGACGTTGGCGCGCTTGAGTGCGGCCTCGTACTCCTGAACGTTCTTGGTCAGGTCGCGGGCCGAGATGCGCTCGCTCCCGACCACGGCCGCGGCTCCGGCCTCCATGGGCGAAGAGCAGGCGGTCAGCGCGGCGAGTCCTACCGCACCGGCGGCCACAGCCACTCGAATCGACTTCACATGCGTCCCTTTCCGAACAAAAACCGCGCTTAGCTTACCCGCGCGGGCTCAAGAAACATCGCCTCGACCAGGTCGCCGCACCATTTGAGCAGATCCAGGTCGCGCAACGGCTGCCCGCCCAGCGGCTTGGTCTTGGGCACCGGCACGAGCAGCGTCTCGGCCGCCTGCTTGTAGACCGCCTTCTTGTACAGCCGGTCGAGCCTGACCTGCTGCGACTCCCGCAGCCGCGCCGGGCCGAACTTGATGTTCTGCCCCTGAAGCGTGACGTCGGTCAGCCCGGCCGAGCGCGCCTTGATCCGGAAGCGGGCCACCTCCAGCAGGTTCTCCACCTCCACCGGCGGCTTGCCGTAGCGGTCGGTGAGCTCGTCGCGGACCTCGTCGATGTGGATCGGCGCGGTGATGGCCGCGATGCGCTTGTACGCCTCCAGCCGCAGCCGCTCGGAGGTGACGTAGTCGTGCGGGATGTGGGCGTTGATGGGCAGCTCGACCTTGACGTCCTGCTGCTCCTGCTGGACCTCGGCCCCGGACAGCTTGGCCTTCTGCTCCTGGACGGCCTCGGCCATCAGGCGCACGTAGAGGTCGAAGCCGACGCCCGCGATGAAGCCCGACTGCTCGGCGCCGAGCACGTTGCCCGCGCCGCGGATCTCCAGGTCCTTCATCGCGACGTACATGCCCGCGCCCATCTCGGTGTGCTGGGAGATGGTGGCCAGGCGCTCGTGCGCGGTCTCCGTCAGCGGCTTCTCCGGCGGGTAGAGGAAGTACGCGTAACCGCGTTCCCTGCCTCGCCCGACCCGGCCCCTGAGCTGGTGGAGCTGGGACAGGCCGTAGTTGTCGGCCCGGTCGACGATGAGCGTGTTGGCGTTGGGCACGTCGAGGCCGGACTCGACGATCGTGGTGGAGACGAGCAGGTCGTACTCGCGTTCCCAGAAGCCGACCATGATCTTTTCGAGCTGGTGCTCGTTCATCTGGCCGTGGGCGACCGCGATGCGCGCCTCGGGGACCAGCTCGCGCAGCCGCGCCGCCACCCGGTTGATCGAGGCCACCCGGTTGTGCACGAAGAAGATCTGGCCGTCGCGCATCAGCTCGCGCCGGATCGCCGCCCCGATCTGCTTCTCCTCGTACGGCCCCACGAACGTGAGGATCGGGTGCCGCTCCTCCGGCGGCGTGAGGATCGTGGACATCTCGCGGATGCCGGTCAGGCCCATCTCCAGCGTGCGCGGGATCGGCGTGGCCGACATGGCCAGCACGTCGACCTGCGTGCGCAGGTGCTTCATGGCCTCCTTGTGCTCGACGCCGAAGCGCTGCTCCTCGTCGATGATGATCAGCCCGAGGTCCTTGAACCTGACCTCCGGGCTGAGCAGCCGGTGGGTGCCGATGACGACGTCGACCGCGCCCGACCGCAGCCCCTCCATCGTGCCCTTGACCTCGCCGTCGGTCTGGAAGCGCGAGATCGGCCTGATCGCGATGGGGAAGCTGGAGAACCGCTCGGTGAAGGTGGACATGTGCTGCTGCACCAGCAGCGTGGTCGGCACCAGCACGGCCACCTGCTTGCCGTCCTGGACGGCCTTGAACGCCGCCCGCACCGCGATCTCGGTCTTGCCGTAGCCGACGTCGCCGCAGATCAGCCGGTCCATCGGGACGCCGCGCTCCATGTCGCGCTTGACCTCGTCGATGGCTTCGAGCTGGTCGCCGGTCTCGGCGTAGGGGAAGGCGTCCTCCATCTCGCGCTGCCACGGCGTGTCGGCGCCGAAGGCGTGGCCCGGCGAGGCCATGCGGGCCGAGTAGAGCCTGATCAGCTCGCCGGCGATCTCCTTGACCGCCTTCTTGGCCCTGGACTTGGCCTTGGCCCAGTCGGCGCCGCCCATGCGGTTGAGCGTGGGCGCCTCGCCGCCGACGTAGCGGGTGACCTCGTCGAGCTGGTCGGTGGGCACGTAGAGGCGGTCGCCCTTGGCGTACTCGATGACCAGGTACTCGCGGGTCGCGCCCTGGACCGTGCGCTGGACCATCTCGACGTAGCGGCCGACGCCGTGCTGCTCGTGCACGACGTGGTCGCCGACCTTGAGCTGGAGCGGGTCGACCATGTTGCGGCGGCGCGAGGGCAGCCGGCGCATGTCCTTGGTGGACGCCTTCTGGCCCACCAGGTCGAGATGGGTGAGCACGGCCAGGCGCGGCGTGATGAACCCGTGCTCGATCAGGCCGGTCGAGACGTGCACGACCTTGGGCTCGGGCGCCTTGTCCAGGAAACGCTGCAACCGCGCGGGCACGTCGACGCCCTTGAGCAGCTCGACCATGCGCTCGGCCGGCCCGTGGCCCTCGCTGAGCAGCACGACCGCCTTGTCCTCGGCCAGCCAGCCCTTGATGTCGGCCAGCGCCTTGGCGGTGTCGCCCCGGTAGGCCTCGGAGTCTTGGGCGTCGAGCTCGACGCCGTTGCCGAACGGCGCCATCGTCCACCACGGCTGGCCCAGCGCGTCGGCGTGGTCGCGGATCTCCTCCAGCGAGCGGAAGGCCGCCGCGCCCAGGTCGATCGGCGCCTCGCCGCCGGCCGCCGCGTTGATCCAGGACGCCTCCAGGAACTCCTGCGAGGTGCGTACGAGCTCTTCCGCCCGGCCCCTGATGCGCTCGGGGTCGCACACGAACACCGCCGACCTGGCCGGCAGGTGGTCGAGCAGCAGGTCCATCTCCCCCGCCAGCACCGGCGCGAACGCCTCCATGCCCTCGACCGGAATGCCTTCGGCGAGCTGGTCGAGCACCTCGGCGAGGGCCGGATGCTGCTGCGCCAGCTCCCGCGCCCGCGCCCTGACCTCGCCGGTCAGCAGCAGCTCGCGGCAGGGCGGCGCGAACAGGCCGTCCTCGGCCGCCTCCAGCGAGCGCTGGTCGGCCACCTTGAACCAGCGGATCTCCTCGACCGTGTCGCCCCAGAACTCCAGCCGCAGCGGGTGCTCCTCGGTGGGCGGGAACACGTCGAGCAGCCCGCCGCGCACGGCCACCTCGCCGCGCTTCTCCACCATGTCGACCCGGTGGTAGCCGTTGGTGACCAGGCGCTCGACCACCTCGTCGAGGTCGGCGTCGTCGCCCGCCCGCAGCCTGATCGGCTCCAGGTCGCCGAGCCCCTTGACGATCGGCTGGAGCAGCGCCCTGACCGGGGCGACCACCACGCCGAGCGGCCCGGCGGCGGTGTCGCCCTTGACCGGGTGCGCCAGCCTGCGCAGCACGGCCAGGCGCTGGCCCACGGTGTCGCTGCGCGGCGAGAGCCGCTCGTGCGGCAGCGTCTCCCAGGCCGGGAACACCGCGACCGAGCTCGGTTCGAGCAGGCTCGTCAGCGCCGCCGCCAGGTCCTCGGCCTCCCGGCCGGTGGCGGTGACGGCCAGCACGGTGCGCTGATCGTGCGCGGCCAGCGCGGCCACGCCGAACGGCCGCAACGCCGAAGGCGCGATCAGTGAGACGTCGCCGCCCTCTTCGAGCGCGGCGGTCAGCTTCGGGTCGGCCCCGGCCCCCAGGGCCACAAGGTCAAGCAATCCGGAAAGACTCATCAGATACGCCCACAGCCCCACGACGGCAACACAACTACCCCCGGCCGGGTCAGGTCGCGGGGGTCTCCACCCAGCCTACTCGGGGTGCGGCACCCGGTAACCGGGGACCGACGGCCAGCGTACGGTGAGCACCACCGACTCGGCCTCGGCGACCCACGAGTGGTCCACGCCCTTGCCCCAGACCACGTAGTCGCCCGGCTCGGTCAGCAGCACGCCGCGCCCCGGCAGCTCCACCCGGAACCGGCCGCTGATCAGGACGAGCAGGGCGGTGCGCTCCTCGCCCCTGACCCACTGGGCGCGCTCGTCGCCCGCCGGGTGCACGCCCCACTTGATCTCGACTTCTTCACTGTGTCGTGGGTCGCCGAAGGGTTTGAAGTGACCGAGCACCCAGCCCCGGTCGCCGGCCGCGTCGATATTGGCGTTCCCCACGTAAACCTGCCCGTCCACGGGGCAGGACGCTAGCAGGGAAGTGCCTAACCGAGACGGCTCGATTGATTACTGTAGGTGACATGTCTGAGGTGCGATCAGTCGCCCAGCGAGGCGACCTCTTCGGTCAACGGATCCGCGAGCACTGGGCCGGGCGGTTCAGCCGGCGGCTCGACATACTCGTCGCGGGGTGCGCCCACGACGAGCCGCTCGACGTGGAGCCGCTGGAGGCCAGGGCCACGGGCGCCGACGTCGACCACCCGGTCATCAGAGACGTCGTGGAGGAGCGCGCCGACCTGGTGGCCTGGTCGCTCGGCGATCTGCGCTGCGTGCCGCTCCAGCACCGCGCCTACGACGTGATCCACCTGTCGTTCCTGCTCGAACGCGTCCAGCACGCCGAGCTGGTGTTCGACCGCCTGCTCCAGTCGCTGCGGCCGGGCGGCCTGGTGCTGCTGCGGATGCGCGACAGGAAGTCGGCCTACGGGCTGCTCGACCGCCTCACGCCGTCGTGGCTGCGCCGGGCGTTGTGGCGCACGCTGGTCACGCCCGGCACGCCGGGCCCGCTGCCCGTCGTCTACGAGCCGCTGGCCTCCAGCGACGGCATGCACGCCTTCTGTCTCAGCCGCGGCCTGATGATCACCGACGACGAGCGCCGGATCAGCGGCCCGGCCCGCGCCGGCCGGCTCGGCTCCGCCGCCGTCGCGCTGGTCGACCGGCTGAGCGGCGGGCGTTACCCCGCCTCCCACGACGAGATCACGATGGTGATCAGGAAGCCCCAGCATCACTTCGCCCGGCTGCTCTAGCGACGGGACGGTCCGAGCGACTAGACTCCTTTCCTACCAATTCAATCGGAATAGTTGGGATGTCGGAACCGTGGAGTGGACCCCGGACGCGCACGAGCTGGCCGACCTTGAGCTGCTGCTGTCCGGGGCGTTCGAGCCGCTGACCGGCTTCCTGGGCCACGACGACGTGCACGCCGTGCACGAGCGCGGCACCCTCGCCGACGGCACCCCCTGGCCCGCGCCGGTCACCCTCCACCTGCCCGCCGAGGTCTCGCCCGGCGACGAGGTGCGGCTGCTCGACCCCGAGGGCCTGCCGCTGGCCGTGCTCACCGTGACCGCGCGCGAGGCCGACGGCCTGACCTCGGGCCCGCTCAAGGCGCTCGGCGCGCCCGAGCACGGCCCGTTCGCCCGGCTGCGCCGCACGCCCGCCGAGGTCAGGGCCGAGCTCGGCGGCCGGCCCGCGCTGGCCGTCACGATGCGCGGGCCGCTCGACGACCTCACCGAGATCACCGCCACCGCGAAGGAGCTCGACGCGGTGATCGTGCTGCTGCCCCTCTCGTACGGCGAGGCGGGCCCCGGCGTCGTCCGCGCCGCGCTGCGCGCCAAGGCGCACCTGCCGGAGGGCACCCTCGTGGTCCCGGTCCCCCTGGCGCCGCGCGCGGAGCCGGAGATCGACCTCGAACTGCGCGAGCACGTCGCCACCGCCTACGGCGCCACCGAGCACTACGCGGGCCCCGAGCCCGTCACGCTCCCCGGCCCGCCCCACCGCCGCGGCCTGGTCGTCTTCTTCACCGGCCTGTCCGGCTCGGGCAAGTCCACCATCGCCCGCGGCCTGCGCGACGCCCTGCTGGAGCTCGGCACCCGCACCGTCACCTACCTCGACGGCGACGTCGTGCGCCACCTGCTGTCCAAGGGCCTGACCTTCTCCAAGGCCGACCGCGACCTGAACATCCGGCGCATCGGCTTCGTCGCGGCCGAGGCCGCCCGCCACGGCGGCCTGGCGATCTGCGCCCCCATCGCCCCCTACGCCGCCACCCGCGAGGAGGTGCGCGAGACGGTCGAGTCCGTGGGGGCCGACTTCCTGCTCGTGCACGTCGCCACGCCGCTGGCGGAGTGCGAGCGGCGCGACCGCAAGGGCCTGTACGCCAAGGCCCGCGCCGGCCTGATCCCCGAGTTCACCGGCGTCTCCGACCCCTACGAGGAGCCGGACGACGCCGACCTGGTGATCGACACCACGCACATCTCGATCGAGGCGGCCGTCTCCCAGGTCCTGGGGGCGCTGCAGTCCGGAGGGTGGGTACGTTGATCGACTTCGCGCTGGTCGCCGGGTCCTTCGTCGTCGCGATCGTGGTCGGCCTGACCGGCATGGGCGGCGGGGCCCTGATGACCCCGATGATGATGTTGTTCTTCAACGTGCCGCCGCTGGCCGCGGTCTCCAGCGACCTGGTCGCCTCGGCCGTCATGAAACCGGTCGGCAGCGTCGTCCACCTGCGGCGGGGCACGGTCAACCTGCGGCTGGTCGGCTGGTTGTGCGCCGGGTCGGTGCCGGCCGCGTTCTGCGGGGTGTTCCTGGCCCGCGCGTTCGCCGTGACGGACGCCGTCAAGTACGCGCTGGGCGTGGCGCTGCTGCTGGCCGTCGTCGGCATGGCGGTCAAGGGCTGGCTCGGCGCGCGGGGCGGCTCGTCGAGCGCCCACGAGATCGTCGTGCGCCCAATTCCGACCCTACTGGTCGGTACGGTAGGCGGGCTCGTGGTCGGCGTCTCCTCCGTGGGATCGGGTTCGCTGATCATCGTGGCCCTGCTCGTGCTCTATCCGGCGCTCAAGGCCAACCAGCTCGTCGGCACCGACCTGGTCCAGGCCGTGCCCCTGGTCGCGGCGGCCGCGCTCGGCCACCTGATGTTCGGCGACTTCAAGCTGGAGCTCACGCTCTCGCTGCTGATCGGCTCGATCCCCGGCATCTACCTCGGCGCGCGGATCTCCGCACGCGCCCCGGGCGGACTGATCAGAGCCCTGCTGGCGATCGTGCTGCTCGCCTCGGCGCTCAAGCTCCTGGACGTCGGCAACGCCGTCACCGCCTGGCTGCTCGTCGCCGCCTGCGCGGTCACCCTCGCCGGCTGGCGGCTGCGCGCCGGCGGCCTGGCCCGGCGCGGCGACGTGGCCACGGCCGTCGAGGCTCCCCAGGAAGCGCGGCGTTAGGGCCGCGGCACGCGGGTCGAGCGGAAGTAGCGGTCGCGGGCGAGCTGGGTGAAGGCGCGGGCCGCGCCCGGATCGGAGTCGAAGCTCGTGTTGCCGCGCGGCGCCTGCGGCGAGTCGAAGTACAGCAACGCCTTGATCTGCGGATACCGCTTGATCTGTCTCAGCACCGACTCGAAGAAGTGCCGTTTGAAGGCCCGGTCGGCGGGCCGCTCGAACACCCCCCACTCGGCCACCATGACCGGCTTGCCGGGGAAGCGGGCCTGCATCCACCGGTAGAAGCCCGGCCAGCTCCCGTACTCCTTGCGGGTCTTGTTCACCAGCCCGTCGAAGTCGCGCACCCGGTCGTCGGCGTACGGGTCCATGGCCACCCAGTCGACCACGTCGTCACCGGGGTAGAGATCCTCGAACCAGGGCTTGGCCGCCCAGTTGGGCGCCCCCATGTACGTCATGACCGTCACGGCGTTCTTCACGCCGCGTTCGCGCAGCCTGAGCACGACGTGCCGGAACATCGCCGCGTAGTCGCCGGCCTGCATGCCCGACCCCGAGCGGGCGTCGACGTCGTTCTCCGGCTCGTGGTGGAGGGTGAGGAAGAAGCGTTCGGGGAAGGTGCGCCGCAGGTGGTCGGCCAGGCGGTCGATCCGACGGTCGAGGGCCCCGTCGGCGATGTCGGCCCAGGTGCGGTCGAGCGACGGCTTCCAGTTGATCATGAGCAGCCGGGGACGGCCCGGGTCGCGGGCCAGGCCGATCTCCTGCGGGGTGGGGAACAGCTCGCTGCCGCGATGGTAGACGTGCAGCACGTCGGCGCCGGCGCCCATGCGCGACTCGGCCCCGCGCAGCGCCTCGGCCACCGGAGCACCGGTGAAGACCTCGGGCGCCACGCCCCACCAGGCGCCGCAGGAGGGGATGAGCCTGGCGGTGACCGCGCAGGAGGGCGCGCCGGCCAGCTCGGCCGTGCTGGTGTCGACCCGGGCGGGCGTGCCCTCGGCCGTCGAGCAGGCGGCCAGGAGGGCGAGCACCGCGCAGGTGATTGCGGTTTTCGTCGCGAAAGACGCGAAGTGACACTTCATCGCGAAAGACGCGAAATGAGAAAAGCCCCGAAGCTGCAACGCCTTCCAACCCCCTTGTCGACGGACCCCCGCCTATCAAACCTGAACCTTGCCATGCCATTCCTCGAACTTCAGCCAGTGTGCTCGTCTGCCCAGCTCATGGCACCCGACCCGCCACCCACATTTTGCGGAAATATCCATTTAAAAAGGGGCATCTTCGCGGCCGTACCGGAAAAAATCTTCAGTATTCGTCTTGGGTAATATCCGTCCGGCCTATAGTGGGCGCACACTGCGCCGAGTGACGCAGCGTTGCCCACCCGCGACAGCGCGCATCCCCTCCAGGAGACCGTCCCCATGAGCCCGTCGCCGGACTTCCAGGCGCGCCGTCCGGGCGCCGACCTGGACGAGCACCTCTCCCTGCTGCGCAGGCGGTGGCTGCTGCTCGTCGGTTGCGTCGTGGTCGGCGGCACCGCCGGGCTCGCCCTGCTGCGGGCCACCCCGCCGGCCTACACCGCGATCACCCAGGTCCTGGTCACCCCCGTCGACGGTCAAGACCAGGGCAACCAGGTGAGCAACCGGCAGCGCGAGCCGCTCAACCTCGACACCGAGGCCCAGATCGCCCAGTCGGCGGTCGTCTCGGCGCGGGTCGCCCAGGCCCTGCGGATCACCGCGCCGCAGCCGGTCGAGGTCTCCGTCCCGCCCAACTCGGCCGTGTTGTGGGTCTCGGTGACCGACGCCGACCCCGTCGCCGCCGCCGCGCAGTCCCGGGCCTACGCCGACGCCTACCTGGCCAACAGGCGCGAGAGCGCGCAGGCCGCGATGGCCGAGCGGCAGCAGGCGGTGCTGGCCAAGCTCAAGCAGGTCAACACCGGCCTCGACGCGGCCATCAAAGAGGTCGGCCGCCTGCCCAAGGGCAGCGCCGAGCACACCATCGCCACCCAGCGCCAGAGCGTGCTCAACCGGCAGCTCGCCAGCCTGACGCTCAAGTACGACGCGCTGCGCACGGTCGCGGTGACCCCCGGCTCGGTCATCAGCGAGGCGCTGCCGCCGACCCGGCCGAGCTCCCCCAGCCTGCCGCTCTACCTCGGCACCGGCCTGATGGCCGGCCTGCTGCTCGGCGCTGCGGCGGCCTACGCCCGCGACCGGCTCGACACCCGGCTGCGCACGGCCGCCGACGTCGAGCGGCTGACCGGGCTGCCCGTGCTGACCGACCTGTCCGCCTCCCGCGAGCACGGCGTGCTGCACGAGCTGGCCTGCGCCGTGGTCGCGGCCTGCCCCGGCAAGCGGCTGCTGGTCCGGTCGCTGCCGGCCGACCTCTACGCCTCCTCACTGGCCGAGCCGCTGGCCATCAGCGCGCCGCTGTCGGTGCTCGACGGCTCCGACGTCCGCGACCTGGCGCGGGCCGACGCGGCGCTGCTGCTGGTCGGGCTGGGCCGGGTCACCTCTTCGGAGGTGACGGCGGCCGCCCGCCATCTGGAGCGGCACGACGTGCCGGTCGTCGGCGTGGTGACGGCGACCGACGCGGTGCCGGAGTTCGTCCCGCTGCTGGAGCCGCGCACCCACACCTCGCTCGGCAAGCTCGTCGCCACCGGCGAGCTGGAGGTGAGCCTGGCTGCCGAGACCACGCCCATGCAGTCGTTCCACCACCGGCAGCGCAAGCAGCCGTGACAGGACCAGCCTGGCCGATCGCGGCGCTCCTGCTCGGCTACCCGATCTGGTGGGCGCTGGGGTTCGGCGGCCTGTCGGTGATCGTCCTGGCCGTGCCGATGGCGGTGATCCTGTGGCGGCGGCGGCCGGTCCGGGTCCCCCACGGGTTCGGCCTGTGGCTGCTGCTGCTGGCCGGCTACCTGCTGAGCGTGATGATGCTGGACGAGCTGCCGCCCGGCACGTACGGCGGGTTCAGCGCCGGCCGCCTGATCGGCTGGGCCATGCGCCTGGCCCTGTACGTGGCCGTCCTGGTCATGGTGCTCTACCTGGGCAACCTGACCGAGCGCGAGCTGCCGCAGCTGCGCCTGGTGCGCTGGCTCGGCGTGCTGTTCCTGACCACGGTCGCCGGCGGCCTGCTCGGCGTCCTGGTCCCGCACTTCGCCTTCACCTCGCCGGTCGAGCTGCTGCTGCCCGGCTGGATCAGCGAGAACTCCTTCGTCCAGAACCTCATCCATCCCACGGCCGCCCAGACCCAGAAGGTGCTCGGCTACTCCTCCCCCAGGCCGGAGGCGCCCTTCGAGTGGGCCAACGCGTGGGGCAGCAACGCGTCGGTGCTGCTGATCTGGTTCGTCGTCGGCTGGTGGACGTACGGCGGGCGATGGCGCCGGGTGCTGGCGGTGCTGGTGATCGCCCTGGCCGCGGTCCCGGTCGTGTACTCGCTCAACCGCGGCCTGTGGATCGGGCTCGGGCTGGCCGTGGCGTACCTGATCGTGCGGGTGGCGGGCCGGACCAGGGTCGTGCTGTGCGGGGCGGTGGCCGCCGGGCTGGTGGCGTTCGCGCTCAGCCCGCTGGCCTCGGTGTTCGCCCAGCGGCTGGACAAACCGCACTCCAACGACGTCAGGGCCTTCACGATGACCGCCACGGTCGCCGCGGCCCGCCACTCGCCGGTCATCGGCTACGGCAACACCCGCAACTCGCTCGGCAACCACCGCTCGATCACCACGGGCAAGACCCAGTGGTGCGCGGCCTGCGGGCACCCGCCGCTCGGCAGCGACGGGCAGCTCTGGCTGCTGCTGATCACCCAGGGGTTCACCGGGGCCGCACTCTACGTGGCCTTCTTCCTCGGCGCCATCCGCCGCCACTGGGCCGACCGCTCCCCGATCGGGCTGGCCGGGGTGCTGGTGATGGGTCTCGTGCTGCTCTACATGTTCGTCTACGACGGCCTGGTGACGCCGCTGAGCCTCTATCTCATCTCGTTCGCCCTGCTGTGGAGAAACGCATGAAGGACGCCTCCGCGCGGCTCGGATACCTCCGCGAGACCGTGCGCCTGCTGTTCCCCGGTACCGGGTCGCCGCGGCCGTACTCGGTGCTGCCGCACCGGGTGCTGCCCCGCCGGCTGGCCCCGCGGCGCTGGTGGCACGTGGGGGGCGCGGTCACCGTGCCGCTGGAGGGGTCGGTCGCGGCCTATCTGGGCGAGGTCTTCGACGCGCCCGTGGAGGTCGTGCTCCACGTGCGTCCGGCGTTGCGGCCCAACCGCAAGCCCGTCCTGGAGGCCCGTACCGGGGGGCGGCTGCTGGCGTACGTGAAGGTCGGCGACAGCCCGCTCGCCCGCGAGCTGGTCGGCCGCGAGGCGGCCGCGCTGCGCGGGCTGGCCGCGGCGCCGCTGAAGACCGTCGTCGTGCCCGACGTGCTGCACCACGGCGAGTGGCGCGGCCTGCCCGTGCTGGCGCTCTCGCCGCTGCCGGTACGGCGCGGCCGGGTGCCGCCGGCCCTGCTGAACGCCGCCATCATGGAGATCGCCGCCACCGGCGGCCCGGTCCCGGCCTGGCACGGCGACCTGTCCCCGTGGAACATCTGCCCCTCCGCCGACGGCCGGCTGCTCGTCTGGGACTGGGAGCGGTACGAGACCGGCGTCCCCTACGGCCTCGACGCCGCCCACCACCTCTTCCAGCGCGCCCTGCGCAGGATGGACCCGCCCACGGCGGCCCGCGCCTGCGTGGCCAGGGCGCCCCGCGAGCTGGCCCCGCTCGGCCTGTCGTCGGCCGAGGCCAGGCGGACGGCGCTGCGCTACCTCATCGTGCTGGCCGACCGGCACGCCGCCGACGGCCACTGCCCGCTCGGGCCGCCCGAGACCTGGCTCAACCCGGCCGTCGACCACGAGGAGCTGCTGCCATGAGGACGATGAAGCGGCCGGTGTTGTCCTTCTCGCGCCTGGCGGGCCGGTTCACGTCGGGCGCGCGGGTGCTGCCGTCGTTCCTGATCGTGGGGGCGCAGCGGTGCGGCACGACCTCGCTCTACCGGGCGCTGGCCCAGCACCCGCTGCTGCTCAAGCCCGTCCTGCACAAGGGGGTCCACTACTTCGACGTCGGCTACCACCGGCCGATGACCTGGTACCAGGCGCACTTCCCGCTGCGGGCGGGCGCGGCGCTGCTGGCCCACCGGTACGGCGGCCGCACCCAGGCGTTCGAGTCGTCCCCCTACTACCTGTTCCATCCGCTGGCCGGTGAGCGGATCGCCGCCGACCTGCCCGGGGTCAAGCTGATCGTCCTGGTCCGCGACCCGGTCGAGCGGGCCTGTTCGGCCCACGCCCACGAGCTGGCCAGGGGCTTCGAGTCCGAGTCGCACCTCGAATCCGCCCTTGAGCTGGAGGCCGAGCGGCTGGCCGGGGCCGAGGAGAGCCTGCGCGTGTCGCCGTTCTCCGAGCACCACTCCCACCGCCACCACGCCTACCTGGCCCGCGGCCGGTACGCCGACCAGCTCGACCGCCTCGAACCGCTCTTCGGCCGCGACCGGATCCTGGTGCTCGACAGCCATCGGTTCTTCGCCGAGCCCGAGACCGCCTACGACCGCGTGCTGGAGTTCCTGACGGTGCCGCACCTGGGCTATCCGGCGTTCGAGCGGCACAACGGCCGACCGCTGCCCCGGCCCGTGCCCCAGGTGCTGGAACAGGCGCTCAGGGACCATTTCGAGCCCTACGACGCGCGGCTGACGCGCTGGCTGGGCGGTGAGCCGTCGTGGCGCCGGTGATGGTCCGGCGCGGGATCGCCGGGCTGACCGGGGCCGGCGTGAGCGCGCTGGCGCAGTTCCTGATGGCCGTGGTGGTGACCAGGGCGTTCAGCCCGGCGCAGGCGGGGGCGTTCTTCAGCGTGACGGCCCTGGCCCTGATGGCGGCCGGCATCGCCAAACTGGACGCCGGCAACGGCCTGGTGTACTTCATCGCGCGGGCCAGGACGTACGGCTATCGCGGTATCTCCGGCTATTTCCGGGCGGCCATGGTGCCGTGCGCGCTGGCCGCCTGCGCGGCCGGGGTGCTGCTGGAGCCGCGCATCGGGCTGCTGGCCTGGGCGCTGCCGGTCATCGTGCTCGGCGACATCGCGCTGGCCGCCACCCGCGGGTTCGGCTCGATGCGGCCCACCGTGCTGCTGGACGGCGTGCTGCTGCCCGCCGCGCAGCTCGTGCTCGTCACCTGGGCGGCGCTCGCGCACGCGCCGCAGTGGCTGCCGGCGGCCTGGGCGCTGCCCTTCCTGCCGCTGCTCGTCCTGGCCCTCGCCGACCTGCGCGGACGGGCGCCGCGCACGCCGTACCTGCCGGGGACCGGGCGTGACCTGTGGCGGTACACCGCGCCGCGGTCCGCCGCGGGCGCCATCCAGGCGGTGTTCCAGCGGCTGGACATCGTGGTCGTCGCCCTGCTCGGCGGGCCGGCCCAGGCCGCCGTCTACACCGCCGCCACCCGGTTCCGGGTCGTCGGGCAGCTCGCCAACCAGGGGCTGGCGCAGGCCGTGCAGGAGCGGCTGGTCCGGGCGCTCGCCGACGGGGAGCTCGGCCGGGCGCGCGAGCTGTACCAGGCCACCACGATCTGGCTGGTGCTGCTGACCTGGCCGGTGTGGCTGGGCTACGCCGTCCTCGCGCCGTGGCTGCTGCGCGTCTTCGGCCCCGCGTACGGCGCCGCCGCCCCCATCGCCCTGGTCCTGGCCGGGACCATGCTGGTGGCCTCCGCCTGCGGCATGGTCGACGTCGTCCTGACCGCCGCCGGCCACACCCTGGCCAGCCTGCTCAACCTGCTGGCCGCGGTCGCCTGCACGGTCGTGCTCGACCTGGCCCTGATCCCCTCGCAAGGGGCGTTCGGCGCGGTCGTCGGCTGGTCGGGCGGGGTGATCGTGAAGAACCTGCTGCCGTTGTGGCAGCTCCACCACCGCTACGGCCTGCGCCCGTTCGGCCGCCACACCCTGCCCGCCCTGCGCCCGCGCACCTGGGCGGCGGCCGCGTGAGCGCGCCCGTCCTGGTCACCGGCCTGCCGAGGAGCGGCACGAGCTGGGCCGGCAAGATGCTCACCGCCGGGGGCGGCCTGGTCTACGTCAACGAGCCGCTCAACCCGCAGCACCCGCCCGGCCGCTGCCCCGGCGTGCTGCGGGCCGAGGTCGCCCACCGGTTCCAGTACATCTGCGACGACAACGCCGCCGACTTCCTGCCCGCCTTCCGCGACACGGTCGCCCTGCGCTACCACTGGCTCGCCGAGCTGCGCGCCAACCGCTCCCCCTACGACCTGGCCCGTCTGGCGCGCTACGGCACCGCGTTCGCGTTCGGCCGCCTGGCCGGGCGCCGGGCGCTGCTCGACGACCCGTTCGCGGTGTTGTCGGCGGATTGGTTCGCCCGGCGGCTGGGGTGCGCGGTCATCGTCCTCGTCCGCGAACCGGTGTCGTTCGTGGCGAGCTGGCGCCGGCTGGGGTGGCGGTTCGACGTCGGCGACCTGCTCGGCCAGCCGCTGCTCGTCCGCGACCATCCCGGGCTGCTGGGCCTGCATCGGCTGCTCGGCTCCGCCGACGATCTGGCCACGACCGCCGCCCTGTGGCGGGCCGCGCGGTCGGTGCTGGCCGCCACGACCGGCGTCCTGGTCGCCTCGTACGAGTCGCTGGCCGAGGATCCGGTCGCCGGTTTCCGGCGTCTCTACGCCCATGCGGGGCTGCCGTGGTCACCGTCCGCCGAACGCCGGATCGTCCGGGCCTGCACCACGCCGTCCCGCCGGTCGCCGGCGTTCGCCTGGTCGGGGTTGTCCCGTACGGCCTTCCGTCCGATGGACTCCCGTCACGCGCTGGCCACGGCGGCCCGGGGGCTCACCCCGGCGGAGGCGGCCCGGGTCCGGGCTCTCACCGCCTGAGCCTGGTCAGCAGGCAGCCGGCGAGCAGGCGTACCGCGAAGGGGAGGTCGTCCACGAGGTAGCGCCGCGCCAGCCGGCCGGGCTCGCTCATCAGCCGGAACGCCCACTCCAGCCCGGCCCGCCGCATCCAGCGCGGCGCCCGCTGGACCGTGCCGGCGGCGAAGGCGATGGCCGCCCCGCAGCCCACGAACCACGCCTGCGGCAGCTCCTCGCGCAGCTCGGCGATGAGCAGATCCTGCCGGGGGAAGCCCAGCCCGACGAACACCAGGCGGGGCCGCGCCGCGACCACCCGGCGCCGCACCCGCTCCCTGCCCTCCGCCGTGTCGTCGAAGTGGTACGGCGGCGCGTGCACCCCCGCCACCTTCAGCCCGGGACGGCAGCTCCTGAGCTCGTCGGCGGCCAGCTCGGCCACGCCGGGCGGCCCGCCGAGCAGGTACACCGGCCAGTTGCGGGCCGCGGCCAGCTCGCTGAGCGACCAGATCAGGTCGGCCCCGGTGACCCGTTCGGGCAGCGGGGTGCCGAGCAGCCTGGCCGCCCACACCAGCGGCATGCCGTCGGCCACCACGATCTCGGCCGAGCCCACGAGCTCCTGGAGGGCGGGGTCGCGGGCGACGGCCCGGCAGATGTCGACGTTGGGCGTCACGATGCGGCCGCCCCGCCCGGCCGCGGCCTCGGCCGCCACCCAGCGCACCACGTCGGCCTCGGTGACGACGTCCAGCCCGACGCCGCCCACCCGGACGCGCTCCCCCGCCCGTCCTCGACGCCCGGCCTCGGCGGACCCGCGACCCGCCGGGCGCTCGGAGGGGAGGGTGCGGGCAACCGCGGGCTCGGCGCCACGAATGCGCCCGGCCACGGGCGCGGCTGCGCGGGCCCGCGCGGCCTCGGCGGCATGGCCGCGGGCGGGCGGGAAGTCCGAGGCGGGGTTCGGGGCGGACGGGCGCTGGCCGGGGACGGCGGGGATGCGGGTCCTGGGCGGGGTCATATGCCGTGCCCCCGTCCGTGCAGCAGCCCCAGCACGGTCGCGGCCGGGACGATCCCCGCCGCGACGGCCAGCGCGATCGGCGCCCGCGGCTCGCCCGGCCGCGCCCCGAACGCGCGCACCGCCCACCGGACCGCCGCGCGCCGCCGCCCGAGCGTCGCGTACGCGAAGGCGAGCTGGCCGTAGACCCGCGCCGCGCCGCGCCGGTCGGCGGCCAGCTCGGGATGGCGGTCGAGCATCCAGTCGAGCCCGGCGATCCGGTCCGCCCAGCGGGCCGCGTAGTAGGACGAACCCCACCGCACGCGGACGAGCGGCCGGTCGACGTGCGTGATCGGCCGCCGCCGGGCCGCGCGCAGGGCCAGGTCCCAGTCCTCGTTCTGGCCCCCGGGGGCGCTCTCGTCGGCCCACAGGGCCCCGCGCCGGAACAGGAACGTCGAGGAGTGCACCATCACCATGCGCGACCGCAGGAGATCGGCCGCGGTCACCGTGTTGGCGCCCGCGAGCCTGGCCACGCGGCGCCGCCCGTGCTCGACCTCGATGGCGCAGCTCGCGAACTCGCCCCCGGTCACGGCCAGCGCCCGCGCCTGGGCGGCGAGCTTGCCCGGCAGCCACAGGTCGTCGTCGTCGCAGAAGGCGACGAGGTCGGTGTCGAGGGCCGCGATGCCGGTGTTGCGCGCCCCCGGCAGCCCAGGGGCACGCCGGTTGGCCAGGACCGGCACGCCCAGCTCCGGCCCCGGGCAGCCGCGCCCGCCGTCGTCGACCACGACCACGGCCAGCCGCCCCGGGTAGTCCTGGGCCAGCACCGCCGCCACGGCCTCGCGCAGCAGCTCGGGCCGGTCGCCGCAGGTCGGGATCACCACCCCCACGGACGGCGGCGCGCTCACGCGGCGACCTCCCGGTAGCCGTACCGGACGCGGAGAGGCCAGGTGAGCGCGGCGACCAGCCGCCGGTCGCGGACGGGCAGCCCCGAGCGCCACGAGTCGTCGCACCGCAGCCGGACCCCCCCGACCTGGAACCGCATCGGATTGCCGGACGCGGTGTGCGCGGGCCCCAGCCGCGCGGTCGTGCCCTCCAGGAACGGCAGGCCGGGAACGTCGAGCCCGAGGAAGCCGGCCAGCGCGGTCAGCGTGGGCTCCGGGTCGGCGACCAGGTCTTCGTAGCGCACCCGGGTCACGAGGGCCCCCTGGCGGGCGAGGAGCTCAAGACCGGCGTTCTGGGCCGTCCAGTGGAGGGAGGTGCGCAGCGGCCCCCAGCGGGTCATGGGACGCCCGTCCTCGGGCCGCTCGACGGTCCTGCGCCAGGAGTGGGCCACCGCCCGCGGATCCCGGACGACGTGCACGACGCGTACGTCCATGCCGGCCGCGACCAGGCAGTGGGCGAGGGAGGCGTGCTTGCTGGAGTCGATCACGACGGGCGCGCCGGTCGCCTCGTAGACCCTCCGGTAGGCCCGCGCGTACTCGGCCAGGTCGGGATGCGCGATGCGCCCCATCCGGTGGGTGCGATCGACCCGCTGCCGCAACGTGAGCACCCGTTCGGCCACCGACGGCCGCCATCCGCCGAACGCCGCCCGGCCGACCTGCCGCCAGAAGTCGCAGGCGGCGAAGGCGGCGCCGCAGCCGCACGGCTCTCCGGCCAGCACGCCCCTCGACCACAGGTGGACCACTTCGCCGAGCGCCACGACGCCGGGCAGCTCGGCGAGCAGCCGCTCCAGCAGAGTGGTGCCACTACGGCCGAGGCCACCGAGGAAGATCACTCGGGTGGCGGATGCGTGGTCGGTCACAGGGGGAGGGCCTTCACGTCGCCAACACGGAACGCGACGACCCTAGCGCGGAGGGTAATCAGATGGTCAGGAAACCTCGCAAAGATCTACCGAAACGGCGAACGGCCCGGCGGAGTGTCGCCGGGCCGTTCGCGGACGCTCAGCTGGCGTCGATGATCATGCCTGCGCCGACCGTGCCGTTGGTGGCCTCGTCCACGAGGATGAAGCCGCCGGTCAGCCGGTTGCGGGCGTAGTCGTCGACGAACAGCGGCTGGGTGACCCGCAGCGAGACCCGGCCGATCTCGTTCAGGCCGAGGGCGGTGGCCTCCTCGTCCCGGTGCAACGTGTTGACGTCGAGCCGGTAGTGCAGGTCGCGCACCAGCGCCCGCGCCGTACGGGTGGTGTGCTTGATCGTCAGCTTGGTGCGCGGGGCCAGCTTGAGGCCGTCGGCCATCCAGCAGACCATGGCCTCCAGCTCCTGGGCCGCGTGCGGCTGGTTGTTGGGCCTGGCGATCATGTCGCCGCGCGAGATGTCGAGGTCGTCCTCGAAGCGCAGCGTGACCGACATGGGCGGGAACGCCTCCTCCACCGGCCCGTCGAACGTGTCGATCGAGGCGATCCGCGTGTTCAGCCCGGACGGCAGGTGGGTCACCTCGTCGCCCGGCTTGAGCACCCCGCCCGCGACCTGGCCCGCGTAGCCGCGGTAGTCGTGGAAGGCGTGGTCGGTGGCCTTCTGCGGACGGATCACGTACTGGACGGGGAAGCGCACGTCGACCAGGTTGCGGTCGGAGGCGATGTGCACGTTCTCCAGGTGGTGGAGCAGGGACGTGCCGAGGTACCAGGGCATGTTCTCCGACCGCGAGACGACGTTGTCGCCGTTGAGCGCGGAGATCGGGATGAACGTCAGGTCGCTCACGTTGAGCTTGGAGGCGAAGGAGGTGAACTCCTCCCGGATCTCCTCGAACCGCTCCTGCGAATAGTCGACCAGGTCCATCTTGTTCACGGCCAGCACCAGGTGCGGCACGCGCAGCAGGGAGGTGAGGAACGCGTGCCGGCGCGACTGCTCCAGCACGCCCTTGCGCGCGTCGATGAGGATGATCGCCAGGTCGGCCGTGGAGGCGCCGGTGACCATGTTCCTGGTGTACTGGATGTGCCCGGGTGTGTCGGCGATGATGAACTTGCGCTTGGGCGTGGCGAAGTAGCGGTAGGCCACGTCGATCGTGATGCCCTGCTCGCGCTCGGCCCGCAGGCCGTCGGTCAGCAGCGACAGGTCGGTGTACTCGGTGCCGCGGTCGCGGGAGGTGCGCTCGACCGCTTCGAGCTGGTCCTCGAAGATGGCCTTGGAGTCGAAGAGCAACCGTCCGATGAGGGTGGACTTGCCGTCGTCGACGCTTCCCGCGGTGGCAAAGCGAAGAATGTCCATCAGAAGTAGCCCTCTCGCTTGCGGTCCTCCATGGCGGCCTCGGACGAGCGGTCGTCGGCCCTGGTGGCCCCCCGCTCGGTGATCCGGGTGGCCGCGATCTCCTCGATGATCTCCTCGACCGTGGCGGCCGTGGACTGCACGGCGCCGGTGCAGGTCATGTCACCGACCGTGCGGTAGCGCACGACGGCCTCGAACAGCGGCTCGTCGTCGCCGCGGGACACGACGTCGGAGTCGGGCAGCAGCATGCCGTCGCGCTC
The DNA here is from genome assembly GCF_040298265.1 of Nonomuraea sp. NPDC001636. Classification (NCBI taxonomy): domain Bacteria; kingdom Bacillati; phylum Actinomycetota; class Actinomycetes; order Streptosporangiales; family Streptosporangiaceae; genus Nonomuraea; species Nonomuraea sp. NPDC001636. Next base: position 287,259 of record NZ_JBEOZT010000005.1, read on the forward strand.
GAACACCTTGCGGGTGTGCGAGAAGTAGATCGAGGGGATCTCGATGCCCTCACGCCGGATGTAGTCCCAGATGTCGAGCTCGGTCCAGTTGGACAGCGGGAAGACCCGGATGTGCTCGCCCTTGCGGATGCGGGAGTTGTAGAGGTTCCACAGCTCGGGGCGCTGGTTCTTCGGGTCCCACTGGCCGAAGTCGTCGCGGAAGGAGAACACGCGCTCCTTGGCGCGGGCCTTCTCCTCGTCGCGCCTGGCGCCGCCGAAGACCGCGTCGAACTCGTGCTCCTCGATCGCGTCGAGCAGCGTGGTGGTCTGCAGGCGGTTGCGCGAGGCGCGCCGGCCGGTCTCCTCGACCACCCGGCCGCTGTCGATCGACTCCTGCACGCTGGCCACGATCAGGCGCGCGCCCAGCTCCTCGGAACGGCGGTCGCGGAACTCGATGACCTCGTCGAAGTTGTGCCCGGTGTCGACGTGCATCAGCGGGAACGGGATGGCCGCGGGCCAGAACGCCTTCTCCGCGATGCGGAGCATGACGATCGAGTCCTTGCCGCCGGAGAAGAGCAGACACGGCCGCTCGAACTCCGCCGCCACCTCGCGCATGATGTGAATGGCCTCGGCTTCGAGTACGTCGAGCTGCGACGTCGTGTAGTCGCGCTGGAGCATGGGCGCTTCCTCCGGCGGTTAGCGATGCAGGTCCCGAATTCCGGCGAGCAGGGATGTCGCCAGCTCCGGTAGGGAAACCAGGATATCCGGTAGTGACGGGTCGGCTTGGTTGTAGGTCAGCTCCGAGCCGTCGACGCGGCTGGCGAACGCCCCGGCCGCCTGCGCGACGGCGACGGGGGCCGCGGAGTCCCACTCGTACTGGCCGCCGGCGTGCACGTACGCCTCGACCTCGCCGGTGAGCACCGCGGAGATCTTCGCCCCCGCCGAGCCGATCGGCACCAGGTCGGCCCCCAGCAGATAGGCCAGCTTCTGGACGAACTCCGGCGGACGGGTGCGGCTCACCGCGATGCGGAAGCGGCCTTTCTCGAAGGCGGGCAGGGCGGGCGGCTCGGCGGTGGTCAGCGTACGGCCCTGCGCGGGCAGCGCAACGGCGCCCGCGGTCAGCTTGCCGCGCTCCCACAGCGCGACGTGCACGGCCCAGTCGGCCCGGCCCTCCTCGGCGAACTCGCGCGTGCCGTCGAGGGGATCGACGATCCACACGCGCTCGGCGCCCAGCCGGCGCGGGTCGAGCCGCTCCTCGCGGGTAGCCTCCTCGGACAGGACACTGTCACTGGGACGCAACCGGGCCAGCGCCTCCATGAGGAACACGTGCGCGGCCCGGTCGCCCTCCGCGCGCAGCGCGGCGGAGTCGCCGAACCCGGTGCGCTCGCGGACCTGCAGCAGCCTCTCGCCCGCCTCCGTCGCCAGGTCGCCGGCCACGGCGTGGTCGTCGCGAATCGTCATCAATATGCTCCTTGCCCGCGGGCGACGGCCGACCAAGTCTTCCACAGGATCTGCAGGTCCAGCGTGAGGGACCAGTTCTCCACGTAACGCAGGTCGAGACGGACGGATTCCTCCCACGATAGGTCAGATCGTCCGCTCACTTGCCACAGCCCGGTCAGCCCCGGACGCACCAGAAGCCGTCTGCGCACGTCGTCACCGTAGCGCGCCACCTCCTCCGGCAGCGGCGGGCGGGGGCCGACGAGCGACATGTGTCCGAGGAGCACGTTGATGAGCTGGGGCAGCTCGTCGAGGGAGTGGCGGCGCATCAGCGTGCCGAGCGGCGTCACGCGCGGATCGTTGCGGATCTTGAACAGCACGCCGTCGTGGTCGCTGACGAGGGTGATCTTCTGCTGCTCCGAGCCGCGCCGCATGGTACGGAACTTCAGGATCGTGAACGGCCTGCCGTCTTTGCCGATGCGGGTCTGGCGGAACAGCGCGGGCCCCGGGCTCGTGCCGCGCACGGCCACGGCCAGGGTCGCCATCAGCGGCGACAGCAGCACCAGCAGCGCGGCGGCGACCACGCGGTCGAAGACGTTCTTGACCAGTTGCCGGGCGCCGGTCAGCTCGGGGTGCTCGACGTGCAGCAGCGGCAGCCCGGCGGCCGGCCGGATCATCGTGCGCGGGCCGGCGACGTCCATCAGGGCGGGGGCGACCACCAGCTCGGTGTGGGTGCGCTCCAGCCGCCAGGCCAGCCGGCGCAGCGCGTCGCCGTCCATCTCGGGGCAGGCCAGCACCGCCACGGTGTCGGCGCGCACCTGGTCGACGACCAGCGGCACGTCGCCGAAGTCGCCCGCGACGGGCACCTCGGTCAGCACCCCGGGCGGCTCGCCGTAGGGCAGGCAGGCGGCCACGACGTCCATGCCGTGGTGGCGTTCCCTGCGGAAGAGGTGGACCAGCTCGGCGATCGAGGCCGGATGGCCGACCGCGACCACCCGGCGCATGCAGGCCCCGGCCGCCCTGCGCCGGTTGAGCGAGCGCCGCAGCAGGTAGCGGGCGACCAGCGTGAGCAGCGTGACCAGGGGCAGCGCGAGCACGACGTAGCCGCGGGCGACGTCGGTCTTGGTGACGTACGAGCCGATCGCGGTGGCCGCGGTCAGCGCCACGCCGGCGTGCACGACGCGGCGGAACTCCTCGGAGCCGACGCCGATCATGCGGGGCTCGTAGGCCCGGTTGAGCGCGACGGCGCAGATCCACACCCACGGCAGCGCCACACTGACCAGCAGGTACGGCAGCACGTATGGGGTGAACCCGCCGAACCTGCCGCAGAAGGCGGCGGCGGACCCGATGCCCGCCCCGCACAGATCGCCCACCACGGCACGGAACCGGTAGGAACGCATCCACGCCGGAGTCACCGGGCTGACCCGCCACGAGAGGGCCTCGCCGGACTTCACGGGCTCTCCTGCCTCACTCCGTGAGGCGGCCTCGGTCGCCAAATGCCGTCTTCCCCCGCTCCGCTCCCGCCGTCGCTCCGGGCGGTGGCACGCCTCTGTGTGCCCGTTCCCGAACGGACAGTCACCGATGCTAGCCGCGCGTGCGGCGCGACAGGCGGCGAACGGTTCTATGCGGCGATCAGCGCGGAGGGCCGGAAATGTGGAGATCAGCCCGGTGGAAGTCGTTCTGGGTGGCTTCCAGGCCACGGGCCATGAGCGACTCGACGACGTCGGCGCCCCGGTCGACGAGGAAGGGCAGATCCTTGCGCTCGACGGTGGCGAAGTCGCGCAGCACGAAGGTGGCCGGGTCCATGCGGCCGGGCGGCCGGCCGATGCCGAAGCGCACCCTCAGATAGTCGCGGGTGGCGAGGACCTTGGTGATGGACTTGAGCCCGTTGTGGCCGTTGTCGCCGCCGCCGAGCTTGGCGCGCAGCGCGCCGTAGGGGACGTCGAGCTCGTCGTGGACGACGATCAGCCGGTCGGGGCCGATCTTGTAGAAGTCGGCGAGCGCCTTGACCGGACCGCCCGACAGGTTCATGTACGTCAGCGGCTTGGCCAGCACGGCCGCCCGCGTCTCCAGCACCTCGGACCTGCTCTTGTGCGCCTTGAAGCGCCCGCCGGCCCGCGCGGCCAGCTCGTCGAGCACCATGAAGCCCGCGTTGTGCCTGTTACCCGCGTATTCGGGCCCCGGATTGCCCAGTCCGACGATCAGCCAGCGGTCCATGTGCGCTCCCCTTACAGCGGAACGGGGGCGGCCTCGCGCCACCCCCGTCGTCGCGGTACGTGCTTACTCGGCGGCAGCCTCGGCGCTCTCGCCCTCGCCCTCGGCCTCGGCGGTCTCGCCCTCGGCGGCCTCGGCGGCCTCCGCGGCGGGCTCCTCGGTCGGCTTGGCGATGACGTGGAGGACCACGGCCTCGGGGTCGGCGGCCAGCGTGGCGCCCGACGGCAGGTCGAGCTGCGCGGCGGTGATCACGGTGCCGACCTCCATGCCCTCGACGTCGACCTCGACGCCGGTCGGGATGTGGGTGGCCTCGGCCTCGACGGCCACCGAGACGAGCTGCTGGTCGAGCAGGCCCTCGGAGTTGACGTCGCCGGTGGTGGTGACCGGGATCTCGACGGTGACCTTCTCGCCGCGCTTGACCAGGAGCAGGTCGACGTGCTCGACGAAGCCCTTGATCGGGTCGCGCTGCACGCCCTTGGGCAAGGCCAGCTCGTCGACGCCCTCACCCTGGAGGCGGATCAGCACGTTGGGCGTGCGGAGGGCGAGCAGCACCTCGTGACCGGGCAGGGTCAGGTGCTTGGGGTCGATGCCGTGCCCGTAGAGGACGGCGGGCACCTTGTCGGCGCGGCGGATCTTGCGGGCGGCGCCCTTGCCGAACACCGTGCGCGGCTCGGCGGCGATACGTACTTCAGACACGACATCTCCTAGGGATGCAGAGATCGGATGGTGGCGCGCTCCCCCTCACCCGCCCTAGCGGAAGGCGTTACGAGCGCAACCCGTACAGCTTACTCGCTCAGGTGTCGCCCTCGAACAGGCTCGTGACGGAGCCGTCGGTGAAGACCTCGGTGACGGCGCGGGCGATGAGCGGCGCGATCGAGAGCACCGTCAGCTTGTCGAACCGCTTGGCCTCCGACAGCGGCAGCGTGTTGGTCACGATGACCTCGGAGATGCGCGAGTTCTTCAGCCGGTCGACGGCGGGGTCGGAGAAGACCGCGTGGGTGGCGGCCACGATGACGTTGGTGGCGCCCTGCTCGTAGAGGGCGTCGGCGGCCTTGCAGATCGTGCCGGCGGTGTCGATCATGTCGTCGATCAGCACGCAGGTGCGGCCGCTGACCTTGCCGACGACCTCGCTGACCTTCACGGAGTTGGCCACGTCGAGGTCGCGGCGCTTGTGGATGAAGGCCAGGGGCGTGCCGAGGGTGTCGGCCCAGCGCTCGGACAGGCGGACGCGGCCGGTGTCGGGCGAGACGACGGTCGTGTTCTCCAGGTCGAGCTTGTTCTTCAGGTAGCTCTCCAGGACCGGCATCGCGAACAGGTGGTCGACGGGACCGTCGAAGAAGCCCTGGATCTGCGAGGTGTGCAGGTCGATCGACATGAGCCGGTCGGCGCCGGCGGTCTTGAACAGGTCGGCCATCAGCCGGGCGGTGATGGGCTCGCGGCCGCGGCCCTTCTTGTCCTGACGGGCGTAGCCGAAGAACGGCATGACCACGGTGATGCGCTTGGCCGAGGCCCGCTTGAGCGCGTCGACCATGATGAGCTGTTCCATGATCCACTTGTTGATGGGACCGGTGTGGCTCTGGATCACGAACGCGTCGCAGCCGCGGACGGACTCCAGGTAGCGGGCGTAGATCTCGCCGTTGGCGAAGTCGATCAGTTTGGTGGGGGTGAGTGAGACGCCGACGTGCTCGGCAACCTCTTCGGCCAGCTCTGGATAGGCCCGGCCGGAGAAGAGCATGAGGTTCTTCTCGCCCGGCTGTTTGATGCTGGTCACTGTTCGTTCTCCTGCTGTGCTCGCTCGGCCAGCGCCCGTTCGGCGGCGGCGGCCGACTTGGTGCCCGCGCGCTTGCGCAGGACCCATTTCTCGATGTTGCGCTGTCGCGCCCTGGCCACGCCCATCGCCCCTGGGGGTACGTCGCTGACGATCACGGACCCGGCGGCGGTGTTGGCGCCTTCGCCGATCGTCACGGGGGCGATGAGCATGGTGTCGCAGCCGACGAACGCGCCGTCGCCCACGGTGGTGTGGTGCTTGTCGACCCCGTCGTAGTTGACGAAGACGGTGGAGGCGCCGATGTTGACGTCCTCCCCGATGGTGGCGTCGCCGGCGTAGGTGAGGTGGGGCACCTTGGAGCGCTCGCCGACCTTGGTGTTCTTCATCTCGACGAACGTGCCCGCCTTCGACCTGCGGCTGAGCACGGTGCCGGGGCGCAGGTAGGCGTAGGGGCCGACGTTGGCCTCGGGGCCGATCTCGGCGCCGTCGCAGACCGCGTTGCGCACGACGGCGCGCTCGCCGACGCGGGTGTCGGTCAGCGTGGTGGCCGGGCCGACCTCGGCTCCGGCGCCGATGACCGTGCGGCCGTGGAGCTGGGTGCCGGGGTGGACGACGGCGTCGGGCCCGATCTCGACGCCCACGTCGACCCACGTGGTGGCCGGGTCGACGACGGTGACGCCGGCGCGCATGTGCTGCTCCAGCAGCCGCTGGTTGAGCACCTTGCGGGCGAAGGCGAGCTGGACGCGGTCGTTGACGCCCTCGACCTCGACGTAGTCGGCGGCCACGCAGGCGCCGACCCGGTGGCCGTCGCCGCGCAGGATGCCGAGGACGTCGGTGAGGTACTCCTCGCCCTGGGCGTTGTCGGTGGACACGCGCTTGACGGCGTCGGCGAGCAGCAGGCCGTCGAAGGCGTAGATGCCGGAGTTCATCTCCTTGATCGCGCGCTGCTCGTCGTCGGCGTCCTTCTCCTCGACGATCTCCAGCACGGCGCCGGAGGGGTCGCGGACGATCCGGCCGTAACCGGTCGGGTCGGGCACCTCGGCCGTCAGCACGGTGACCGCGTTGCCGTCGGCGGCGTGCTTGGCGAGCAGCGTGGCGAGCGTGCGGGCCTGCATGAGCGGCACGTCGCCGTAGGTGACCAGGATCGTGCCGGCGATCGTGCCGACCTCTTCGAGCACGGTGCGGACGGCGTGGCCGGTGCCGCGCTGCTCACGCTGGACGACGGCGCGCGCGTCGGGGCTGGTGGCGGCCAGATGGCCGCCGACCTGTTCGAGCGCGTGCCCGATGACCACGATGAGCCGCTCGGGATCGAGGTCTCGGGCGGCGGCGAGCATGTGGTCGACCAGCGCGCGGCCGCACAGCTCGTGGAGGACTTTCGGGGTCTGGCTCTTCATCCGGGTGCCCTCGCCCGCGGCGAGGACGATGACGGCTGCCGGGCGCGGCACACTCACGGACTGAGACTCCCTGTGACTGGACGGATCAGGGTCGTCGGCGCGGCTACCGCACCGCAACCCTCCCGACACCGTGAGGATACCTGCCCGGTTCGGAACTCTTTCGCGCGGGGAGTCGCGGGATGGCTGTCAAGGCTCCCGGAAGAGGACTCGAACCCCTACAAAGTGGACCAAAACCACTTGTCCTGCCGATTAGACGATCCGGGACGGACCGGACGCCGTGGCGTCCGGCACACAGCCCCTACGATACCGAGCCCGCACGGGCGTATGCGCCCCCAATTCTCTCGCACATCTCCAGTGCCGCGAATACCGGGGACACGCGGGGGTAGTCGGCGCGCTGGTCGCATAACAGACCACCCCAAAAGCCGCAAGGCACGAAACCCACTCACCTGGGCGCGCCGGCCGTCAGCTAAGTGACATCCACACTTAGGGCTTCCTTACTTACGATGGCGTAGGTTACGGTGGCGTAGCCTGGACATTCATCCTCATACATGTCGTTGGAGGTAGCCCATGACCGTTCTCGCCGAGCGTTCCTCCCCCGCCCCGAAGCCCGACTTCGAAGAAGAACCGAAGTCCAGGGCAGAAATCGTCACGTTCGCCCTCGTGGTCGGACTGCCCCTGGTCGCGCTCGCGGCGGCAGTGCCCCTGGCCTGGGGATGGGGACTCGGCTGGACGGACATCGTCATCGCCTTCGTCTTCTACGTCGTCTCCGGGCTCGGCGTCACCGTCGGGCTCCACCGCTACTTCACGCACGGCTCGTTCAAGGCCAAGCGGCCGCTGAAGATCGCGATGGGCATCGCGGGCAGCCTGTCGCTGGAGATGTCCGTGCTGGACTGGGTGGCCACGCACCGCAAGCACCACAAGTTCTCCGACAAGGAGGGCGACCCGCACTCGCCGTGGCGCTTCGGCCCCGGCTTCAAGTCGATGTCCAAGGGCCTGCTGTACGCCCACATGGGCTGGCTGTTCGAGAGCGAGCGCACCAACCGCGAGAAGTACGCCCCCGACCTGTGCAAGGACGAGGACATCCAGAAGCTGCACAAGTGGTTCCCCACGCTGGCCCTCGTCTCGGTCCTGCTGCCCGGCGTGCTCGGCCTGCTGCTGACCTGGTCCTGGCAGGGCGGCCTGACCGCGCTGTTCTGGGGCTCGCTGATCCGCATCGGCCTGCTGCACCACGTGACCTGGTCGATCAACTCGATCTGCCACGTCTTCGGCGAGGAGTCCTTCCAGGTGCGTGACAAGTCGCGCAACGTCTGGTGGCTGGCCATCCCGTCGTTCGGCGAGTCCTGGCACAACCTGCACCACTCCGACCCCACCTGCGCCCGGCACGGCGCGCTCAAGGGCCAGATCGACCTCAGCGCCGGCCTGATCCGCCTGTTCGAACGGGCGGGCTGGGTGTACGACGTGCGCTGGCCGACGCCAGAACGCCTGGCGGCGAAGCGCATTGCCTGACGAGAATCAGCCGATGAACGGCCATTCGTCCGTGGCCGTCATTATGGAACCCGTGACCGAACCCCGATCGCGCAGGCGCATGTCCGGTAGAGAGCGCAGAGAGCAGCTGATCCTGATCAGCCGCACGCTGTTCGCCGAGAAGGGGTTCGACGGGACCTCTATAGAGGAGATCGCCGCCACCGCGCAGGTGTCGAAGCCTGTGGTGTACGAGCATTTCGGCGGCAAGGAAGGCGTCTACGCGGTCGTCGTCGACCGCGAGATGCAGAAGCTGCTCGGCATGATCACCTCGGCCCTCGCCGCCTCCCACTCCCTCATCAAGCTGGAGCGGGCCGCCCTGGCCCTGCTCCAGTACATCGAGGAGAGCAGCGAGGGCTTCCGCATCCTGGTGCGCGACTCGCACGCGGCCTCGGGCACGGGCACGTTCGCCAGCCTGATCAGCGAGATCGCCAGCCAGGTCGAGGACGTCCTGGCCGATGAGTTCGCCGGCCGGGGCTACGACCCCAAGCTCGCCCCGATGTACGCCCAGATGCTGGTCGGCATGGTCGCGCTGACCGGCCAGTGGTGGCTGGACGTGCGCAAGCCGGGCCGCGAGGAGGTCGCCGCGCACCTGGTGAACCTGGCCTGGAACGGCCTGACCGGGCTGAACCCGAGCCCGGCGATCTCGGTGGCCACCCGCAACCAGGCCGCCGCCGCCGCCAAACCGCGCGTCAGCGACAAGGATCTGCGGGAATTCGAGAAGGCCCGCGAGAAGGAGCTCAAGGAAGCCGAGAAGCTTCGCCAGCGAGAGTTGCGTGACGCGGAGAAAGCCCGGGTACGAGAGTTGAAGGAGCGCGAGCGGCTGCTGAAGGAGGCGGAGAAGGCCCGCGAGCGCGAGGAGAAGATCCGTCAGCGCGAGGCCCGGCTCGCCGAGCGCGCCGCACGCCTTGAGCAGGCCGAACAGCCAGAGTGAGTTCGTTGCGGCTACGTTAACGTTCCGTTCAACCAATCGGGGCAATATAGGCCATATGTCCGCGGAACCGCTGCAATCGGGAAACGACCTGCCCCTGCCACAGGAGCGGTTCCTCAACCGCGAGGAAAGCTGGCTCCAGTTCAACGAGCGCGTCCTCGAACTGGCCGAGGACCCGTCGGTCCCGCTGCTCGAACGGGTGCGCTTCCTGGCCATCTTCGCCAGCAACCTGGACGAGTTCTTCCGCGTACGGGTGGCCGGCCTCAAGCGGCGCATGGCCACCGGGCTGCTGCTGCGCACCAAGAGCGGGCTGAAGCCGCGCGAGGAGCTGGCCCGGATCGCCACGATCGCCGACTCCCTGGCCAAGCGGCACGCCGCCGCCTTCCACGACCGCGTCTGCCCCCAGCTCGCGACCGAGGGCATCGAGATCGTCCGGTGGGACGACCTGGGCCGCGAGGAGCGCACGGAGCTGCGCAAGCTGTTCAGGGAGCGGATCAGGCCGGTGCTGACGCCGCTCGCGGTCGACCCGGCGCACCCGTTCCCCTACATCTCCGGGCTCAGCCTCAACCTGGCCGTGCTGGTGCGCAACCCGATCACCGACCACACCGTCTTCGCGCGGGTGAAGGTGCCCTCGCAGCTCCCCCGGTTCGTGCCGGCCTCGAAGGACCGGTTCGTGCCGCTGGAGGACGTCATCGCGGCCCACCTCGGCCAGCTGTTCAAGGGCATGGAGATCCTCCAGCACCACGTCTTCCGCGTCACCAGGAACGAAGACCTCGACGTCGACGAGGACGTCACCGAGAACCTCATGCAGGCGCTGGAGAAGGAGCTGCTCAAGCGGCGGTTCGGGTCGCCCGTGCGGCTGGAGGTCGAGGAGACGATCACGCCGGAGGTGCTGGCCCCGCTCATCGAGGAGCTGGAGCTGGCCCCGCACGAGATCTACCGGCTGCCCGGCCCGCTCGACCTGACCGGCCTGCACGCCATCGCCGACCTCGACCGCGGCGAGCTGAGCTTCCGCCCGTTCGTGCCGGCCGAGGTGATCAACGCCGAGGACGACCTCTTCTCCACCCTGCGCGAGCGCGACGTGCTGCTGCACCACCCGTACGACTCGTTCGCGACCAGCGTGCAGCGGTTCATCGAGGTGGCCGCGGCCGACCCGCGGGTGCTGGCGATCAAGCAGACCCTCTACCGGACCAGCGGCGAGTCGCCCATCGTCGACGCGCTGATCGACGCGGCCGAGGCGGGCAAGCAGGTCGTCGTGGTCGTGGAGATCAAGGCCCGGTTCGACGAGCACGCCAACATCTCCTGGGCCAGGAAGCTGGAGCGGGCCGGCTGCCACGTGGTCTACGGCGTGGTCGGCCTGAAGACCCACTGCAAGCTGGCCCTCGTCGTACGGCAGGAGCCCTCGGGCGAGCTGCGCCGCTACTGCCACATCGGCACCGGCAACTACAACCCCAAGACGGCCCGCCAGTACGAGGACTTCGGCCTGCTCACCGCCGACCCGCTGGTGGGCGAGGACGTCACCGACCTGTTCATCCACCTGACCGGCTACTCCAACCACTCGGCCTACCGCAGGCTGCTGGTCGCGCCGCACTCGATGCGCAGCGGCCTGCTGGCCAGGATCGACCGGGAGATCGCCCACCAGCAGGCGGGCCGCCCGGCGCGGATCAGGATCAAGACGAACTCGCTGGTGGACGAGCCGATCATCGACGCGCTCTACCGGGCGTCCAGGGCGGGGGTGCCGGTGGACCTGTGGGTGCGCGGTATCTGCATCCTTCGCCCAGGAATCCCCAATTTGTCAGAAAATATCCGCGTAAGGTCGGTTTTGGGGCGCTTTTTGGAGCACTCCCGCGTGTACGAGTTCGGCCTGGGCAGGCGTCCCGAGGTGTGGATCGGCAGCGCCGACCTGATGCGCAGGAACCTCGACCGCCGGGTCGAGGCCCTGGTCAAGGTGACCTCCCAGCAGCACAAGGCGTACCTGATCGAGCTGATGGACCTGGCCATGGCCGACACCACGAACGCGTGGTGGCTCAGCTCCGACGGCACCTGGATCCGCCACCAGGGCGAGGACCTGCAGAGCCATCTCGTCGGCACCAGGCGATGGAGGACCGTTGACGACTGACCTGCTCCGGGCCGCCGGAGCCGTGGTCTGGAGGGGCGCGGAGACCAGCCCCGAGGTGGCGGTGATCCACCGACCGCGCTACGACGACTGGACCTTCCCCAAGGGCAAGCTGGAGAGCGGCGAGCACGTCATCGCCGCCGCCCTGCGCGAGGTCACCGAGGAGACCGGCCTGACGGCCGTCCTGGGCCGGGCCCTGCCGCCGATCCACTACCTCAGCGGCGGCCGGCTCAAGCGCGTCGACTACTGGACGGCGCGGGTCGCCTCCGACGCCGGCTTCGAGCCGGGCGACGAGGTCGACGGGCTGCGCTGGCTGCCCGTCGACCGGGCTCGCGAGCTGCTGACCTACGAGTGGGACGCCGGGCTGCTGCGCGCCCTGACCGCCGCGCCGCTCGCGACCGTGCCGCTGGTGCTCGTCCGGCACGCCACGGCCGGGTCCAGGAGCCGGTGGGACGGCGACGACGCGCTGCGCCCGCTGGACGACCACGGCGGCTCCCAGGCCGCCGCCCTGGCCACCGCGCTGCCCGCCTACCGGCCCGAGCTGCTGGTCAGCTCGCCCAGCCGGCGGTGCGTCCAGACGCTGGAGCCGTACGGGGCCGAGGTCGGGGCCGAGATCAGGACCGAGCCGCTGCTCAGCGAGGAGGGCCAGGACCCGCGCAAGACGCCGGAACTGGTCGGCGACCTCGCCGTGCCCGCGGCCGTGTGCAGCCACGGCAAGGTCCTGCCGCACCTGATCCACGCGCTGAGCGGCAAGGACGTGCACCTGCGCAAGGGCGCGTTCGCGGTGCTGCACCGGGCCGGCGGGCACGTCGTCGGCGTGGAGCGCTACGCGACCTGACGGCTCACCAGGTGACCGGCAGACGGGCGAAGCCCTGGGTGATCCTGCCCTCGTTGCGCGGCAGCTCCGCGACCGGGACGGCCAGGCGCAGTCCGGGGAGACGCTGGAACAGCCGGCTGAACACCGCCTCCAGCTCCACCCTGGCCAGGCTCGCGCCGATGCAGAACCGCGGGCCGTACCCGAAGGCGAGATGCGGGTCGGTCGGAGGACGGCCGATGACGAAGGTGTCGGGATCGGGATAGACCTGTTCGTCCCGGTTCGCCACGCCGGTGTTGAGGACGACGGCCTCGCCGCGGCGGATCGTGCGGCCGTCGATCTCGATGTCCTCGTGGGCGTACCTGGGCAGGCCGTGCAGGCTCGGCGCGGCCATGCGCAGGATCTCCTCGACCGCGGCGGGCGCGAGCCCGGGGTCCGACCGCAGCCGGTCGAGCTGGCCGGGGTTGGCCAGCAGCAGGAGCACGCCGTGGTCGATGCGGTTGACCGTGGTCTCGTGCCCGGCGAACAGCAGGCCGGCGGCCAGCTCGGCGATCTTGCCGTCGTCGTCCAGCTCGCCCGCCAGGTCCGACAGGACGTCCTCGGCCGGTTCGTGCCGTTTGCGGGCGATCAGCCCGGCCATGTAGGCGCTCAGCTCCGCCCGTGCCGCGACCCCGGCCGCCTCGTCCTGAAGGTCGGCCATGCGTGCGGACACGCCGCTGAAGTACTCCCTGTCCTCGTACGGGACGCCGAGCAGCCGGCAGATGACCAGCACGGGCAGCGGGAAGGAGAGCTCGGCGTGCAGGTCGGCCGGCGGCGTCAGCCCGGCCAGGCGGTCCAGCCGCTCCTCGACCAGGGCGCCGACCTCGCCGGCCAGCCGCCTCATCCGCCGGGCCGAGAAGGACGGCGCGAACAGCCTGCGCAGGCGCTCGTGGTCGGCCTTCTCCGTGGCGGTCTCGCCCTGCGGCCCGCCGAGGATGGCGGAGTTCGACACGCGCGGCGCCCGCTCGGGCTCGGGGTGGGAACGTCCCAGCCGGCTGTCGCTGAACAGCCTGCGTGCCTGTTCGTAGCCGGTGACCAGCCAGACCTCGTCGCCCACCGAGGTGCGCACCCGCGCGATGCCCTCCTTCGCCCGCAGTTCCCGGTAGGCCGACGGAACGTCGAGGGGGTCGCTGCGCGCGAAGGGTATTGCCGGAAGGTTCGTCATAGAACCTTCTTAACCGCCTTCACGGTTTCCGCCCAGACTCTGGGGAAATTGGCCTCGGCACGTTCGGCGGTGTTGCGTTCGATCCCGATCAGCAACCCGTACGTGAAGGTGTCCTCGCCCGCCTGCCGGGCGCCCTCGGCCTCCTTGGCCAGCGTCTCCTGGGCGACCACGCCGTCCCGGTGCGCCCCCAGCACCTCCTGGACGTTCTCGGCCAGCTCGGCCAGCCTGGCCATGCCCTTGCCGAGGGTGGGTTCGAGGGCTTCGGCGGTGTATCGAGCGCGTTTGGCCGCCTTGCGGACGTCGTGCAGGGCGATCTCGCGGCGTCCGGCGTCCTCGGTGGTTTGGGCTACCTCGTACGCCCTGGTCACGCGGTCCCAGCCGGCGGCGGCGAGGGCGGTGAGCTTGTCCTTCGCCGGCTTGGCGGCGGCCTTGCCCAGCTCGGGGGTGGCGATCAGGGCGTCGAGGGCGTCCAGGAGGGTGTAGTAGCGGTCGCCGCTGAGCGCGTCCTTGATGCGCTCGTACGCCTCCTGCTCGCGGACGCGCAGGTCCGCGCCGAGACGGGTCCGGATGGGGCCGGTGACCAGCTCGGGGGCGAGGCCGGACAGCTCCCCGGCGAACCTGGCCCTGATCACCTCCAGGTCGCGGGCCTCGCCGAGCACCGTGCCGAGCCAGCGCAGCTCCTCCTGGACCTGCTCCGTGCCGGTCACCACCGACTTGAACGCCTTGAGCGCGCTGCGCAACCTGCGCGAGGCCACCCGCATCTGGTGGACGGCGTCCTCCTCGGCCCTGCGCACCCGCGGATCCTGGCTGAGGAGGGCGGCGACCTGGCTCGACAGGTAGTCGATGACGGTCTCGCCCGCCGTGCCGGGCTCGGTGGCGGCCCTGGCGGGCGGGGCGGGTTCGAGGAGCCGGGCGAGCTTGCTGGCGCTGCCCGCCGGGGTCGCCCCGGCCTTGCGCAGCCGTTTGCCGACCTTGGCCAGCAGGTCGCGCCGGTCCTCGGCCAGCAGCTCGGCCTCCACCTCGCGCCACCGCAGCACCTTGCCGTCCCGGTGGACGGTGCCCTTCACCCGGTCGTCGGCGATCTCGACCAGCCGGGTGCCGCCGTCGTGCAGCAGGGTGACGCTGCGTCGCGTGTCGAGCTCGGCCACCACCTGGAGTTCCGCGCCCCTGGCGTAGGCCCGGACGAGTTCGGCCAGCTCCGGCGGCACGACCTTGGTGCTGCGGGTGAGTGGACACGTGATCTCCTGGCGCACCCCCCTGGCCTTGGGCAGCTTCAGGTGCCAGCCCGCGTCGTCGCCGCCGCGCCTGCGTCTGAGCGTGACGCCGCGCGCGGCCAGCCGCAGATCGGCCGTGTCGTAGTAGAGCGCCACGAGCTGATGACTGCGCGGGCCCGTGACCTGGGCCAGGCCGCTCAGGTCCGGGATCGTGTAGTCGGTCGGAACGTCGAACTTGTCCTCGATCTCGATGCCCACTGCACCTCACAAGTGTCCGATATCGGACCATGATGCCACCTGCAGGTGAACATCACACGGCCTGCAGGAGCTCGATCCGGTTGCCCACGGGGTCCGTGACGTAGATCCGGCGGTAGCCCGGAAAGAGGTCGTCGGGCACCGCGCCCGGGATCCTGGCCGCGTAGGCGTCAAGGTCTTCGACCAGGAACGCCGGGTGGGCCTTGCGCGCGGGCCTGAAGTCGTCCTCGATGCCGAGGTGGATCTCCACGCCGTCGCCGCGGAACCAGGCGCCGCCGCGTTTGGCCAGCTCCGCGGGCTTGGGGACCTCGTGCAGGCCGAGCACGTCGCCGTAGAAGGCGCGCAGCTCGGGCTCACTGCCCTTGGGCGCGGCGAGTTGGACGTGGTGCAGGGCTTTGATCGTCATCTCTGGGTCTCCACGGGTCATTTCCGTGTCTTCACGGGGCATCTCTGGGCCACGGTCACTTCTGGGCCACGGTCATTTCTGGGTCTCCACGGGTCATTTCTGGGCCACTACGAAGATTCGGCGGAAGGGGAAGGGGGTGCCGTAGCTTCTGGCCGGGTAGGCCTCGGCGAGCAGCCCGGCCAGGTCGGCCTTGAACTGCCGCTGCTCCGCCGGGTCGAGCCGGTCGAAGATCGGGCGCAGGGCCGTGCCGGAGACCCAGTCGAGGACCGGGTTCTCGCCCTGGAGCAGGTGCACGTAGGTGGTCTCCCAGGCGTCCACCTGGCAGCCGCCGTCGTTGAGGAAGTCGAGATACTGGACCGGGTCGTCCACCGGGTTGGTGCGGTTGAGGTCGCTGAGCCGGTCGGACCAGGTGCGGGAGGCGCACAGCTCGCGGATGGCGACGTGGCTCGGGGCGTCGAAGTTGCCCGGCACCTGGAAGGCCAGCCAGCCGCCGGGGGCCAGCTCCTCCAGCCAGTGTTCGAGCACGTCGTGGTGGGAGGGCACCCACTGCAGGACGGCGTTGGAGACGATCACGTCCATGGGGCGGTCGGGGTGCCAGGTGTCAACGTCGGCCACGGCGAAATGCACCGAGCTGGTGAGCTTGCGGGCCTTGGCGATCATCGCGGGCGAGGCGTCGAAGCCCTCGACGGTGGCGTCCGGCCAGCGTTCGGCCAGCATGACGGTGAGTTCGCCGCTGCCGCAGCCCGCGTCCACGACATAATCGGGAGCCACCGCACCGACTCTGGACATCAGCTCGATGAACGGCCGCGACCGCTCGTCGGCGTAGACGGCGTAGGTCACCGGGTCCCAGATATCTCTTGACATAGAGATAATTGATATCGAGAGAGATATCTCGATGTCAAGACAGTAGACTCTGTGTCATGACGCCACAGGATGACGAGGTCGACCGGCTGGTCGCGGCATGGCGGATCGAGCGGCCCGATCTCGACGTCGAGCCCCTCCAGGTCCTCTCCAGGGTGTCACGGCTGGCCAAACATCTCGACCGCGCCAGGCGGGCGGCGTTCGCCGAACACGATCTGGAACCTTGGGAGTTCGACGTGCTCACCGCGTTGCGGCGGGCCGGTAAGCCGTACGAGCTGAGCCCCGGGGCCCTGCTGCGGGCCACACTGGTGACGTCCGGGACGATGACCAACCGCATCGACCGGCTCGCGCAGGCGGGTCTGGTGCGGCGGCGGCCCGACCCCGAGGACCGGCGCGGCGTGCTGGTGTCGCTGACGGACACGGGGGTGGCGCGGGTGGACGCGGCGTTCGCCGACCTGCTCCGGCGTGAGCGCGACCTGCTCTCCGGCCTCCAACCCGCCGACCAGCGTTCCCTCGCCGCCCTCCTCCGCCTGCTCCTCACCCCCTTCGACTCCCCCCAATAACCCCTCTACGAGCTTTCACGCACGCTCTTCCGGCGAGCGTTGGCCGCGGACGGCCCCCAGTTCGGGGGCCGCAGGGCCACGGCCGCCCGGCGACGGCTCCAGCAGTGGCGGCGATGGCCGGTTGTGTGCGGCCCTGTTCCGCTGCGGTTCTATCCCGCTGCGGCTCTGTCCCGCCGCGGCTCTTCCCCGCTGCGGCTCTGTCCTGCTGCGGCTCTGTCCTGCTGCGGCTCTGTTCTGCTGCGGCTGTTCTGCTGGGGTACTGCGTTCCGCGCTTCTGCAGGGGTCTCTTTATGCGCTTTTGCTCTTCCGCGGTCCTGCTCTTCCGCAGGGCCCCTATGCGGGGCTCCTATGCGGTTCCGTCGTTGCGCGGGGGCTCTTGGCCCGCCGACGTCGGCGGGCGTCCGTCCGGGGCGGGTCAGGAGACTGACCTAGAGGCCTCGCCGGCCTGCGGCGGAGGCCGCCACGTCGGCCATCGCCTTGTGACCCGCACCGGCGACGGCTCCAGGCCGGGCCGCCGACGCCGCCTCTCCGGAGGCCGTCGAACCGGCGCGAATCCTCGCGTGCGAGAGCGTGGCGGGGTCAGTCGCCGAGGCGGTCGGCCACTTCGAGCCATTCCGCCTCGACGGTGTCCTTCTGGGCCAGGACGTCGCGTAGCTGGGCGTCGAGGGAGCCCAGCTTGGCGTAGTCGCTGGCGGCTTCGGCCATGGCGGCGTGGAGGCGGGCCTCCTGGTCGCCGAGCTTGTCGAGCTGGCGTTCCAGGCGGTTGAGTTCCTTGCGGAGCTCGCGTTCCTCCTTGGCCGACAGCCCGGTCTCCGGCTGCGCGCCGGACGACGCCGCAACCGGGGCCGGAGCGCCGGACGCCGGGGCAGGCGCGCTGCCGACACGGGCGGTCACCGCCGTGCCGGCGCTGCGGCGTTCGAGGTATTCGTCCACCCCGCCCGGCAGCAGCACGAGCTTGCCGTCACCCAGCAGCGCCACGCACCGGTCGGTCACCCGCTCCAGGAAGTAGCGGTCGTGACTCACCAGGATCAGCGTGCCCGGCCAGCCGTCCAGCAGGTCTTCGAGCTCGTTGAGGGTCTCGATGTCGAGGTCGTTGGTGGGCTCGTCGAGGAGCAGCACGTTGGGGTCGTCCATCAGCAGGCGCAGCAACTGCAGCCGCCGCCGCTCGCCGCCGGACAGGTCGCCGATGACCTTCCACTGCGCGTCACCCTTGAAGCCCAGACGCTCCAGCAACTGGGACGCCGTCCACTCCCGCTTGCCCAGCTGGAGGTACTTGCGGATCTCCTCCACCGACTCCAGCACCCGCCGCGACGGGTCGAGCTCGGTCAGCTCCTGGGACAGATGCGCCAGACGTACGGTCTTGCCCCGGATCACCCGGCCCGAGTCCGGCTGGACGCTGTCGGCGAGCAACCGCAGCACCGACGACTTGCCCGACCCGTTGACGCCGATCAGACCGATCCGGTCGCCAGGCCCGAACTGCCAGGTGCAGTGATCGAGCACCAGCGGCCCGTCGCCGGGGCCGCCCGCGTGCAGGGTGACGTCTTCCAGGTCGTAGACGGTCTTGCCGAGCCTGGCTGCGGCGAACCGCATCAGCTCGACGGTCTCCCGCGCCGGCGGCTCGTTCGCGATCAGGGCCTGCGCCGCGTCGATCCGGAACTTCGGCTTGGACGTGCGGGCGGGCGGACCGCGCCGCAGCCAGGCGATCTCCTTGCGCATGAGGTTCTGGCGGCGTTCCTCGGCCGCCTGGGCGATGCGCGCCCGCTCGGCCTTGGCCAGCACGTACGCGGCGTAGCCGCCCTCGTAGCGCTCGACCCGGCCGTCGACGACCTCCCACGTGCGGGTGGAGACGGCGTCGAGGAACCAGCGGTCGTGGGTCACGACCAGCAGGGCGCTCTTCCTGGCCGCCAGGTGGGCGGCGAGCCAGGCGATGGCCTCGATGTCGAGGTGGTTGGTGGGCTCGTCGAGCATGACCAGGTCGTGGTCGTCGATGAGCAGACGGGCCAGCGCCGTACGCCTGCGCTCGCCACCGGACAGCGCGGCGGCCTTGGCGCTGAGGTCGAGGTCGCCGATCAGGTTCGTCAGGATCTCGCGGACCTGCTGGTCACCTGCCCATTCGTGCTCAGCCCGGTCCCCAAGGACGAGCTGGCTCACGGTGGCCTCGGGGTCGAGGGTGTCCTGCTGGGACAGGAACCCGACCCGCAGCCCGCGCGTGTGGGTGACCCGGCCGCTGTCGGGACGCACGTCACCGGCGATGACCGACATCAGGGTCGTCTTACCGCCCCCGTTGCGGCCGACGACGCCGATGCGCTCCCCGGCCTCGATGCCCAGGGAGACGTCGCTGAGGAGCGGCTTGGGCCCGTAGGCGTGGGAGACCGACTCAAGGTTGACCAGATTCATGACGTGTCCAGGGTATCGGTCCCCTCAACCGCTTCCCGACGCCCACGACGTCCCTTGATCGTCTACGGGCCAGGGATTGCCGGACCGAATGCCCACCTTGAGCGCCAGCCTCACGTCCGTCCCCTGGAGGCGTCGCCCCCGCGCGGCGAAACGTTGGCCCCCTCCCACGGTGGGCAGGCGCACGCGATGCCCGGCGCCCTCTCACACCGCCCGTCCGTGATCAGCAGGTCCGTACGAGCCGACCCCGAACCCGATGTCCGTGCCCCCCGTTGTTCAGATCCAGGTGTTGGCGGCTGGGGCGCGGATGAATGACGGCCCCCAACCACAAGAACGACCACCAGCCTTCCGCCCAACCCCCACCGACCGCCGCCTCACCAAGCACCGCAAACCAGCGCCTCAGACCGTTGCGTCAGGCACCGACGGCACCACCTGGGCCTGGGGCGAGCGGGCCACACCCGGCAGCCATTGCCGTAGGCCGCAACGTCGGACCACCGTGCCAGCCCGCCTTGCGCGCCGAAGGTGACGGGCTCAGCGCGACAGGCTCGCGTGCTGGGGCCGCGCGTGACTTGCCGCGCGTGACGGCTTTTGTCGTGCCGCACCGGCCGTGGCAGATCCGTCGCGCCCTGCCCAGCGGGGACGACCCCAGCGGGGTGGCCCCGTGCGAGGTGGCCCCGTGCGAGGCTGGCGTGGCGGGGGTTGTTGGGGGTTGTTGGGGGCGCTGGGGGTGGCGCCAGGGGGTTAGAGCAGGGTGGCGCCGGTTACGGGGCCGTGGGCGGCGACCGTGGTGGTGGCGGCGCCTGTGGCGGTGAGGCTGTTGGCGAGGTCGCGGGCGTGGGTGGCGTCGATGGCCAGGAAGGCGCACGTGGGGCCGGAGCCGGAGACGATCGCGCCCAGCGCGCCGTGCTGGCGCCCGCTGTCGAGGGTCGTGGCGAGCTCGGGACGCAGGGCCAGGGCGGCGGCCTGAAGGTCGTTGCTCAGGTGGGCGCCCAGGGCGTACGCGTCGCCGGTGCCGAGGGCCTCGATGAGCGGGGCGTCGAGCTCGGGCCAGGGCACGCGGGCGTTCGAAGCCTCGCGCTGGCGGTCGCACTCCGCGTAGACCTTGGCGGTCGAGAGGCCGCCGTCGGCCAGCGCGAACACCCAGTGGAACGTGCCGCCCGTGGGCAGCTCGCTGAGCTGCTCGCCGCGGCCGGTGCCGACCGCAGTGCCGCCGAGCAGCGAGAACGGTACGTCGCTCCCCAGGTCTCCGGCGATCTCCATGAGGTCCTCGAAGGGCAGGCCGAGCCCCCAGAGCTCGTTGCAGGCCACGAGGGCCCCCGCCGCGTCGGCGCTGCCGCCCGCCATGCCGCCGGCGACCGGGATGGCCTTCTCGATGATCAGGTCGGCGCCGTACGAGCGGCCCGCGTGCTTGGCGAGGGCGCGGGCGGCGCGGATGGCGAGGTTGTCGTCGTCGACGGGCACCTGGTCGGACCATCTGCCGTTGACCGTGACGGTGATCGACTCGGCCTCCTTCGCGACCACCTCATCGAAGATCGACACTGCGTGGAAGACATTGACCAGGTCGTGGTAGCCATCTTCCCGGAGCGGGCCGACTGAAAGCTGCACGTTGACCTTCGCGGGCACACGTACGGTCACCGAACTCATCGATCTTCTGCCACTTTCATCGCTTGCCGGGGTCAAGGACACTCGATGTTATCGGGGTGGGGTGCGCTGACATGCGGTTCTCGGAATTAGACGTGTGAGATGACCGACTGCGGGCCACGCAGAGTGAGGTTCGTCCTCCTTTCGGCCGATCAGGTGGCCATACGCCGACATTGCCGTCTTTCTGCCACCGCCTTCTCTTCGGGCCGACCTTCTCTCCGGAACGGCGCCCTGCCCCCTCCGGGCGTCGCCGATGGCCCCGACCGCACCGGGGAAGCTGCTTCGGCCGCGTCGCGGCCGTTGTGGGCGGTGGTGCAACAGGCGGGCTGGTGCCGGACATTTACCACTGTGTCCGGCACCTTTCGCTAGGAGAACTTGTGACACAGCGAGATCGCTTCGAGGCGGTCTACGACACGTACTACCCGGCGATACAGCAGTACGCCGCCCGCCGTACCAGCTCGCCCGAGGACACGGCAGACGTGCTCGCCGAGACGTTCCTCATCGCGTGGCGGCGGATCGGCGACGTCCCCCAAGGGGATAAGGCGTTGCTGTGGTTGTACGGCGTGGCCCGGCGGGTGCTGGCCAACCAGCAGCGCGGCGCCTCGCGGCGGGCTGTGCTGGCCGAACGCCTCCGCGACGAACTGGCCGCCGCCCGGACGGTGACGCCAGTTGAGCTCGACCACGTGCGCAGGGCGTTCGACGAACTAGCCGAACGGGACCGCGAGGTGCTGGCGCTGGCGTGCTGGGAGGGGCTGCGCGGCGAGCAGATCGCCCAGGTCATGGGATGTACGGCGATCGCCGCTCGTACCCGGTTGCATCGTGCGCGCAGACGGCTGGCGGCGCTGCTTGAGCGGCAGCCGTCCCGGACGATGGTGATGAGGAAGGCATGAACGACATAGACGATCTGGTGAAGGCCATCGATCCCGCTCCGCAGGCGCTTCCTCAGGGATCCGGCGCGCGCGAGCTGCGCGACGCGATCATGGCGGCCGAGCCGCGACGGGCACTCCGCCTGCCGCTCCCCCGTCTGCGGGTTCTCTGGGCGCCGGTGGCGACGGCCGTGGTCGTCGCCTTGGTCGTCACGCTGGTCACGAGCTTGACCGCTGCTCCGCCCGTGCTCACGCCGTCGAGGCCCAACCAGGAGTTGTACGACCTCGCTGACAGGATCGAGAAGCTGCCTGCGAGCAGCGGCGCGTACTGGCGCGATGTTCGGATCGAGGGCAACGCCTGGTCGGCCGGCGGCAGGTACACGATCATGGTGGCCGAGCGCCGGGAGACCTGGCAGCCGCGCGATCCCACCGACGTGATGATCAGGCAATGGTCGCCCGCCATCGCCCGCCCGGCCACGGCCGCGGACGAACGTGCCTGGCGCGCTTCGGGCGCACCGGGACAGGTGGCGGGCCCTTGCTTTGGCGGCGGCAGAACGTCGTGCCGTCCGGTACCAATGAGCGATGGGGGTGTCGTGGGCGGGCTGCCGTCGGCTCGCGGTGGTGAGGCCAAGTCGATCACCGGTGTGGACGGTTCTCAGGGTTGCGTGTACAGCGCGGGGCTGGAACCTAACGGGGTTTATCCAGATATGACGGTCGCCGAGTTCACCATGGCGGACCTGTCCATGTTCCCTGCTCGCCCTGACGAACTGATGAGGCGGCTGCACGTCTACCACGAGCTCTCGACGGCGCGCGGGTTCGCCCAGTCCTTCCAGGAGTTTCTGCCCGTCACCGTGAACCTTCTGGCCATGCCGCTCGGCCCTGCCCAACGTGCGGCGGTCATCCGGGTGCTGGCCGGGTTGCCGTCCACCAAGGTGGTCGGCACGGTCGGGGATCCGATGGGCAGAGCCGGGCTTTCGGTGGACCTCGGCGGCACCGGGAGCCAACTGCTGTCGCCGGGCAGGGCGGTGACCGTCCGCGACAGGCACATCCTCGATCCCGTGACGGGTCAGTTGCTCGCATCGGTCTCCTACGCGGCTCGTACGGCTGCGGGGGCGAGGGAAGGCGAGGTCGTGAGCTATCGGGCACGCGGCCCCGAATCCGGTTGGACCGGCCCGCCGGCTCCGGCAACCAGGGGGTGCAAGCGGGACAGATGACCGGGCCTGGAGTGGTGGTGCCGCGTCGGCCTCCTTCGTCTGATGCCGACGACCTTCGGGGTCAGGGGTGGTCATGGCGCACCACCACCCGCTTCTGAGAGCTGAACATGCGGGATTTGGCGGAGGCGGACCTGGGTGGCGGCGGGCACGGTGTGCCCCGTCCGGGACGACGGCCTGCGGGGGCCTTTATGCGGCACTCGTCGATCTGGTTCAGCAGAGTTTGTGGTGGTCGGCATTGGTTCGTCCTTGGGATGCTGAGAGGACTACTTGATGTGGAGGTGCTCGTGTCCGAGGTGACGGTTGTCGAGGTGCCGCAGTGGCGGGGGTCCGGGGCTCGTACGGCTGAGCGGCTGCGGGAGGGGGCTCGGCTGGTTGCGGAGATGGTGGACGCCGATCGTCGGATTCAGGTCGGGGTCGATGACGATGATCTGGTGGTCACTGCCTCCAGGGTTCGGGCGGCGGTCGCCGAGGCTGGGTGGGACGGGCTTCTGGTCACCGCGGGTGGGGACTGCGGTGTCGAACTGGAGCCGGTGGCGGCCGCGCGGCGGAGGTTCGGGGATGGGCTGGTCGTCGTCTGGTTCGATGCGCATGGGGATCTGAACACGCCGGAGTCGTCGCCGTCGGGGGCCTTTCATGGCATGGTCCTGAGGGCGTTGACCGGTGAAGGGCCTGACGGGCTGGTGGCCGGGCAGCCGGTCGGGGCCGGGCAGGTGGTGCTGGCGGGGGTGCGTGAGCTGGATCCGGGCGAGGCCGGATTCGTCGAGGCTCGGGGTGTGCGGTGGGTGCGGGCGGCGGATGCGGAGGCTCTGGTCGAGGCCGTCGGTGCCGCGGCTGCGGCGGGGGGGCGCGGAGCGGACGGCTGTTTATGTGCATGTCGACTTCGATGTGCTTGATCCGCAGATCTTCGGGAGCGTGGGGTCTCCTACGCCTGAGGGGTTCCGGCCTGAGGAGCTTCTGGAGCTGGTGAGGGCCATCGCGGAGCGGTTCGAGGTGGTGGGGTTGGGACTCATGGAGTATGAGCCGGCGGGGGCTGAGGATCAGGCGTTGCTCACGTCGGTGGTGAAGGAGTTGGTGGCGGCCTGCGCCGGGCGGTAGGTGGCGTTTGCGGTGGAGTGCTCCTCCCGGGTGCTGGTCGGGCGGGCGCTCGCCTGCGGTGC
Source organism: Nonomuraea sp. NPDC001636 (assembly GCF_040298265.1). NCBI lineage: Bacteria > Bacillati > Actinomycetota > Actinomycetes > Streptosporangiales > Streptosporangiaceae > Nonomuraea > Nonomuraea sp. NPDC001636. Next base: position 311,208 of record NZ_JBEOZT010000005.1, read on the forward strand.
CGGTCGGGGTGAGCGGGGAGTCCCTTGTGGTGTTGATCAGGGTGAGCGGTGGGCGCGCGCGGTGCCGGTCAGGGTGAACGGCAGTCCCTTGTGGTGCCGATCAGGATGAGCGGTGGACGTGCGCGGTGCCGGTCCGGGTGAGCGGCAGTTGCCTGTAGTGCCGATCGGGTGGACGGTCGGCGCCCGTGGCGCTGAACGGGGTGAGCGGCTCTCGGCTCGGGGGTAGAAGGCGGCGCCTGGGGTGCTGGGCAGGGTGGATGGCAGAGGCCAGTGGCACTGCTCGGGGTGAGTGGCTGGTCGCAGTGCTGGTTCGCGGCCCGTGGCGCTGCTCAGCGTTGTGGCCGGTCGTAGGGCTGGTTCGTGGTGGCTGTTCTCGGGTGACGAGTAGGCGTTCAGGGTGGATGGCCGCCTGCCGGAGGGTGCGTCGTCAGCAGTGGGTGGACGCCCGGGGCGGCGGGCGCCCTGGTTGACGGGCGGCCGGAGTTGGCTGGCGCCCATGGTTGTGAACGTCCGGAGTTGGTGGACGTCCGGGTATATGGGCGTTGACGGGTGGTGGCCTTCGGGGGCTGGGGTGTTCCGTGCGCCGACGGTGCGGTGGTGTCAGGCGGGGCGAATGGTTCCTCGGTAGGCGGTTCGATAGTAGGCGGAGCTCAGGAAGTTGGTTCTTCGTACTACGTCGCCGGTTCGGGGGGCGTGGATCATGATGTTGTCGCCCAGGTAGAGCGCTACGTGGGTCGGGTCGCCGGGGCCGCCGAAGAAGAGGAGGTCGCCCTTGCGTCTGGAGGCGAGGGGGACTCTGCGGCCCTGGCGGAACTGGGTGCCGGTGTAGTGGGCGAGCCTTACCCCGGCCTTGGACCAGGCGTAGAGGGTGAGGCCGCTGCAGTCGAAGCCTCTTGTGTTCGCGCCGGTGCCGACTCCGATGGTGGGACCTCTTGAGGAGCCGCCGCCCCAGGAGAACGAGACGCCCAGCTGGGTGAGGGCGGCGGCGGCTGCGATTTCGCCCTTGTGCTTCGGGCGCTTTCTGGGTTTCTTCGGCTTCGGTTTCTTGGGGTGGTGGGGGGCCGGGCAGCGGGTGGTGGCGGTTGCCTTGGCGCCGGCGGCGGGGATGGTGATGGTGGCCCTGAGGCATGGCGTGGGGGTGGCTCTGGCCAGGGTGGGGTGGGCTCCTGTGGCGGTCAGGAGGCCGCTGCTGAGGATGATCGACAGTTGGGTGATGGGGTGCCGGGTGTTCATTGGTGGCTCCTTCGTCGTGATGAGGGACGGGAGCCAGGATCACGTGGGTGAACCGGGGGCGGAGGGGCCGAACAGGGTTCTGTGGATGGGTGGTGTTGAGCGCCTTCGGGTTGTGGACAGCCGCCGGTGTCGGGGCTCGTGCGAGCACGGGGGGATGTGGGCCGGGCGCGCGCCTGCACGGAAGGGGGCGTGTGGGGGCTGTGCAGGTTAGCCGCGCCGACGCGAGGCGGACGCCCCGAGGCAGCATGTGACGTGAGGCGAGGCAGCTGTGTGAGGCGAAGCGCCTGGGGGTGTGCGGGGCGTCACGGGACGCCAAAGCCCTGGGGGGTGCGGGGTGCTCAGGTGGGGCTCTGGGGTGGGGCTTGGGTTCTCTGAGGGGGATGGGTCAGGGCTTTTGTTCGGCTATTCGGGCGAAGGAGTCGATGGTGAGTTGTTCGCCTCTGGCCGACGGGTCCACGCCGGCGGCTCTCAGTGCCGTTTCCGCCTGGGACGGGCTGCCGGCCCAGGACGCCAGGGCGGCCCTCAGGGTCTTGCGGCGCTGGGCGAAGGCGGCGTCCACGACGGCGAAGACCTCTTCCCTGGTGGCCGTGGTGGCGGGGGGTTCGCGGCGGGTCAGGGAGACCAGGCCGGAGTCGACGTTCGGGATGGGCCAGAACACCGTACGGCCGACCGGGCCCGCCCGGCGTACGTCGGCGTACCAGGCGGCCTTGACCGACGGCACGCCGTACACCTTGGAGCCGGGACCGGCAGCGAGGCGATCGGCCACCTCCAGTTGCACCATGACCAGGCCCTTGCGCAGCGAGGGCAGCGTCTCCAGGAGGTGGAGCACCACAGGGACGGCCACGTTGTACGGGAGGTTGGCCACCAGGGCCGTGGGGTCGTGACCGGCGAGGTCGTCCAGGCTGATCCTCATGGCGTCGGCGTTGACGACCGTGAGCCGGTCGGACGGGCCGCGCTCGGCGACGGTGAGAGGCAGTTGGGTGGCCAGGACCGGGTCGATCTCGACGGCCACCACGTGCGCGGCCTCGGGCAGGAGCGCCAGGGTGAGCGAGCCGAGGCCGGGCCCGACCTCGATGACCACGTCGTCGGCCGACAGGTCGGCCACGCGGACGATGCGCCGGACGGTGCCCGCGTCGATCACGAAGTTCTGGCCTAGCTTTTTCGTGGGGCGAAGATCTAGCTTGTTCGCCAAAATACGTATTTCTGCAGGGCCCAACAGCCTCATCATCCAACCAGTCTCCCGCATCGAAGAACCTGCGATGGCGGATGGGGGAGACCTAAGGAGAGGATGGCGTGGAACAGGAAGGGACGTCCCTGATGGAGCCAACGGGCGCCGCGCCGCTCCGTCCGACCGATCTGCGGGAGATCGGGCCCTACCGCCTGCTCGGACGACTCGGCGAAGGCGGCATGGGGACCGTCTTCCTCGCCAGGGCCCCGACGGGGCGGTTCGTCGCGCTCAAGGTGGTGAAGGCGGAGTTCGCCAACCAGGAGGGGTTCGCCGCCCGCTTCCACGCCGAGGTGGACAACGCACGCCGGGTGGCGTCGTTCTGCACGGCTCAGGTGCTGGACAACGGCAACACCGGGGACGGACGTCCTTACATGGTGACCGAGTACATCGCGGGCACTCCCCTTTCCGACCAGATCGTGACTTTCGGGGCGCTCGATCCGGGGCCGCTGCACGGCGTGGCGCTGGGGGTCGCCGCGGCGCTGGCGGCGATCCACGTGGCCGGGCTGGTGCATCGGGACCTGAAGCCGGCGAACGTCATCCTGTCGCTGTCCGGGCCGCGAGTGATCGACTTCGGGATCGCCAGGGCGCTGGACCGGGAGACCGGGTTCACGCTCTCCGGGGAACTGCTGGGCAGCCCAGGCTGGTGGGCTCCCGAGCAGGTGCGGGGTGAGCTGGTGTCCCCGGCGGCGGACATCTTCGCCTGGGGGTGCCTGGTGGCGTATGCGGGCAACGGGCGGCATCCGTTCGGGCGGGGCGATCCCATCACGATGGCGACCCGCGTGCTGAACACGCCGCCCGAGCTGGGCGCGCTTCCCGCGCCGCTCAACGAGCTGGTACGCCGTGCCACCGCCATGGATCCCGCCCATCGGCCCACGGCCCAGGAGCTTCTGATCGCCTTGGTGGGCGGGAGCACGCCGGCCATCTCCGACAATCCGCCCACGTTGGTCGCCACGGAGATGCTGACCGACTGGGAGCCGCCGCAGAACGTCGTGGACGAGCCGGACGTCACGGCCACGTTCACCACCCCGCCGCCGAGCGACGCGACGGGCACGCGCAACCCCGGCCCCGGGGGCGCCGCGGGCCCGGCAAGAGGATCAGGGCCCGGAGGCGGCTCGGGGCCCGGAGGCGGCTCGGGGCCCGGAGGCGGCTCGGGGCCCGGAGGCGGCTCGGGGCCCGGAGGCGGCTCGGGGCCCGGAGCGGGGCCAAGAGCCGGGGCGGGGTCTGGAGCTGGCCCGGGCTCTGGAGCGGGGGCGCGGCCAGGAGCGGGGGCGGGGCGGCCCAAGGTGCCGGGGGCGTTCGGGGCCGACGCCGGGCCCGATGTTCGGAACGCTGCCGGAGGGGCCGCCGACTTGGCGGGCGGGCAGGCGGGGGCGGGAAAGGCGTCCCCGGACGAGCTGGCGCGGCGCGAGGAGCAGGCCGCCCGCGACGAACTGGCCCGCTGGGAGGCCGAGGCGCAGGCCCGCCGCCAGGAGCAGGAGCGCCAGCTTGAGCAGGCCCGCCAACTGGCACGCAGGCAGACCGCCGCGGGCGGGCAACCGGCACGGCCCCGGCCGACCACCGAGCCGAGGCCTCCCTACGAGTCGCGGCCCCCCACCGAGTCGCGGCCCCCCACCGAGTACCGGCCAACTACCGAGTCACGGCCGACCACCGAGCACCGGCCCGCCACCGACACACGCCCCGCCACCGAGTCCCACCCCTTCACCGGCCCCCGATCCACAGCCGACCGCCGATCCACAGCCGACCGCCGATCCACAGCCGAGCGTCGATCCGCCGCTGAGCATCGATCCGCCGCCGGGTCCCGGAGCGGCGAGGGCACGGACCCGGGCGACCTGACGTACGCCCCCGACGAACCGGACACCCTGGGCGGCACCCGTACGAAGGGCACCCGCTGGCTGATCGCCGCCGCGGCCGCCGTCCTGGCGATCGTGGTCACCGTCACCGTCCTGATCGTGAACTCCGGCCGCAACTCCTCCTCCGTCGCCACCTCCAACAGCCCCTCCAGGGCCGTGACGAACCCGCGTCCGGGCGACGTGGGCCGCAGGTTCGCGCTGGGCGGGAACTTCGACGACCCGGTCGTGGTCGTGCCGGAGGCGCCGGAGTGCGGGTTGAAGGAGTTCGAGGGGCAAACCGCCACGAAAGGGCAGCTCTGCGTGGTCCACTGGACCGTGATCAATCCAGGCGGTGAACTCCGCCGGCTCGTCCGGCCGGTCGTCACCATGGTCGACGACAAGGGCGGCGAGCACGACCCCGCCCCGGTCACCCTGCCCCCGGCCCTCCAGCCGGGCGGGCGGGTGGACGGCGCCTTCGTGTTCGACCTGGCGCCTTATCGCAGGCCGGTGAAGATGTCCGCGACCATGCTGGAGAACGGCCGACAGATCGAGGTCGCCCTGTGAGCCCCGTCCGAACGTTCCCCGCCGGCGCTTACCAGGCGGTGGCGATGGCCGTCCTGCTCGCCGCGGGCGGCGTCCTGGCACCGGCGCCCGCCGCCGCGTCGGCGGCGGCCTGCGCCGGAGCCGCCGACTTCGACGGTGACGGCGCGGACGACGTGGCCGTGGGCGACCCGTTCGGCGACGGGCAGAAGGGGGCGGTCCACCTGCTGTCGGGCGCCAAGGTGACCCCGGTCGCCGTGCCGGGGCCGGTCAAGGGGGACGGGCTGGGCTGGTCCGTACGGCTGGCCGACGTCAACGGCGACTCCTGCGCCGACCTGCTGATCGGCGCCCCCTTCGCGGACGTGGACGGCGAGCAGGACGCGGGCAGCGTCTACGTCGTCTACGGCGGCAAGGCCGCGCCCCCGCAACGCCTGACCGCCCCGCAGCCGCAGCGGTTCGCGCACTTCGGCTGGTCGCTGGCGGCCAGGGGCGACCTGACGGTGATCGGCGCGCCCTACGAGGACGACGGCCAGATCGAGGACGCCGGCGCGGTCTACGTCCGAAAGGGCTCGGGCCCGCTGCGCCGGATCAGCCAGGAGACCGTGGATGTGCGCGGCAACAGCGAGGTCGGCGACCAGTTCGGCTGGTCGCTGGCGATCGGGCCGCGGAACGGCCTGGTCGTGGGCGTCCCGTACGAGAACGACGACGGCGCGGGACGGCAGGTCCAGAGCGGCAAGATCGACTCGGGGTCGGTGGTCTTCATCGACGACGTGCTGGCTTCCCGGATCGTGAGCCTCAAGCTCGACTCCCCCACCAAGACCTCCGGCGACCGGTACGGCTACGCGGTCGCCTACGCCGAGGGCAACGGTTACGCGGTCAGCGCGCCCGGCCCCGGCTACGTGCAGCTCCTCGACCTGGGCAGGAAGCAGACGAGGTTGCTGAAGCAGGGCGGCGGGCAGGCGTTCGGCTTCTCGATGGCCGCCTCCTCGGACGGCAGGCTGGCCGTCGGCGCGCCCTACGGCGGCGGCGTCCAGGTGTTCTCGTGGAAGAACCCGGCCGACGACCGGAAGCTCGCGACGGCCGAGGGGCTGTTCGGCTGGTCGGTGGCCTTCAGCGGGAACAAGCTCTTCGTGGGCCAGCCGGACGGGCCGCCGTACGGGAAGGTCGCGGTGGCGCCGCGCAACGCCGACGACGTGCAGTCGGTGCAACCCCCCAAGGGCACCGACTTCGGCACCTCACTGGGGTGAACAGGCCGGGCGAACAGGCAGGGGCCCGGACAGGCGGGCGTCAGGTGAACAGGCGGTCGCCGCAGTTGGGCCACTGGGTCTGCCACCGGCCGCCGACCCGCTGGTAGAGCAGTTGCGCCCGGTAAGTCTGCTCCTCCTCGGGCCAGGCGCTCGGCAGGCCGACGCCGCCGACCGCCTGCCACATGGGCAGGCTGAACTGGTACATCCCGTAGTAGGGCCCGTCGGCGTTGTACGCCTGGGGGTCGCCGCGCGCCACGCAGTCGGCCAGCGCCTGCCAGTCGAGCCGGGTCACCTCCCACGGGATCTGTACGGCTCGCGGCGGCATGACCGTGATGACCGTCCCGTCCTCGGGGAAGCTGCCGAGCGGCGGGCGCACCATGGACCCGCGCCGGACGACGACGCGCTCCTGCCTGAGCACCTGTCGGACGGTACGCGCCGTGGTGCGCGCGGCGAGCCGGGTGGCGCCCGCGACCACGTAGACCCTGCGCTCGGTGTACGCCGTGAGCGACATTCCCGACAGCGGCACCGGGCGGCCGGGCGGCGCGGACAGGCTGCCGGCCGCCGCCTCGACGTCGAGCTCGGCCAGGGCGTCCCGGACGTTGGTGGCGGTGACCAGGTGGGTCGTGGTGTGGCCGTCGAGGGTCAGCGTGATCAGGCGGGCGTGGCGCACCTCGATGGTGGAGCCGTCGGCGATGCCCTCGCTCAGGGCGGGACGCACGACGTCGCCCTGCCCCACGGACACGTCCGCCTCGGCGAGCGCGTCGGACACCCGCGCGGCGAAGCCGCGGATCGCCACCGGCGTGCCGTCGACGACCACGACGACGTCCTTGACCAGGTACGAGGCCGCGACCAGCAGGCCGGCGGCCAGCGTACCCACGACGCACACCACCGGCGTCCACGGAGAACGCCAGGGGATCCGCGGACGCGGCGCACGCCTCCTGCCTCGCACGAACCACCTCCGGAAACGGCCAGGGACCGCCCGAACGCTAGCGGCGGCGGCGCGCCCGCCTCCACCGCTTCACGAAAAGCAGCGAAAAGCCGAACGGAAAGATGGTCACCACTCGCCGAAGACCGTGACTCCGTTGGTGCTGATCGCCGCGCACAACTCGTCCGGATGGACACCCTTGACCTCGGCGAGGCAGCGCAGGGTGAGCGGGATGAGGTAGGGGGCGTTGGGCTTGCCCCGGTACGGGACCGGCGGCAGGTAGGGGGCGTCGGTCTCGACGAGCATGAGCTCCATGGGGGCGACGGCGGCGGCCTCGCGCAGGTAGCCGGCGTTCTTGTAGGTGACGGGCCCGGAGAAGGACATGAAATATCCGGCTTCCGCGCACTTTTTCGCCATTTCGGCGTCGCCTGAGTAGCTGTGGAACACCACCTTGTCCGGCGCGCCCTGCTCGGCCAGCACCTTCAGGACGTCGTCGTGCGCGTCCCGGTCGTGGATGACCAGCGCCTTGCCGGTGCGCTTGGCGATCTCGATGTGCGCGCGGAAGCTCGCGTGCTGGTCGTCCTTGCTCGCCCAGTCGCGGAAGTAGTCGAGGCCGGTCTCCCCCACCGCGCGGACGTCGGCCTGCCCGGCCAGCCTCTCGATCTCGGCCAGCACCTCGGGGGTCGCCTCGTGGGCCTCGTTGGGGTGGATGGCGACCCCGGCGTACACGCCTTCCTGCTCGGCCGCCACCTCGGCGTTCCAGCGCGAGGAGGGCAGGTCGTACCCGATGGTGACCAGCCTGGTCACGCCGACCTCGCGGGCGTCCCGCAGGATGGACCGTACGGTGGCCGACGCCGCCTGGGCCGCCTGGGCCACCGGGTCGCCCGAGGACGCCTGCCGGTTGCCGACCATGATGTCCAGGTGGCAGTGGCTGTCGAACACCGGTGCGGAAAGCGGCTCGGGCGCGGCGGGAATCTTGCTCACGCATCTAAAGTAGCCTCCATGCGCTTCGGCATTCTCGGCAGCACCCGGGCATGGGACGCGGCCGGCGTCGACGTCCCTCTGGGTGGTCCGGCCAGGCGCGCGCTGCTGGCGTTGCTGCTCGTCCGTCCGGGCGAGATCGTCAGCCAGGACCGCCTGATCGACCTCCTGTACGGCGACCGCTCGCCGAAGAACGCCCAGCACGCCCTGCACTCCCAGGTCTCCCGCCTGCGGGGCGACGGGATCCCGGTCGAGCTGACCCCCGCCGGCTACCGGCTGCCGGCAGCCCCCGGCGACATCGACGCCGGCCGTTTCCTCCACCTCGCCGACACCGGCCGCGCCGCCCTCCTCGGCCACCACCCCGCCGAAACCGACCGGGCGAACGCCGCCAGAGCCGACACCGACAGGGCGGACGCAGGCCGGGCCGACGCCGCCCTGGCCGCGACGTTGTTGCGGGAGGCGCTGGCCCTCTGGCGCGGGCCCGCGTTCGCCGACCTCGACCCCGTGCACGGCGCGCCACTGGAGGAGCGCCGGCTGGCCGCGCTGGAGGACCGCATCGAGGCCGACCTGCGCTGCGGCGGCCACCAGGGCGTCATCCCCGAGCTGGGCGAGCTGGTCCGGCGCCACCCCCTGCGCGAACGGCTGCGCGGCCAGCTCATGCGGGCGCTGCGCGCCGACGGCAGGCCGGCCGAGGCGCTGGTGCTCTACGAGGAGACCCGGCGGCTGCTGGCCGACGAACTCGGCGCCGACCCCTCCCCCGAGCTCGCCGCCCTGCACCGATCCCTCCTGCGCGGCGAGACCGACCCGCCCCAGGCCCCGCCCCAGGCCCCGGCCCCGGCGCCCAGGGCCGAGGCGGGCACGGCGGTGCCGTTGCCCGGCAGGCTCACCAGCTTCGTCGGCCGCGACGGCGACCTCGCCGAGGTCCGGGCGCTGCTGGCCGCCGCCCGTCTGGTCACGCTGCTCGGGCCCGGCGGCGCGGGCAAGAGCCGGCTGGCCGTCGAGCTCGCCCGATACCACCGCGACGCCGTCCTGGTCGAGCTGGCCCCGCTCGGCCCGGGGGCCGATCTCGCGCGAGCGGTCCTCGCCGCGCTGGGCGTGCGCGACGGCGCGCTGCTGGGGGCCGCGGCGCTGGGCGCGTCCGGTGCACCCGATCCGCTGGCCCGCCTGGTCGCGGTGCTCGCCGATCGGCCGGCCCTGCTGGTCCTGGACAACTGCGAGCACGTCGTCGGCGAGGCGGCGGCGCTGGCCGAGCGGCTGCTGTCGGCGTGCCCGGCCCTGCGCGTGCTGGCCACGAGCCGCGAGCCGCTCGCGATCACCCCCGAACACCTGTGGCCGGTACGCCCCCTCACCCCCTCCGACGCCCGCACGCTCTTCACCGACCGGGCCAAGGCCGTACGTCCTGGTTTCACCCCTGGTGAGCCGGTCGAACGCATCTGCGCCGCGCTCGACGGCCTCCCGCTGGCCATCGAGCTGGCGGCCGCCCGCATGCGTACGCACGAGGCCGGCGAGCTGGCCGAACGCCTGGCCGGTCAGGGCCGGTTCAGCCTGCGCGGCAGCCGTACGGCCGACGCCCGGCACCAGACGTTGCGCGCGGTCGTCGCCTGGAGCTGGGAGCTGCTCACCGAGCCCGAACAGGCCATGGCCATGCGCCTGACCGTCTTCTCCGGCGGAGCCACCGCGGCCGCCGCCGCGGCCGTCTGCGGCCTGCCCGAGCACCTGCTCGACTCGCTGGCCGACAAGTCGCTCCTGGAGGTGTCGGGCGGCCGCTACCGCATGCTGGAGACGATCCGGGCGTTCTGCGCCGACCGGCTCGGCGCGGCGGCCGCGACCTTCCGGCGGGCGCACGCCGCGTACTTCCTCGCCCTGGCCGAGGAGGGCGATCCCCGGCTGCGGGGCGCGGAGCAGTTGCCGTGGCTGGCCCGGTTCGCGGCCGACCACGACAACCTCCAGGCGGCGCTGCGCTGGACGGTGGAGCAGGGCGAGGTGGCGCTCGGGATGCGGCTGCTGGCCGCGCAGACGTTCTCACTGTGGATGCGCGGCATGCGCACGGTTCCCGCCAAGGAGGCGGCGGCCCTGCTGGAGGCGGCCGGTCCACGGCCCGATCCCGCGCTGGGGGACGCGTACCTGCTGACCCTGCTCACCGCGGCGAGCGGGCGGCGCGAGCTGTGGGAGCGCCACAAGGACAGCGCCGAGACGATGATCGCGGCGGGCGGCCTGCGGAACCCGGTCGTCACCTGCCTGTGGGCGATGGTCGCCTCGGCGTCGGTCGATCCCGCCGTCACGATCGCGCTGATCCGGCGCGGCGAGCGCGGCCCCGACGCGTGGGAGACGGCCGCCACCCGGCTGATCTGGGCCTACCCGCGGATGGCGGCGGGCGAGTTCGCCGCCGCCGAGGCGGACCTGAAGGCGGCCCTCCGGGGTTTCCGCGGCCTCGGCGAGCGCTGGGGCGCGGCGATGACGCTCGACGCCCTGGCCTGGCTGGCCAGCACGTGCGGCGACGAGGCCACCGCGCTGGCCCGCACCGAGGAGGCCATCACGCTGGCCGAGCAGCTCGGCGCGGAGGAGGACCTGGCCGACCACTACTGCAACCGGGGCGACTACCGCATCCGGCACGACCTGGCCGGCGCGCGGGCCGACTACGAGCGCGCGGCGGAGCTGGCCGGGCGCACGGGCGGCGCGATCCTGCCGGCGGCCCTGCGCGGCCTGGGCGACGTGGCGATACGCGAGGGCGACCTGGTCCGGGCCCGGGAGCTCTACGAGGATGCGTTGCGCCGGTCCGACCCGGTCTGGGTGAAGACGTCCGGGAACATGGCCAGGCTGCTCGTCGGGCTCGGACGGCTGGCCGCGGCCGAGGGCGACACGGCCGGCGCGCGGGCCTCCTACCTGCGGGCGATGGAGAGCACGGTCATGTCGGGCGCGCTGTCGGAGAGCGTCAGGGCGATCGAGGCGCTGGCGGTGCTGGCCTTCGACGACGATCCGGCGGCGGCGGCCACGCTGCTCGGCGCCGCCGTCGCGATCCGCGGCATCGACGTGCCCGAGGACGAGCACGTCGCCGGGCTGTCGCGGCGGCTGCGCGCGGCGCTGGGCGAGCAGGCGTACGCGGAGGCGCGGCGCGCGGGCGTGCGGCTCTCCCACCGGGAGGCGCTGATGCTGGCCGGCGTCCCGGCGGAGGTCATCGACGCCTCCCCCCTGCACTCCCTCGACGACTTCCCGCTCCACGACCCGGCCTGAGACGCGGGATACCCCGAGCAAGGGCACAGAGGGCGGTGAGCGTGAGGTGAGGGGGCGGTGAGCGGGGCCCGGCAGGCTCTCGGGCATGGACATCCTGATCTCCGGCGCGAGCGTCGCCGGCCCCGCCCTGGCCCTCCACCTCATCCGCTCCGGCCACCGCGTCACCGTCGTCGAACGCGCCCCCGCTCTGCGTGAGGGCGGCTACTCCGTCGACTTCCGCGGCGAGGCGCACATGACCGCGCTGCGCGCGCTCGGCATCCTCGCCGACGTCGAACGCCTCCAGACCCACATGGGCGACATGTCGTACGTCAACGAGTCCGGCAGGAAACTCGCCTCCGTGCCCGGCGACCTGTTCTCCGGCGACGTCGAGATCCTCCGCGGCGACCTGGCCCGCATCCTCTACGACGCCACCAAGGACCGCGCCGAGTACGTCTTCGGCGACTCCATCACCTCCCTCGCCCAGGACGCGGACGGGGTGACGGTGACGTTCGAGCGGGGCGCGACGCGCAGGTTCGACCTCGTGGTGGGCGCGGACGGCCTGCACTCCAACGTGCGCTCGCTGGCCTTCGACGCGCCGGAGGCGGCCGTCACCAGCCACCTCGGGCTCTACTGCGCGGTGTTCACCCTCGACAACTACCTGGGCCTCGACCACACGGGCCTGCTCCACAGCACGCCCGGCAAGACGGTCGGCCTCTACAGCGCCAGGAACAACACCGAGGCCAAGGCCATGTTCTACTTCGGCTCGCCGCCGCTGGAGCACGACCGCCGGGACGTCACCCGGCAGAAGGAGCTGCTGGCCGAGGCGTACCGGGGGGTCGGCTGGGAGACGCCGAAGCTGCTGCGCAGGATGTGGGACGCCGACGACTTCTACTTCGACTCCACCAGCCAGGTGCACCTGGACTCGTGGTCGCGCGGCCGGGTGGTGCTGATCGGCGACGCCGCCTGCTGCCCGTCGCCGCTGTCGGGCATGGGCACGGGCCTCGCGCTGGTCGGCGCGCACGTGCTGGCGGGCGAGCTGGCCGCGGCCGGCGGCGACCACCGGACCGCGTTCGCCCGCTACGAGCAGGAGGTGCGCGCCTACGCCACCGGCTGCCAGAAGTCGGCCGTGGGCGTCAGCAAGTTCATGGTGCCGGAGAGCCGGCTGATGGCCTGGTTCATGAACCAGAACTACCGGATCATGCCGTATCTGCCGTGGAAGGGCATGATGGCGAAGTCCGTCAGGAAGACGGCCTCCGCCATCACGCTCAAGGACTACGGCCTCAGTCGGCCAGCCGGCCCAGCTCCTCTTCGACGACCTTCTGGTCGAGCTTCTTGAACAGCGGCACGGGCGGCGCGAGCGGGGTGCCCGGCTTGATCGGCCGGTGCTCCCAGCGGGCGGCGCCGTCGTACTCGCCGGTGATGACGGGGTAGGGGGTGCCGCCGTCTTCGTCGACCTCGCGGATCTCCGGCATGCCGGACCAGACGCCCTGGCCGCCGAGCATCGAGAAGACCTTGTTGGACGAGCCCGGCAGGAACGGCGTGAGCATCGTCTTGGCGTCGTCGACGACCTGGAGGGCGACGTGGAGGATCGACTTCTGCCGCTCGGTGTCGTCCTTGAGCTTCCAGGGCTCCTGCTCGGCCAGGTATTTGTTGGCCTCGCGGACGACGTCGAACGCCTCGGTGATCGCGTTCTTGAACCGCGACCTGCCCAGCTCGGCGCCCACCGGGGCGAACGCGTTGCGCGAGCGCTCCAGCATGGCCCGGTCGGCGTCGGTCAGGTCGCCGGCCTCGGGCACGACGCCGAAGTTCTTGGACGCCATCGAGATCGACCGGTTGACCAGGTTGCCCCAGGCGGCGACGAGCTCGCCGTTGTTGCGGTTGACGAACTCCTGCCAGGTGAAGTCGGTGTCCTGGTTCTCGGGGCCGGCCACCGCGATGTAGTAGCGCAGGGCGTCGGCGTCGTAACGCGCCAGGAAGTCGCGCACGTAAATTACTACTTGCCTGGAGGAGGAGAACTTCTTGCCCTCCATCGTCAGGAACTCGCTGGAGACCACCTCGGACGGCACGTCGAGCGCGCCGAGGGCGCCGGGCGAGCCGCCGCGCGCGCCGATGCCGCTGTAGCCGAACAACATCGCCGGCCAGATCTCGGCGTGGAAGACGATGTTGTCCTTGCCCATGAAGTAGTAGCCGCGGGCGTCGGGGTTCTGCCACCACTGGCGCCAGGCGTCGGGGTCGCCGGAGCGCCTGGCCCACTCGATGGAGGCCGACAGGTAGCCGATGACCGCGTCGAACCACACGTAGAGGCGCTTGTTGGGCTGGTCGCGCCACCCCTCCAGCGGGATCGGCACACCCCAGTCGAGGTCGCGGCTGATCGCGCGGGGCTGGAGGTCGCCGAGCAGGTTGAGGGCGAACTTCAGCACGTTGGGCCGCCACTCGCCCTGCTTGGACTGCAGGTAGGAGCCCAGGACCTCGGCGAAGGCGGGCAGGTCGAGCATGAAGTGCTCGGTCTCGACGAAGACGGGGGTCTCGCCGTTGATGCGGCTCTTGGGGTTGATGAGCTGGATCGGGTCGAGCTGGTTGCCGCAGTTGTCGCACTGGTCGCCGCGCGCGCCGTCGTAGCCGCAGATGGGGCAGGTGCCCTCGATGTAGCGGTCGGGCAGGGTACGGCCGGTCGAGGGCGAGATCGCGCCCATCGTGGTCTTGGGGAAGATGTAGCCGTTGTCGTAGAGGCCCTTGAAGATCTGCTGCGTGACGGCGTAGTGGTTCTTCGTCGTGGTCCGGGTGAACAGGTCGTAGGAGAGCCCGAGACCGGTCAGGTCTTCGGCGATCACCCTGTTGTACCTGTCGGCCAGCTCGCGGGCGCTGACGCCCTCCTTGTCGGCCTGCACCTGGATCGGAGTGCCGTGCTCGTCGGTGCCGGACACCATCAGCACCTTGTTGCCCGCCATCCGCTGGTAGCGGCTGAAGACGTCGGACGGCACGCCGAAACCCGAGACGTGCCCGATGTGGCGGGGGCCGTTAGCGTACGGCCACGCGACGGCGGTCAAGATGTGCTGGGACATGACCTAAGCCTACGGGGCGCGGCCCCGCTCCTCGTCCAAACCCCCAACCCCCCGCGCGGAAAGACGGAAGCCGGCGCCGGCACGTGGCCGGCGCCGGCTCCCACCGGGACGCGGAGGACCCTAGTGCTTGGACTTCTCCAGGGAGACCGCCTCAGCGGCCTCCTCGGCCGCCTTGGCGGCCACGTCGATCGAGCTCTCCTTGGTACGGCGGATGCCGAGGATGCTGATGAACAGCGAGGCGAAGATCGTCTGGAAGCTCATGACGAGCGCCGTGGCGGCCGGGACGACCATGCGCAGCGACTCGCGCGGGTCGAGCGCGCCGAAGCTGCGCACCTGCCAGTGGACCAGCGACATCACCAGGCCGACCAGACCGGCCAGCGCCAGCAGGCCGCCGACCACGAGGCCCTTCTCCAGCGTCACGATGTCGATGATCTTCCGGATCCGCCGCGACTCGGGCAGGAAGCCCTCCTCAGCCGCGTAGACCTTCGTGAACACCGCGAACAGCGCCGCCTGGAAGCCGATCACGACCAGCGCCGACGACCCGACCAGGGTGTCGACGTCGAAGGCCAGCTCGCCGATCTCCACCGGCCCGAAGGTCAGCGCCGTGCCCGCGATCAGGCCGAGGACCATCAGGAACACGCCGGGGTAGAAGAACAGCCACTTGGGGCTGTAGAGCAGCAGGAAACGCAGGTGGCGCCAGCCGTCGCGCCACGAGCGCAGGTGCGGCGGGCGCGAACGGCCGTCGGGCGAGAGCGTGGTGGGCACCTCGCGCACGTCGAGGCCGGACAGCGTGGAGCGCACGACCATCTCCGAGGCGAACTCCATGCCCCCGGTCTGGAGGTGGAGGCGCAGGATCGAGTCGCGCCGGAAGCCGCGCAGGCCGCAGTGGAAGTCGCCGATGGCCGACGGGAAGAACAGCCGGCCGATGAACGACAGCACCGGGTTGCCCAGGTAGCGGTGGAGCGGGGGCATGGCCCCAGGGGCGATGCCGCCCTTGAACCGGTTGCCCATCACGAGGTCGGCGCCGTCGCGGAGCTGCTCGACGAACGGGAGCAACGAGGTGAAGTCGTAGGAGTCGTCGGCGTCGCCCATGATCACGTACTTGCCGCGGGCGGCGCGGATGCCGCCCATGAGGGCGTTGCCGTAGCCCTTCTCGTCGACGTGGACGACACGGGCCCCGGCATCACGCGCGAGCTGCTGCGAGCCGTCCGTGCTGCCGTTGTCGGCGATCAGGACTTCCCCTTCGATTCCGTGCTCCTCCATGCACGCCAATGCCTTGCGCACACAGACTTCCACGGTCTCCGCCTCGTTGAGGCAGGGCATGACCACCGTCAGTTCCACGTCTCAACCCTTCAGTAATAAGGCTCTTCCAGTGAACCATCATGCCCTGTGCCCGGCGTGCTCGGGTCAAGACCTAAAAACGACTGGCATTCTTTACAGCATGGTGAGCGTCGCGGAGATTACCCCTGTGGACCACTCCGCTCCTGGCCGGGCAGCTCGCGTGCTGTCCCTCGTGCGCCGTCATCGCGTGTTCGCCGTGGCCTTCGGCGTCGGCGCCGTGCTGCGGCTGATCACCATGCTCGGTTACGGCCCGGCGATGTGGTTCAACGACTCCTACGAGTACGTCAACGTGGCGCTGCACCCCAGGCCCCACCCGATCAGGCCCGACGGCTACAGCTTCTGGCTGATGTTGCTCAAGCCGTTCCACAGCTTCACGCTCGCCATGTTCACGCAACACCTGATGGGCCTGGCCGCGGCCGCGCTCATCTACGCCCTGCTGCGCTGCAAGTTCGCGCTGCCCAAGTGGGGGGCGACGCTGGCGGCGGCGCCGGTGCTGTTCGACGCGTACCAGATCCAGCTCGAGCAGATGGTCATGTCCGACACGCTGTTCACGCTGCTGGTCGTGGGCGTGGTGACGCTGGTGCTGTGGAAGCGGCGGCTGTCGTGGCGGTCCGGGATCGTGGTCGGGCTGCTGCTCGCGCTGACCTGGCTGACCCGGTCGATCGGCATGCCGATCCTCGGGCTCGTGGTGCTCTACCTGATCGTCCAGCGCACGGGGTGGCGGCCCATCGTGGCGGTCATCGCGGCGTGCGCGGTTCCCGTTCTTAGCTATATGGGTTGGTTTTCTACAAATTACGGCAAATTCGCTATGACCAACAGCGACGGGCTCATCCTCTACATGCGTACCGCGATCTTCGCCGACTGCAACGAGATGAAGATCGACAAGTACAAGGAGGTCCAGCTCCTCCTGTTGTGCATCAACGACCCGGTCAACCAGCGCAAAGACTACGCACAGTGGTATCTGTGGGGCCAGGGCAACGGCGACGGCACGGGCACCGGCGAGGTGCTCCATCGGTGGGGCATCGCCAAGAAGTTCAGCGGCATCACCAACGACGCGGCCAGCGCGTTCGCGACGCGGGCGATCCTGTCCCAGCCGGGCGACTACCTGAAGGTGGTCGCGCGCGACTTCTTCCGCTCCTTCCACTGGGGACGGCCGCGCTTCCCGGACGAGTCGACGTACAACATGTACCAGTTCAGGCCCTATTACGAGGTGGACGACACCGGCCGGCCCAAGCGCCTGCCGAAGTGGTCCTCCTACGGGGGCGGCCACACCGACACCGACGCGTTCAGCTACGAGCAGGGCCCGCCCGAGACCAGGATCGTCCACCCGTGGGCGGACATCATGAGCGGCTACCAGAAGATCTTCTACCTGCGCGGCATCATGCTCGGCGGCATCATGCTGATCGGCCTGTACGGCATCGTCGTCCGCTGGCGCCGGTTCGGCGGCCCGGTGGCGCTGCCCTGGCTGGGGGCGTTCGGGCTGCTGCTGGCCCCGGCGGCGACGGCCGAGTTCGACTACCGCTACGTGCTGCCGGCCGTCCCGCTGGCCTGCATCGCGGCGGCCATCACGCTGCGCAAGGGCGTCACTTGGGGGCGGCGGTCACCCAAGAGCGCATCAGCATCCGAGCCCACCACTGTGTCTGCGTGAGCGTCTCGGCCGTGAGCACCGGCTGCAGCCACCAGAAGTTGATCAGCACGATCATCGCGAACGCGCCCACGAACGCCGCCCCGACGGCCCTGCGCGTGGGCGGCGCGTCGGCCCGGCCGAGCACGAGCCCGGCCATCAGCACGACCGCCAGCACCATGAACGGCACCACCGGCAGCATGTAGAACAGGTACATCGTGCGGTCGTCGGCCAGGGCGTAGTAGAACCAGGGCAGCCAGCCCATCGCGTACGCCAGCAGCACCGCCCCGGCCCGCCAGTCGCGTCTCCTGGCGTACAGGACGGCCGTGCCCGCCAGCGCGAGCAGCGCGCCGAACCACAGGGCGGGGGTGCCGGTCCCGTGGATCGCCTGCGCACACGCGGAGGCCCCGCACGCCGACGGCGGCACGTCGGCGGGGTAGTAGAACGACACCGGGCGGACGAGCAGCGGCCACGTCCAGGGGTCGGACATGTACTGGTGGTACTCGTGCACCCCGCTGTGGAAGGTGAAGACCTGCCACTGGTACTGGACCCATGAGCGCATGGAGTCGAACAGGAAGAAGAAGGGGCCGGAGGAGGTGGCCTGGTCCCAGTTGCGGCCATAACCATTGGCGGAGGCGAACCAGCCGGTCCAGGTGGCCATGTAGGCCACGAAGGGGATGACGGTGAAGGACAGCAGGGCGTGGGGGAGGTCTTTGTTCCAGGCTCCGGCGTAGGGGCGTTTGAGTCCGATGGCTCGGCGGGCGCCGAAGTCCCACATGAGGGACATGATGGCGAAGGCGACGGCGAAGGCGAGTCCGGACCATTTGACGGACATGGCGAAGGCGAGGCAGACGCCGGCGGCCAGGCGCCAGGGCCGGGCGCCGAGCCAGGGGCCGTGAGGTGAGACGGGCGAGTTCTCGTACCAGGCGACCAGTCGTTCGCGGGCGCGGTCGCGGTCGACCACCAGGCAGGCGAACGCCGCCAGCACCCAGAACATCAGGAACACGTCGAGCAGCGCCGTGCGGGACAACACCAGATGCAGGCCGTCGAGCGCCAAGAGCAGCCCGGCCAGACAGCCCAGCAGCGTCGAACGGGTCATCCGGCGCGCCACCCGCGCCAGCACGAGGATCGACAACGTGCCGACCAGCGCCGCCGCGAACCGCCAGCCGAACGGGTTCATCCCGAACAGCCACTCCCCCACCGCGATCATCCACTTGCCCAGCGGCGGATGCGCGACGAACGAGGCGCAGTCGGACGACTGGGGACACTGGCGGAAGATGTCCAGGTTCCCGGCGATGAGCCGCCGGTCGGCGATCGGGTTCTTGGCGTCGCCCAGCATCGCGCGCTCGACGCCGTACCGAAGCAGGGACCAGGCGTCCTTGGCGTAGTAGGTCTCGTCGAAGACGACGGCCTTCGGCTCACCGAGGCGGACGAACCGCAGCAGCCCGCCGAAGAGGGCGACCAGCAGCGGCCCCGCCCAGCCTAAGAGGGGCCGCCCCTGGAACGGCGGGACCAGCCGTCGTGCCGTCTCCCCCATGTCGATCACCCTATGCGTTTGTGCACCAGGTCATAAAGTTCGCGTCTCGGCACGCCCGCGCCCTTGGCCACGTCGGCGATGGCGATCTTCCGCTGCTCGCCCTCGGCCACCCGGCGGTCGACCTCGGCGACCAGCTCGTCCATGTCGGGCTCGCCCGCCCCCGGCACGCGGCCCGCGACGACCACGGTGATCTCGCCCTTGACGCCGCCCGCGGCCCACTCGGCCAGCTCGCCGAGCCCGCCGCGGCGCACCTCCTCGTACGTCTTGGTCAGCTCGCGGCAGACGGCGGCGGGCCGGTCGGGCCCGAACGCCTCGGCCATCGCGCCCAGCGACTCGGCCAGCCGGTGGGGGGCCTCGAAGAAGACCATCGTCCGCTCCTCGGCCGCCAGCGCGGACAGCCGCCGCGCCCGGTCGCCGGTCTTGCGCGGCGGGAAACCCTCGAAGCAGAACCTGTCGCTGGCCAGCCCCGACACGGCGAGGGCCGTGGTCACGGCGCTCGGCCCCGGCAGCGCGGTCACCGTGATGCCCGCCTCGACCGCCAGGTGGGTCAGGCGGTAGCCGGGGTCGGACACCCCGGGCATCCCGGCGTCGGTGATGACCACGACCGTGCGGCCCTGTCTCAGCGCCTCGACCAGCTCCTGGGCGCGGCCCGCCTCGTTCTGGTCGTAGTAGGACACCACCCGGCCGCTGATCTCCACGCCCAGCTCGGTGGCGAGCCTGCGCAGCCGTCTGGTGTCCTCGGCGGCCACCACGTCGGCGCCGGCGAGCACCTCCCGCAGCCGCGGCGAGACGTCACCCGCCTGACCTATGGGGGCTCCGGCCAGCACCAACCTGCCTTCTCCAGTCACCCGACCATTGTGGCAGGGCATACCAATTAGACCGTGATTCTTGCAGTACCTAACGGCTTGGGGCCCGTACGATGTCCGAATGGCGGTGACCGATTCCCCGTACCAGGCCTACGACAACCCGGAGGTCGGCGAGAGCCAATCGCAGACGCGGTCCCTGCGTGACCGGGTGATCCCCCCCATGCGTGGCAGCGTCCTGTGGGGGTGGGTCGGCCCGCTGCTGGTCACGCTCTTCGGCGGCATCCTGCGCTTCGTCAACCTGGGCCACCCGCGGGCCGTGGTCTTCGACGAGACCTACTACATGAAGGACGCCTTCTCCCTGATCAACTGGGGTGTCGAGCGCGTCACGATCAAAGACGCGGACAAGGCGATCCTGGCCGGCAAGACCGACATCTGGCAGTCGTGCACGCAGGAGACGCTCGACAAGTGCGCCTCGTACGTGGTGCACCCGCCGCTCGGCAAGTGGATGATCGGCGCCGGTGAGTGGCTGTTCGGGCTCAACCCGTTCGGCTGGCGGTTCGCCGCGGCGCTGATCGGCACGTTGTCGATCCTCGTCCTGGCCCGCGTGGCCCGCCGGATGACCCGTTCCACGCTGCTGGGCTGCTTCGCCGGCCTGCTGCTGGCCCTCGACGGCCTCCACTACGTGCTGTCCCGCACGGCGCTGCTCGACGTGTTCCTGATGTTCTGGGTGCTGGCGGCGTTCGCCTGCCTGGTGGTCGACCGCGACCGCGCCCGCGAACGACTCGTCGCCTGGTACGAGAACTCGCCCGTCTCACCCCACGGCCCCTGGCTCGGCGCCCGGCCCTGGCGCCTGGCCGCCGGCGTCTGCCTCGCCTTCGCCATGTCCGTCAAATGGTCCGGGCTCGCCTTCGCCGTCGCCTTCGCCATCATGTCCCTCATGTGGGACTTCGGCGCCCGCCGAGCCATCGGACTCAAACGCCCCTACGCCGGAGCCTGGAACAAAGACCTCCCCCACGCCCTGCTGTCCTTCACCGTCATCCCCTTCGTGGCCTACATGGCCACCTGGACCGGCTGGTTCGCCTCCGCCAACGGTTATGGCCGCAACTGGGACCAGGCCACCTCCTCCGGCCCCTTCTTCTTCCTGTTCGACTCCATGCGCTCATGGGTCCAGTACCAGTGGCAGGTCTTCTCCTTCCACAACGGGCTGGAGACGTCCCATCCGTACATGTCGGAGCCGTGGCAGTGGCCGCTGCTGCTGCGTCCGGTGGCCTTCTTCTACGAGGGCAAGCAGAACGTGTGCGGGGCCAAGGACTGCTCGGAGGCGGTGCTCGGCGTGGGCACGCCGGTGATCTGGTTCGGCGCGCTGGCCGCGCTGGTGGCCCTGATCGCCTGGTACGTCTCCTCGCGCGACTGGCGGGCGGGGGCGGTGCTGCTGGCGTACGCGATGGGCTGGCTGCCCTGGTTCTACTTCGCCATCTCCGAGAACCGCACGATGTTCCTGTTCTACGCGATCCCCATGGTGCCGTTCATGATCCTGGCGCTGACGTTGTGCGCCGGGCTGCTCATCGGGCCCGCCACGCCGACGGAGAGCGGGGCCATGCCGATGCGCCGCACGCTGGGGGCCGCGGTGGTCGGCGCGTACGCGCTGCTGGCGCTGATCAACTTCTGGTGGTTGCACCCGATCCTGTCCGCCGAGGTGATCCCGTACACCGAGTGGAAGGCCCGGATGCTGTTCGACAAACGATGGATCTGACCCGCTCACTGTAGGTAAACATCGGTTTCGTAGGGTAGTCGCTGTGCAAGACCCAATACGCACCGCATTCGGTCATCGTCATAGCTGGGTGCGATACGGCAAACTTCGAGGCATGAGTGCACCGGATGTCACCGCCCTTCTCGCCGAGTTGGAGCGATCTCAGCCGGACCTGGCCGAGGAGGCCAGGACCGCCGTCGAATGGTTGACGGGTGGGGAACCGCTGGAGACGGTGACCCAGCTCGACGTCTGCGAGTTCCTCTGGTACACGCTTCCGATCAAGGTGGGCCCGCTCCGGCCCGGAGGCGACCACGAACGCCTGTCCCGCTCGCTCGCCCGGCTGCTGCAACTCGGCGGCATGGAACGTTACGCCGCCCTGTGCGTGTCCCCCACCACCGCGCAGATCCTGCGCACCTACGCCCAGGAGGGCGAGGACGCCGGCACCAGCGCCTACCAGAAGGCCCTGGAGGCCACGGGCGTGCTCCCGCCCGACGTGCCCGAGCTGCAGTGGAGCATGATCATGGGCCCGGAGGAGCTGGGCGCGCACGTGGCCTGCTCCGCGGCGCGGGGTCAGGGGGGGGGGGGGCGGGGCGGGGGGGCGGGGGAGGGGCCCCCCCGC